>JBJMLD010000253.1:0-7299 GCA_045805545.1 Solirubrobacteraceae bacterium | reverse complement strand
GTTCGACCTGGAACCGACGACCAGGCCGAAATGCCCGGCGTCCAGGCACAGCTCATACACGTCCGCGCGCGGGGCGGCAAGGCGGATCGCGCGCACGCCCGCCGCCGGGGCGATCTCGTCCACGCTGCCCACCACGGACAGGACCGGGCAAGCGATGTCGGCCAACGTGACCAACCGATCCTCGATCACGAACCCGCCCTCGAGCATCCGGTTGTGAGCGATGAACTGGCGCAGGAAGTCGGCCATGGCTGGACCCGGCCACGCGACCCAGCCCTCGGCCTCGAGGAAGCGGCGTTGCCCCTCGCGCGGGAGTAGGGCCTCGCGATCGTGCAGCTGGAGGATGAAGTCGACTCGGCTGCGCAGTGACTTGACGGGGTCGAGAAGGCTGAAGCCCGTGCGGCTGGCCCACGCGGGCAGCGCCCAGCCGCGGAACACCCGATCGGCCAGCACACCCGCCGCGCCGGCGGCGAACTGCTCAGGCAGCCCGAACGGCATGGCCAAGCGCGTGTCGACCGGGCTGCCGAACGTGATCAGCGAGCCGAGACCTTCGTTTCGGCGGTAGGCGGCGGTCTGGTAGCAGAACATCCCACCCTGCGAGTAGCCGCCGAGGTGGACGTCCTTGTCGGTGTACTCGCGGACGCGGTCGACCGCGTCGGAGACGGCGAGCACGTGGTCGGCCAGCGTCCGTTCGAGCCCGCCTTCCTCGCGCTCGGGCGCGCCGAAGTCGACCACCCACGGATCTGCCCCGTGCTCGCGGAGGATCGTCACGGCGCTGGTTCGAGGCGACACGTCGTACACCTCAGCCGCCAGCATCATCGGCGGCACGAGCAGGACGGGCGGCGCTCCCACCTCGGAGTCGGGGAAGTAGCGCCGCAGCCGGTAGACGCGATGCTCGCTGATGACCTCGAACGGCGACGGCTCCTCGTCGGTGGCCAGTCCGCCGAAACGCGCGACTTCGAGCGCGTTCTGCGCGGCTGCTCCGAGCCTCCCGACCGGCCGCGTGATCTGCTTGGGCACTAGGTCCACTGCAATCTGGGACATCATCGCTCAAAGCAGCCCCCCGCGCAGGCAGCGCCGCCGAGCCGACCCGGCGAATGCCCGATGCCCGGGCGTCGGCGCGGGTAGGCTACGCGCGCGAAGCGCAAGTAGATGAACCTCGCGAGCCTCCTCACCGAATCGGCCGAGCGCGATGGCGACCACGTCGCAATCAAGCTCGACGACGCCGAGCTCACCTATTCCGCGCTCGACGGCGCCAGCGCACACGTCGCCGGTCTGCTCGCCGAGCACGGCGTCTCGCGCGGCGATCGCGTGGGGATCATGCTGCCGAACGTCCCATATTTCCCCGTCTGTTACTACGGAGTGCTGCGCGCCGGCGCGATCGTCGTCCCGATGAACGTGCTTCTCAAGCGCCGCGAGGTGGCGTTCTACCTCGAGGATTCCGGCGCGAAGCTGCTATTCGCTTGGCACGGCTTTGCCGAGGACGCCCAGTCCGGCGCCGATGACGCCGGGGCCGAGTGTTTGATCGTCTCGCCCGGCGAGTTCGAGAACACCGTCGGCGCGGCCGAACCCCAGACCGAAGTGGTGGACACCGAGGACGCGGACACCGCCGTGATCCTCTACACGTCCGGCACGACCGGAACGCCCAAGGGCGCTGAGCTCACGCACGGAAATCTCAAGCGCAACGCCGAGATCGCCCGGTCATTGTTCGGCCTCGGTGCGGACGCGGTGACGCTGGGGGCGCTACCGCTGTTTCACTCCTTCGGCCAGACGTGCGGAATGAACGCAACGATCTCGGCCGGCGGCACGCTCACGCTGATCCCGCGCTTTGACCCAGGCAAGGCCCTCGAGATCATCGGACGCGACCAGGTGAACATCTTCCAGGGCGTGCCGACGATGTACGGCGCGATGCTCCACTACGACGAGCGTGAGCGCTTCGACACCTCGACGCTGAAGGTCTGCGTGTCCGGGGGCTCGGCGCTACCGGTCGAGCTGCTCCGCGGGTTCGAAGACGCGTTCGGATGTACGGTGCTCGAGGGCTACGGCCTCTCCGAGACCTCTCCGGTGGCCTCGTTCAACCATCCCGACCGCGAGCGCAAGCCCGGATCGATCGGGACACCGGTCGAGGGTGTGGAGATGAAGGCGGTCGATGAACACGGCGACGACGTGCCACAGGGCGAGGTCGGCGAGATCGTGATCCGCGGCCACAACGTGATGAAGGGCTACTGGGAGCGCCCCGACGCAACCGAGGACACGATCAAAGACGGCTGGTTTCACACCGGCGACATGGCGACCGTGGACGGGGACGGCTACTTCTTCATCGTCGATCGCAAGAAGGACCTGATCATTCGCGGCGGCTACAACGTGTACCCGCGTGAAATCGAGGAGGTGCTCTACGAGCATCCGGCCGTGCGCGAGGCGGCTGTTGTCGGACTGCCGCACGACGAGTACGGCGAGGAGATAGGGGCGGCCGTGGCGCTCAAGGATGGGGAGAACGCCACACCCGAGGAGCTCCGGGACTTCGTCAAAGAGCAGGTCGCGGCATACAAGTACCCCCGCCACGTGTGGTTCGTCGAGGAGCTGCCGAAAGGCCCGACGGGCAAGATCCTCAAACGCGAAATCGAGCCTCCCTCGGACGGGTGAGCGACAGCGCGCGCAACCGCCCCGGCGAGCGCGGCGACGGCGTCCGCATTCGTCCGGCCGAGCGCGACGATGTGGAGCTGGTCTTGGCGATGATCCGCGAGCTGGCCGACTACGAGCGCGCGCGGGAACGCGCGGTAGGCAGCGAAGATCTGCTCCGCGACGCCCTGTTCGGGGAGCACCCGGCGGCCGAGGCGGTAATCGCCGAGCTCGACGACGAGCCGGTCGGCTTCGCTTTGTTCTTCGGGACGTTCTCGACCTGGCTCTGCCGTCCCGGTCTGTACCTGGAGGATCTGTTTGTCAGGCCGGCACACCGCCGAGGCGGAATCGGCCGTGCGCTGCTCTCACATGTGGCACGGATCGCGCTAGAGCGCGGCTGTGCACGGCTCGACTGGTCGGTGCTGGGATGGAACGAGCCTGCGCTGGAGTTCTACCGCGCACTGGGGGCCGAGCAGATGCATGAATGGGCCGGCCTGCGGCTCGAGGGCGAGTCGCTCGAGCGCGCCGCCGGCGAGCGCACCCTGCTTCATTGAGCAAGGCCGAGCCCCGCGGCCAGGCTGTCCCCCTGGGCACGATCGCTCGCGAGTGGACACGGATCGGAGTCACCGGGTTCGGCGGTCCACCGACCCACATCGCGCTGATCCGACGCCTCGTTGTCGAGCGGCGCCGGTGGCTGACCGACCAGGACATCGAGTCGGCGATCGCCGCGTGCAACCTCCTGCCCGGGCCGGCTTCGACTCAGCTGGCGATATATGTCGCGCGCCGGCTGAGTGGGCCACTCGGCGCCGTGGTCGGAGGAGTCGGATTCGTCCTGCCGGCCGTGATCGTGGTGACGGCGCTGTCGGCGGTGTTCCTGGCGAACTCGCCGCCGGCATGGATCCGGGGCGCCGGCGCCGGTGCCGGGGCGGCCGTTGCCGCGGTCGCCGTGCAGGCCGGCCTGAGCCTGCTAGCCCCGAGCTGGCAGCGGGTGCGCGCCGAGAGCGGACGGCGTATTCGCTGGATCGCCTATGCGCTCCTCGGCGCCGCCGCGGCGGCGACACTCGGCCCTTACCTGGTGCTCGTCCTGCTCGCGTGCGGCGTGGCTGAGCTGCTGGGACGGGGTGGTGGCCGCGGTGTCTCAGCGATCGCCCCCGGGCCGCTGCTCTTACTCGCCACGACGGGCGGGATCGGCGCACTCGCCTGGGTTGCCTTCAAAGTCGGCGCACTCTCCTACGGCGGCGGCTTCGTGATCGTGCCGTTGATGCAGGCGGATGCAGTGCACACATACCACTGGATGTCGTCCTCGGGCTTTCTCAGCGCGGTGGCGCTGGGTCAGGTGACTCCCGGGCCTGTGACGTCCACGGTGGCGGCGGTGGGGTACGCGGCGCACGGCCTGGGCGGCGCCGGACTGGCGGCGCTGATCGCATTCCTGCCGTCGTTCTCGCTCGTACTGCTCGGCGCATCGCAGTTCGACCGGCTACGGGCCAATCCGCGCATGCAGGCGTTTTTGGACGGCGCCGGGCCGGCAGCGATCGGCGCCATTCTCGGCTCGGCGATCCCGCTCGCAGGCGCGCTCAAGCAGAGCTGGCAATTCGTGGTTCTGGGCGCCGCCGCCGTGGCGCTGCTCGTCGGACGAGCAGGGATCGTGCCGGTCTTGATTCTCGCCGGTTTGGCGGGAGCTGTGATCGGTTTGGCCGGCGGCCCGTTGGGGTGAATCAGGCTGCTCGGGCGCCCGGGACTGTCGAGCGCGTGGGTTGACAGGCCACGACCGTGCCGCGAGGATGGTTGTGCCTATAACCAGCTGAAGAAGGGGCGCGGAGGTAATGACGGGGATTCTCTATTCGGTGGCGCGTTTCTGCGTCCGCAGGAAGTACGTCGTCGTTGCCGTCTGGCTGGTTGCCGCCGTCGTGCTCGTGGCTGTCTCCCACACCCTGGGCGACAACACGAACGACAACCTCTCGCTGCCCGGCACCGACAGTCAGCGGGCGAGCGACACCTTGGCCAAGTCGTTCCCCGACCAGTCCAAAGGCTCGAGTCCGATCGTTCTGCACGCCAAGAGCGGAAAGCTCACCGACTCGAACTACTCGTCCGCCGTCAGCCAAGCGGTCACCGATGTCTCCAAAGCCCCTCATGTGGCCAGCGCGGTCAGCCCGCTCACGTCCCAGGGCGCCTCGGCGCTGAGCAAGGACCAGAGCACCGGCTACATCTCGGTGACGACCTCGGTCAGTCCGGGCTCGCTCTCGGTCGACGATGCCCAGACCATCATCGACGCGGCCGCGAAGCCGGCCAAGGCCGCCGGCTTGGAGGTCCAGACCGGCGGTCAACTCGGTCAAAAGGTCTCCAAGCCCGCCACCGAGTCGAGCGAGCTCATCGGGATCATCGCGGCCGCGTTCATCCTCACGTTCACGTTCGGGACGATCACCGCGATGCTCGTCCCGCTGGTGACAGCGATCTTCTCGCTCGTCTCGACCCTGGCCATCATCCGCCTGCTCGAGCACGCAGTGACCGTGCCGACGGTCGCCCCGACGCTGGCCACGATGATCGGTCTCGGCGTCGGAATCGACTACGCGCTGTTCATCGTCACGCGTCACTTCCGCGGGATGCACGACGAGTTACCCATCGACGAGTCGATCGCCCGAGCCGCCGCCACATCGGGCGGCGCGGTGTTCTTCGCCGGATGCACGGTGACAATTGCCCTTGTCTCCCTCGCGGTGGCCGGCATCCCACTGGTCACGACGATGGGCTTCATGGCTGCGATTGCGGTCATCGTGGCCGTCATCGGCGCTCTGACGCTGCTGCCGGCAATCCTGGCGATTCTCGGCCCCCGCATCAACGCGCTGCGCGTGCGCGATCTCCACGTGGAGGACAAGGCCAAGGACGGGATGTGGGCGAAGTTCGCTCATGAGATCGCCAAGCAGCCGATCGTCGCCGGGATCGTCGCGCTGGCCATCCTCATCCCGCTGTCGATCCCGCTTCTCTCGTTGAACCTGGGCCAGCAGGACACGGCAGCCCTGTCGACGTCCACTACGGCGCGGCAGGCCTATGACCTGATCGCCAAGTACTTCGGGCCGGGCGTCAACGGGCCGTTCATCATCGCGGTGTCGCTGGGATCGCCGGCCGAGCCGGCGTCCGGGAGCACCTCGTCGTCGAGCAGCGGCTCGTCGAGCTCGTCGAGCAGCAGCTCGTCGAGCAGCAGTTCGTCGAATACCGATCAGCGCGCCACCGACCCGCGTCTGGCCACGCTCCAGAAGGATGTGTCCTCCACGAGCGGGGTCGTCGCCGTGTCTCCGTACCAGATCGACAAAGCCGGGACGACCGCGTTCTTCAACGCCATCCCCAAGGACAACCCGGCCGCTCAATCGACGACAGACCTCGTCAACAAGCTGCGCGACACGGTGATCCCGTCGGCGGAGAAGGGGACGAACATGCGAGCCGACGTCGGCGGCACGACCGCCGGCTATGACGACCTCGCGGCACGGATCTCATCGAAGCTGCCGCTTCAGATCCTGGTCGTGATCGTGCTCAGTTTCCTGTTGCTCGTGCTCGCGTTCCGCACTGTCGTGATCCCGGCCCAGGCGGCAGTGATGAACCTGCTCTCGATCGGGGCGTCGTACGGCGTGCTCACAGCGGTCTTCCAGTTCGGATGGCTGAGCAGTCTGATCGGCCTCCCCGGGAAAGTGCCGATCGTCTCCTACGTCCCGCTGTTCATGTTCGCGATCCTGTTCGGCCTCTCAATGGACTACGAGGTGTTCCTCGTCAGCCAGATCGAGGAGCACGTGCACGCCGGCGAGGACAACCGCAGCTCAGTCGTCGGCGGCCTGGTCACCAGTGCACGCGTGATCACCGCCGCCGCGATGATCATGGTGTTCGTATTCGGGAGCTTTGTGCTCAACGGCGATCCCACCATCAAGCAGTTCGGCGTCGGCCTAGCCGTGGCTGTGATCCTCGATGCGACCGTGGTGCGCTGTCTGCTCGTGCCGGCAACGATGCTGATCATGGGGAAGATGAATTGGTACATGCCGCATTGGCTTGACCGCATCGTGCCCAAGATCAGCATCGAGGGCGCGGAGTTCTTCGCCGAGCGCGAAGCGGCGGCCAGCGCCGAAGCCCACGCGCTTGCCGCCGGGGCGGCCCCGGCGCCCGGGGCCTGATACGGACTGGCCACGGCGACCGGCGTCGGCGCGGCCGTTACACCCGGAGCCCGAGACGGCGGGCCGGCGGACCGGCCAGCACCGGAGAAATAGAGAAGCCCCGCACTCGGCGGGGCTTCCCCGTAGCAGGCCTGTAAGCCGGATTTTGTCGAGAGCAGCCATCCATCTACGCGGCCTACCCGGACCTTGGCGGGCCACCTCCAAACGGTCCTGCTTGGCCTAGCATCAGGTGGGGTTTACCTGGCCGCCGCGTCACCGCGACGCCGGTGCGCTCTTACCGCACCATTTCACCCTTACCGGCCTGGAGCTCTGCAGCGGCCCCAGGCTTAGGCGGTGTCATTTCTGTGGCACTTTCCCGCGGGTTTCCCCGGGTCGGCGTTACCGACCACCTTGCCCTGTGATGTCCGGACTTTCCTCGAAGGCGAAACACCTCCGCGACTGCTCAGCCTGCACTGCCGAGCATAGCGCCGGACGGGCCCCGCCAGCGGTCGGCGCCTGTCACGCCCGCGTTACCAGCCCGCGCCGCCGTACC
>JBJMLD010000252.1:0-10538 GCA_045805545.1 Solirubrobacteraceae bacterium | reverse complement strand
GACGACGAAGTAGATCGCGAGGATCGCGTAGTCCAAGGCGCTGGGATTGAGCTTCAACATCTGACCGGCTGTGAAATACCCCCAAAAGGCACCGCACTAAGCAACGGAGTGCTCGATCACCCCCAAATCCTCGATTTCGATCCTGATCACGTCGCCCGACTCCAGGAATTGCGGGGGGTCGAGTCCAATGCCCACGCCGCTCGGCGTGCCGGTCAGGATCAGGTCGCCCGGGAGCAGGCGACAGGTCTCGGCGATGAAATCGACCAGCGCCTGGCAGCCGAAGAGCAGGTCACTCGTGTTGCTGTCCTGCCGCAGCTCGCCGTTGACCCAGGTGCGCAGCGCGAGGTTGCCCGGGTCGGGAATCTCGTCAGCCGTCGTCACCCACGGGCCGAACGGACAGAAGGTGTCGGCGCCCTTGGCGCGTGTCCACTGCGGCTCGCGCCCCTGGAGGTCGCGCGCCGTGACGTCGTCGGCCACGCAGTAGCCGCCGATCGCTCCGTCGGCACCGATCACGATAGTCAGCTCACCCTCGTAGTCGAGCCGCCTGACCACGGCGGGGCATGAGACCGGACCGCCTGGCGGCGCCGCTGACCCGCGCACCTTGACGAAAACGATCGGATGCTCGGGCCGCTCGGCTCCCGTCTCGGCGATGTGTTTCTCGTAGTTGAGGCCGATGGCATAGATCGTGCCCGGCGCGGGGATCGGTGCCAGCAAGTGGACATCGGCCAGTGGCCAGGACTCGTCGGTGGGCGTGGCGGCCGCTGCGCCGGCCAGCACGTCGACGACGCCGATCGGATCCGGCAGCGCGATTACGTACGAGTCCTCGACCATCCCGGCCATGGGGTCCCGGCCGTCGGGCGGTACGAAGGTGGCGAGCTTCATCGCCCCGGCAGCCTATACCTCGGCCGTCGCCGGGCCAGGGGCCGCCACTCGGGATGGGTTACGACGCGCCGACGCCAGCGGCCGCCTCCACCTTGTTGGCCGCCTGCACGTGCGTGACCGGGAGTCCGAGCGCCTTCGTCTTGCTGATCAGATCCAGCTTCAGCCAGCGGGAGACACCGAGCGGCAGCGTCGAGACGATGATCTCGTCGAAAGCGCCGAGGTTGATCGCGTCGTGGATCGCCATCAGCGGCTCGGAATCGCCCATCTCACCGGTGACCTCGTGTCCGGCCGCCTCTGAGAGCTTGGGCAGCGCGTCATCGAGCACACGTTGGGCCTCATCGTCGCCCACGTCCTGTGGGTCCACGACCTTGTGCATGCCCTGAGCCCGGCGCGGCACCACGAGATGGAACTTGACGGGACCGCTTTTGGCGCGCTCCCGGACCGCATCGAGTAGACGCTGGGTCGCCGCTGTCTGGTGCGCGACGACGAGGACGTGGGCCGGTTCTGACAATGCCATCACCTCCGGCGGATGATGCGGGGTTACCTGGTGCTTCGAGTATCCCACCGCTTCGACCCGGCGGCAATGGGTCCTTACACGCCGCTGAGGCGCGGCGGACGCCCGCCACGCGGCGGCGGGTCCAACGACAGCAGCCGGGGCAAGCTGACCAGGCCGTAGTGGCGCTTGCGCAGGCCGTTGACGATCGCGGGCAGCGCCGCCACCGTCTGCGAGCGATCGCCGCCGCCGTCATGCATAATCACGACCGCGCCCGGCCGGGCATGCGAGAGCACGCCGGAGACGATCGCGCCGGCCCCCGGACGGCGCCAATCGCCGGGATCGATCGACCACAGGACCATCAGCATGTGCATCCGGCGCAACAGGCGGATCGTCACGTCGTTGAAGGCGCCGTAGGGTGGGCGGAACAGGCGCGGCGCCGGCGCGCCGAGGCGTTGCAAACCGGCCGCGGCGTCGCGGATCTGCCCCAGCTGCCCGGCCGGCGTCAGGTGCGGGAGCCAGGCGTGGTTCTCCGTGTGGTCGCCGATGACATAGCCGTCGCGCAACTCGGAATGGATCGCACCGCTGAAGTCCTTGAGCTCCTGGCCGACGATGAAGAACGTCGCCGGCACGTGCATGCGCACGAGGATCCGCAAGATGGCCGGCGTGTACGGACCGGGGCCGTCATCGAACGTCAGCGCAATCGCGCGGTGGCGCGGAGTCCCGGCGGTGATGAAGCTCGAGCGGCGCAGTGTGGCGCTGATGAGCTTCGAGTCCGCCGCGGCACGTCGCTCGGCGGCGGTGAGCTGCCGATCGCGGTGGTGCGATGACGGGTCGCGCCCGCCAGACGTCTTACCGCTCGCCGCGCTCGCGGCCCCCGACCCGCCGCTGTTACGCGTTGCGATCACGGCTATGCCCACGCCGGCGGCGAGCAGCAGCACCACGATTCCCAGGACCGTGGAACGCCTAGCCCCCTGCCGGCGCCGTCGATAGCTGTAGCGCGGACGACGCTGTCTCACGGGCGCCCACCATAGCGGCGGGCGTGCCCCCTCGTGGCCCGCTCAGGTCAGTCGCGCGGCCAATCCCCGCGCCCCCATGTGCGCGATGGCCTGGATCGAGATCTGCGGGTTGACGCCCGAGGCGGTGGGGAACGAGGACCCATCGAACACGTACAGATTGCGTACGTCCCAGGTCTGCCCGGTCGGATCGCACGCCGACGTGGCCGCCGAGCCGCCCATCCGGGCCGAGCCCATGATGTGAAACGAACCGAGGACGAGTTGACCTGCCCCGTAGCCGGCGGCGTCGGCGTCGCGCATGAACTGCTCGCGAGAACCCTGACCGGGTTCGTATGACACCCACCGGTTCTGCGAGGAGAAGATCCGGCGCGCGCCGGCTGCCTCGTGGATCTGCGCGGCGCCATCCATGCCGGTCCGGACATGATCGGCATCGAAGCCCGAGAGCTTGTAGCGGACGACGGGCTGCCCGTCGCGAGCGACTCTGACCTCGCCGCCGTCGCGATCGCGCAGCAAGACGCCCATCGGCACCGTGTTGGACAGCGCCTCCATCAGTCCGTAGTGCTGACTCGATCCGCGCCACGGCGCGAAGCCGAGAAACATGTGCGGGTGACTCGCCGCCGTCTCGTACTTGAGTCCGTAGCCATCGTGCAGGTCACGATGCTGATCGGAGTAGAGCGCCTGCATCACGCCTTCCCAAGGTTTCAGCTCCTCGTCGTACACGCCCCACACGGCGGTCGCCGGGTGCAGCTTGAGGTGCTTGCCGATGTTCTGGTTCTGCAGGCCTGAGCGTTTGAGGAGCGCCGGCGTATGGATCGCTCCGCACGCGACGACCACGGCCCGCGCCCGCACCGTCAGGTGGTGACCCTCGGTGGTGCGTCCCGCGATCCCGCGGGCGGCGCCGCCTTCGATCAGCACGCGCTCGACGTTCGTCCCCGTGATCAGCCGTGCGCCGGCCGCGTTGGCGTCCGATAGCCAGGTCTTGACCACGGACTGCTTCGCGCCGACACGGCAGCCCAGGCCGCAGTAGCCGCATTCCTTGCCCTGGGCGCAGTTGCGGACGCCACGCGGCATCGCGTCGACGTGCCAGCCCAGCTTGACGCAACCCTCCTGGAGCTTCCGATCGCGGGTCGAGGGGTCGTTGTGCTCCTGGTTGACCCCGAGACGCTCATGTACGGCATCGAGGCTCTGCGTGTACTCGTCCGAGGTGAACGCCGGAACGCCGTGCGATGCCCACTCCTGACGAACATCGTCCGGCGTCCGGAACGAGGTCGAGTAGTTGATCACGGTGCCACCACCCAGGCACGAACCGGCGAGCAGCCCGACGCTCTGGTCGTGGCTGGCCTGCGGGGCGCCCATGTAGTACTGGCTCAGCGCGGTGTACTCGGAGCCGTCGAAGTCCTTGTCGTCGTAGTACTCGCCCCCCTCGACCACGATCACATCCAGGCCGGCCGCCGACAGCACGCCGGCCGTGGTGCCGCCGCCGGCGCCGGAACCGACGATGACGACGTCGCACTCGAGTCGCTCGTCGTGCTCGATCGGGGTGAGCGTGAGCGCTTTGGGCGGCGCCGACTCCAGCTTGCCGAGCGGTCCGTCGTAGCCGATCGCATCCCACACGCGGTTGCGGCCGTTCCCTTCCCCGGGGAGCATGTAATAGAACAGCAGCGCAGCCTTGCGCAGCGCCTGGAACACCGCCCGCCGCTGGGGCGAGCGCGAATCACCCCAGGCGAGCAGGATCTGTTCGCGCTGCTCGCGGGGCAGCTGGCTGAAGCGCTTCAGGCCGGCGCCGCCGAGGGCGCCGAGCGGACGGCTGTCCCACAGCGACAAGAGCAGCGCCAACTGGCGGCGCTCGGATTCACGCGGGTTCAGCGCCACGGCGCCGGCGATCGCCTCGGCGACGCCCAATTCCCGCGCGGAAGGCGCTCCATTGCCGGCCGGGCAGAAGGCGTCGACTATCTCTTCGAGGGCGCGCTGCTGGCGCGGGGTGAGCTGGAATTCTGTGGTATCTGGCACGCATCCATCCTTACAGGCGGCTCGCCCGCGTGCCAACCCCCGCGACGTGCTTAACCGAAGATGGACTCAGGCAGCAGCGCGCTGACGATGTATTGACCGGCGTCGACGATCTCGGAGATCTTGAGGTCGACGACGAGGCTGCACAGCACGTAGGCATCCTCGGGCCCGAGGTCGTAGCTCTGCGTGATGTGGTCGATCATCGCGCGGATAGCGTCCTGTGCCGCGACGTACAGGTCGCCGCCGACGCCGGTCGTGGCATAGAAGGCGGCTGAGTCCACGCGCCGGGTCAGCGGCGCGGGAGTTCGGTACTGCGGTGCGGGGATCGAGCGGTCCTTGTCGAGGCTCAGGCGCAGCGAGGCGAACATCGGCGACTCGATGCCGGTGACGCAGACCTCGCCATCCCCCTGCGCGGCGTGCGCATCGCCGCAGGAGAACAGCGCCTGATCGACCTGAACGGGAAGGAACAACGTCGATCCGCGCACGAGCTGACGGATGTCGACGTTCCCGCCAAACGTGCCCGGCGGCATCACCGGCTGCGCACTGGCGCCGGCCGGGCAGACGCCCATCGTCCCGAAGAACGGCTCGACCGGGATCGCGATGTCGTGGCGCATGTAGGTGACGTCGCCGAGAGACAGATCGAAGATCCGTAGATACGGTTCGGAGAACTCGTCTGGCAGCAACCCCAGGCCCGGCAGGATTGCCGCCCATCCCCATCCCTGCGTATGGATGTCGAGCACGTCGACGACGAGCGTGTCGCCGGGCTCTGCACCGCGCACCGCGATCGGGCCGCACAACGGATACAGGCGATCAAAGTCCAGTCCGGCCAGCGCGCCGGCGTCCGAATCCGGGCCGATCTGGTTGTCGCTGACATCGCGCGTGCGCACCACGACCGTGTCGCCCGGGTCGATCACGAGCAACGGCTCATGGCCCACATCCCACAGGAAATGAACGCCGTCCTGGACATGATGTGTGCGCGGCATCGAGAGCTCAGCCTAGGCGATACTCGCCGCTGGCCACAATCACGGCACAGCCACCGACAAATACGTGCTCGATCTGTGCCTCACTCCCCTGCACCCGGGCGTAGAGCAGCGACGGCCGCGCGATCTCCTCGCCCTGGCGGATTTCGAGCTGATCCCCGAAGCGGGCCCAGCCGTGGCGGATCAGGTGCACGGCGAGCGGACCGGCCGCCGAGCCGGTCGCGGGGTCCTCGGGCACCCCGAGGCCTGGCACGAAGTTGCGCGTCTTGAAGCGTGTGCCGGAACCGGCAGTGACGTTGACCCCGACCGGGCCGAGCGCCGCCAGCGCACCCATGTTGGGCGACACCGCCGCGACGGCCTCCTCGCTGTCGAGCGCCACGTAGACGTGCAGGGGCCCATTCTGGTAGGCCTCGATCGGCAGCTCGGAGCGCTCCAGGCCGAGCGCAGCGAGCAACGCGTCCGCCTTCGGGAACGGCTGCGGTGTCGGGATCGGCTGCTCCATCTCGCCAAACGTGATCTCTTCCCCCTGGCGCGTCAACTCGATCGGGATGACGCCGGCACCGGTCTCCAAGCGGACGTGCGACAGACCGCGCTGCGCGCCAAGCACGAACGCTGTGCCGAGCACCGGATGACCGGCGAACGGAAGCTCGGCCCCGGGCGTGAAGATGCGGATCGCAGCGTCGCTGCGGTCCTCGCTCGGTGGCAGCACGAACACGGTCTCTGAGAGGTTGAGTTCCCGCGCCGTGCGCTGCATCAGCGCGGTGTCGAGCCCGTCGCCCTCGGTGAACACGGCCAGCTGGTTGCCCTGGAGCGGGACGCTCGTGAACACATCGGCGATCACGTAGGGGTGGGTCATTCGTCGGCCATCTGTAGCAGCGTCGTCACGGTCGTCCAGTTCCGTGCCGTGGCTGTCACGCCGAGACCCGTGCTGGCCAAACGTCCCCACAGCTTCGAGCGCGCGGCCCCGTTCGGGTGCCAGGCGTAGAGCTCGCGCCCGATCGCCACCAGCCGCTCGGGCTCGACCGCCGCCGCGTGCAGCTTCTCGAGCACGCTCGGCTCGAGCTCCTCCGAAAGAAAGCTGACCTGGTAGCGCTTGGGATTCTCCGCCACCTGGCCGAGCGGATTGCGTTTCACCACCTCGGCCAGCTCCTCGCGCGTGCGCACGACGACGGCGATGTCGAGATCGAAGGCTTCCCGAATCACGTGCTCGATCTCCCGTCCCACCGCGTCCGGCTGCCCGTCGCTGCTCAGTACGAGATTGCCGCTCTGCACATAGGTCCGGACATCGCCGAAGCCGGCGCGTTCGAGCGCCTCACGCAGGGCCGGCATCGCGATTCGATTGTGTGCTCCCAGGTTGATTCCTCGCAGGAGCGCGATATGTCGCGGCACCCCCCTCAGCTTACGCCGAGGACGGGCCGGTGGCCGTGCGGAGAACTACGCACGGGGTCTGTGGCCGCCACCGGATACGTGAGCGCTCTCATCGGCCGATGCCTTTGCTGCCGGTACTGAGCAAGGGGCTCGCACAGCCGGCAGGTTCCCCCAAGAGACGGAGTACACATGGCTCGTGAGAAGGCGCGCAACGGACGGCTCTCCGCCGAAGAGACACTGGAGCTCTGGCGGAAGTACAAGGAGACGGGAGATCAACGCGTGCGCGATCGTCTGGTTCTGACGTTCGCGCCGATGGTCAAGTACATCGTGTACCGCAAGGTGCGCGAGATACCCGCCCGCTGCGAGGTGGAAGATTTCATCTCCTGTGGCCTCGAGGCGCTCATCCGGTCGATCGACCGCTACGACCCGGAAAAGGGCGGCACCCTGGAGCAATTCGCTTGGATCCGCATCCACGGCGCCGTGCTCGACGAGCTGCGCCGCAACGATTGGGCTCCGCGTTCTCTGCGCCGCTGGGAGCGCGACATCAACCGCGCCCGCGAGCAGTTCGTCGCCCTGTACGGCCGTCCGCCGACCAAGCAGGAGCTGAGCGAGGCGCTGAGCATCACGGTCGAGGACCTCGACACGCGCCAGACCGACCTCGCTCGATCGGACGTCGGATCGCTCAACACGGTCGTGCTGGCCGAGGACGACACCACGATCGAGCGGATCGACACGCTTCCCAGTCGCGACCACGAGCTCGATCCCGAAATTGCAACCATGCGCGAGCACGCCAAGGAGCGTTTCCGCGCCGCCTTCGCCCGCTTGCCCGAGCGCGATCGCAAAGTGGCCGTGCTGCTCTACGTGCATAACCTGACGCTGCGCGAGATCGGCGAGATCCTCGGAGTCACCGAGAGTCGCGTGTGCCAGATCCACGGTCAGCTGAAGCGCCACCTGCGCGAGCAGCTGCGCGTGGACGAGCAGCTGATGAGCGAAGTCGCTTAGTCGCGCCGACGGCCTAAAACAGGGGCTCTTGTCCCTCGATCCCGCCGTCGTGGCGACCGCGCGGCGGCGACTGACCAAGCGCTACCGCCAGGTCGCGGGCAATCGCACTCTCCGAGCGCGATGCGATCAGCGGCTCCTCGATGCCCTCCACGTGCACGAGCGTCCGGCGTCCGTCGCCGCGGTTGGGTCCCTCCAGCGGGACGAGCGCGTAGATGCGGTCGGCCCGGACGAACTTCCCATAGCCCAGCGGAATCAGCGGCGTGGCGCGTGCCATCAGTAGTGCGCAATCGTAGTGTGCGCAATGTCATTTAGCCGGGTTCGCCCGTGGGTACTCTCGGGCGGTCATGCCCGACCAGAACGGCGACGCGGAGGCGGCGTTCGGCGACGGCGACCAGGCCCATGAGGCCCAGTCGGCGTTCGCGCGCGCGGGCGAGCTGGTCGCCGCGGGCGACACCCAGGCGGCGGAAGAGCAGTACCGCCGCGCCGACGAGCTCGGGCATCCGAGCGCACCCGCGTATGTCGGGATGCTGCTGGAGACACGAGGCGATACCGCCGGTGCCGAGGAGGCCTACCGGCGAGCCGACGAGCGCGGGGACGGGTTCGGCGCCTTCAGGCTGGGGATGCTGCTCTCGAACCGCGGCGACTGGGCGGATGCCAGCGAGGCCTGGGGCCGGGCCGAGGAGCGCGGTAGCGAGCCTCCAGGGCCGACGCCGGCCGAGTTCCTGCGCCCACGGCCGCGCACGGATGGGGACAGTCAAGCCGCCGCGCCGGGCGCCGCCGCGCCGGGCGGTTCGAGCTCGCCGTTCGCCAATCCCGTTCTGATCGGAGCGATCACGGTCCTAGCCGTGGTCGTCGCCGTGTTCCTGGCCTACAACGCCAATTCGGGCCTGCCGTTCGTGCCGACCCGGGAGCTCAAGGTCGACATCGCCGACGCCTCCAATCTGGTCATCGGCAACGACGTTCGCGAGGGCGGCTTCCGCGTCGGGCTGGTCTCGAACCTGAAGCCGATCCAGCTGGGCGGCGGCCGCGTCGGCGCCGAGCTGGAGCTGAAGCTCGACCAGTCGCATTCCAAGGTGCCGGTCGACTCGACGGCGACGATCATGTCGCGCTCGTTGCTCGGCCTGAAGTTCGTCGAGCTGCACGTCGGCCAGGCTCGGAAGGTGTTTGCCGACGGCGCCACGCTGCCGCTCTCGCAGACGACCGTCCCGGTTCAGGTCGACGACGTGTTCAAGACGTTCGACGCGCGGACCCGCAACGCGATTCAGCGCGATCTCTATGGGTTCGGCAACACGCTGGCCGGTCGCGGCTCGGCGCTGAACGACACGATCGCCAGCCTGCCCGAGCTGCTCCAGCATCTGCAGCCGGTGGCTGCATATCTGTCTGATCCGAATACGCAACTGACCCGGTTCTTCACCACGCTGAACGCGTTCGTCGGGACGGTGGCGCCTCTGTCGCAGACGACGGTGCGGCTGTTCGGTGAGATGGCCACCACGTTCTCGGCGATCACGCGCGACCCGAACTCCTACGAGGCGACGATCGCCGAGGCGCCGTCAACGCTCGATACCTCGACCGACAGCCTGAAGGCACAGCAGCCCTTCCTGGTCGACCTGACAACGCTCGGTGGTGCCTTGAGCTCCCCGACGGGCGACCTGCAGCCGACGCTCGTCAACCTCAACCCGGCGATCGAGGCCGGTACGCACACGCTGGCCCGCACCCCGGCGCTCAATTCCAAGCTCCAGGACACGATGAACGCGCTGAAGGATCTGGCCCGCAACCCGGGCACCAACATGGCGCTCAACGCGCTGCGCGACACCGTGGGAACGCTGAACCCGATGATCCGCTACCTCGGGCCGTACATCACGGTGTGCAACAGCTGGAACTACTGGTGGACGTTCCTGGCCGAGCACATCTCCGAGGAGACGACGTTCGGCTTCGCCCAGCGGGCGCTGTTCAACCAGCCGAACCCGCTTCAGCCCAACAACGTCGGTACCCAGGGCGCGACCGCGCCGGTCAATGGCGGGGTCGTCGACAGCCCGCTCGGCGGCAACGCCTACCTGCACGGCCCCACCTATGGCGCGGCCGTCGACAACCAAGGCAACGCGGACTGCGAAATCGGGCAGCGCGGCTACCCGCGCAAGCTCAACTTCTATGACCCGCAGGGTCGTCTGCTCGAGAGCGATCCGCACACGCCGGGCGATCAGGGCCCGACGTTCAGGGGCAGCCCGCACGTCCCGGCCGGTGAGACGTTCAGCCGCAACCCGCAGTTCGGTCCCCAGCTCCCGCCCGTCCCAGGAAACAATTGAAACGCAAAGGCAAGAGAAGGCAGGGCTTGAGCAAGTTCCAGGCGGGCCTCCTGGGCGCGATCATCATCGTGATCGCGACGTACCTGGCTTACACGAAGTTCGCCAACCCGTTCGCCAGCAAGTTCACCGTCCACGCGCTGTTCTCGAGCGCCAACGGCCTGCGCCCGGACTCGTTCGTGCGGATCGCCGGCGTCAACGTGGGCACCGTCACCAACGTCGCGCCGGTGGCCAGCTGCAAGGTCAACGGCACAACCGAGAAGGCGTGCCAGGTCTCAGACGTGACGATGGAGATCCAGGATGTCGGCCTGCCGCTGCACAGCGACGCCACGTTCGCGATCCGGCCTCGCATCTTCCTCGAGGGCAACTTCTTCGTCGACGTGAGTCCCGGCACGCCCGGGGCCCCGGCGGTCAAGAGCGGCCATACGTTCCCGATAAGCCAGGGCACCGAGCCCGTGCATGTTGTGAAGTTCTTGTTGTAGGTTATTGT
>JBJMLD010000251.1:0-10146 GCA_045805545.1 Solirubrobacteraceae bacterium | reverse complement strand
GATGGGCGGCGCGCGCATGCACACCTCGAAGAGCGGCTGCGGGCACGCGCTCGTCTCCACCGACGAGGAGGGAATCGAGTTCGCCAAGCGCTACCTGAGCTACTTCCCCTCCAGCTACGTCGAGGACCCGCCCGATGCCGCACCGGGCACTCCGGCCACACACCGCCCGATCCGGGACATCATCCCGCTCGACGAGAACAAGCCATTCGACATGCTCGAGCTAGTCGAGGCCTTGCTCGACGAGGGCTCGTTCCTGGAGATCCACGCCCGCTGGGCCAAAGAGGTCGTAGTCGGCTACGGACGGCTCGACGGCCACGTCGTCGGCATCGTGGCCAATCAGCCGAAGGTCAAGGGCGGCGTGTTGTTCGTCGACTCGTCGGACAAGTGCGCGAGGTTCATCTGGACGTGCAACGCGTTCAACATCCCGCTGCTGTTCCTGGCCGATGTCCCAGGCTTCATGATCGGCACCGCGGTCGAGCGCGAGGGCATCATCCGACACGGCGCCAAGATGATCAGCGCCGTGTCCGAGAGCACGGTGCAGAAGATCTCGGTCGTCGTGCGCAAGGCATACGGCGCCGGCCTGTACGCGATGGCCGGCCCAGCCTTCGATCCCGACGCGTGCCTGGCGCTCCCGACCGCGTCGATCGCCGTGATGGGTGCCGAGGCGGCGATCAACGCCGTCTACTACAACCAGCTCCAGTCGATCGAGGACCCGGACGAGCGCGAGGCCCGACGCGAGGAGCTGCGGGCCGAGTACACCGAGGACATCGACATCCTCCACCTCGGCTCCGAGCTGATCGTGGATGCCGTAATCCAGCCGGAGGACCTGCGCGACGAGCTGATCCGCCGCTTCGCGCTCGCCGCGGGCAAGAACCGCGGCTGGCCGGCCAAGCACAACCCTGTGACACCGGTCTAAGCGCTCAGCTGGCGGCGGCGACGGGCGGCGCGCCTGCGCGGCCGAGGCCGGCGTCGATCTTGTCAACGAGCAGGAGCGCTGCTTCCACGGCGCGGTCGAGTGTGCTCTCGTCGATCGTGTCTGCTGTGTCGCTCATCTGATGCGAGTGCGGCGGCAGGCCGCGCTCGTCGAGCGCGCCTATGGGGATCGCCGGGAAGCGTTTGATCCGGGCTGCTAGCGCCGGTGACGTGCCCCGCCCATGATGGGGGCGGAGATGCAGCTCCGGCTCCTGTTCGGCCAGGAGCGCCGCGTGCTGTTGGAGTTGCGCGAAGAATCTGAGCGGGACGAGCGGGCCGTCGCTAGTCCACCAGTGGATGTCGCCTTGCGGGCACGGCGCGATACCGAGCACGACCGCGTTCGTCGGCCGGCGCTCCTGCTTGCGCGCCCTGAGGTAGTGGCGCAGGCCAATCGCCGCACCGTCCGATCCGCCCTGCAGCACGAGCTCGACATGAGCGTTGCGCGGCGCAGCGGCGTCGAGCGCGCGGGTGAGTGCGATCGCCACCGCCACACCGCTCGCGTTGTCACCGGCGGCCGGGCTGAACTCGGCGCTGGCCACGTCGACCAGCGCCGCGAGCGTCAGCACGAGTCCGACCGTTGGTAGCAGTTGGGCCAGTCCGATCCCCGTTCCGCCCGCGCCGCCGAGCCGGATGATCGCCGTCACCTCGAGCCAGATCAGCGCGATCGTGATCCACCCGAGCCAGCCGGGGGAGATCCCGCGGCTGCGCCTGCTCAGGCGTGCGGCGGCGCGACGAGGGCGGTCACGGAATACGAGGCCGGTGCGGCCGGCGTCGTAGTTGGCGGTAATGATCAGCCGGACGCGCTTACTGCGCTCCGAGTCGGGGGGTTCCGACACGACGTTCTGGCTGGCGTGCTCGGGCGTCAGGCGCCGGCCGAGCGAGTAGCCGAGCAGCGCGTCGGCGAAGATCGAGATCAGCGCCACCAGGATCAGCCCGCCACCGACGCGCGCTTCGCCGACGGCGATCAAGCTGCCGGCGAGGCCGAGAGCGACGTGCCAGGCGTGAGCCAGAGCCCAGTTCGGCCGGTACCAGAACGGCTCGATCGTGGCGGTCCGGCCACGCGCCTGAAGCTGGTCGCGCAACCAGTTGGCCGCGCGACGTTCCGCGTCCGAGCCCGCGGCGCGGCGTTCGCACTGCGTGAGTCCCCTGATGGTCTCGAGCCCGGCCATCGAATCGGGGATCATCGCAAGGCGCGCCGCCGCGCCGCGTCGCTCGCCTTCAGTTGAACGTGACCCAGAACGCCCGATTGTCGACGGTGCCGGTGTCGGCGCCCGCCGTGCCAACGAGTGCGTTATCGGCCGCCGAGCAGAAGTTCCCGACCTCATTCGCCGGATCCTCGCCGCGAAGGACGGCATCTGCGATCCCGAACTTCCCGCCGAAGTCAACGGTTGCCGAGGCGTTGACCACGGGGACGTCGATCTTCAGGCAGTACACCCCGGTCGAGGGGTTGCTCGCCGTGCTCACGTTCCGCGAGTGCGCGGTGTCGAGCGTGCCATTTGCGAGCACATGGGCATAGGCGACCGCGCTTGCACTGTCGGCGGTCGATGCATGTGTTGCGTTCGTGGACTGCGTCGCGAAGTGCGCCGTGTCCGCGGTGGTCGAGTGCGTGGCGTTGGGGACCACGAGGCCGGTCAGCTTCAGCTTCGCCTTGGTGACCGAGCCGTTTCTGATCTTGCTGGTCGTGACGGCGCCAGTCTTGAGCTTGCCGCTCGTGACAGCGCCGGTCTTCAGCTTGCTGCTCGTGACAGCGCCTTTCGTCAGTTGCCCTGCGCCGACGCTGTTCGTCGGCAGGCTGAACGCCGCGTAGCTCGTACCGCCAAGCGCTGCGACGAGCGCGACGATCGATACAACAAGTGCCGGGCTGGGCCGGCGAGACGTAAGAAACCTGATCATTCGAATCCTCCATCGTGTGGTGTGGACGGGAAAGGTCTCGCAACCACACCTTCTGGACGAGAGGGGCAGACCGGCGTCTGCGCGTCGGTTTACCGCCAGGACGCGCTGCGCTGGTGCGGCACTCGAGCGAAAAGCGCAGCTATTTGTCGGTTTTGTCAGGTTTCGACGACACCTACGGGCCAGCTGAGACAAATGTCTCCCTGAACATGGCCCGCGAGGCGTAGCGTCGCCTCAGGAAGTGCGTGCGGCATACGCCGCGGCAGAGAAATGGGGGTCCCGTCATGGACCAGCCACGGGTGTTCATCTCATATCGGCGCGAAGAGGCAGCCGGTCACGCAGGTCGCCTACGGGACTCCTTGTGCGCCCGATACGGCGACGACCACGTGTTCATGGATCTGGAGATGGCGCCGGGGATCGACTTCGTCGACGAGCTCGACCGCGAGCTTGGCCGTTGCGACGTGCTGCTCGTGGTGATCGGACGGGCCTGGGTCACGCTGCGCGATGTCCACGGCCGCCTGCGTCTCGAAGATCCACAGGACTTTGTTCGTCGCGAGATCGAGACCGCGCTCGCCCGGTCCGACGTGCTGGTCGTTCCGGTCCTTGTCCAGGGCGCCGCGATGCCAAGCCCCGAGCAGCTGCCGGAGACGATGTCTGCGCTCGCGCGGCGCAACGCGCTCGAGCTCAGCGACGGCCGCTGGAGCTTCGACGTTGACCGCCTGGTCAGCCACCTGCGTCGCAAGACGACGGGTGTGCGACTCGCGATGCCGCAGCTGCGGCAGTACAACGTGGCGAACGCGTACCTCGTCGGCGCGGCGTTTGCGCTGCTTCCGACCTGGGGCCTGCAGCGCTTCCTGGTCCGGGGCGTTCACGACCCGCAGCAAGAGGCAGTCAGGGTGATCGTGAAAGGTGCGCTGGTGCGAGGACTCACATGGGCCTTGTTCGCCGCGATCGTTGCCGGCTGGGCCGTCTATGTCGGGCGAACCGGACGCCCTGCGCGTGCCTCCTTGATCGCGTTCGCGATGGTCGCTATCGCCGGCGGGCTTGGCGGGGCGTTCGGTCAGCTGGTGCGTGACAACGTGGTGCACTCGCTCAACACGAATACAGCCCTCATCCTCAGCTACGTCCTCGTTGGAGGGACGGCTGGGTTCGCCGTCGTGCGCTCCGCGGCGCCCGACGCTCGTGCGGCGGCGCTGCTGCTGGGACTGGTCGCCGGCGTGGTCGCTGGTTGGCTTCGGACCGGGTTCTCGGGGTCCCACCCCTCCGGGTTCACAGAGTTCGTCGAGGTTGCCCTGCAGGGTCTGGCCATCGGGCTGGCCGCCGCCCTCGCGGTCGTTCTCACGCGGTCGCTGAGGTCCGCGGACTCGCCAGCCGCCGTCGCGGGGCGCGCGCATCTGACGAGCCCATAGGAGGAGATGGGAATGGCGACAGCAACGATCGACGTACGTGCACCGGACTTTGTTGCGACATCCGCGAGCGACACCGCACCGCTATCACCGGCTCGCCAGCGGCTCGAGGAGCAGATCCACTGGTACGACACCAAGAGCCAGCTGAACCAGCGCTGGTTCAAGCTGTTGAAGATCTGCCAGATCGTCACCGCGGCGGCGATCCCAGTCGCCGCGGGTGCCAGCGTGCCGAAATGGCTGCTCGGCGCCGCCGGCGCGTTGATCGTGGTGCTGGAAGGGCTCCAGCAACTGCAGCAGCACCAGCAGAACTGGATCGCCTACCGTTCCACCTGCGAGCGCCTCAGGCACGAGAAGTTCCTGTTCGCGTCCCGTGCCGGGCCGTACACGGGAGCCAATGCGGAGGCGCGTCTCGCCGAGCGGGTCGAGAGTCTCGTCTCACAGGAACATGCCGCCTGGACTTCCCATCGGGAAGACGCGCTGCGGCAGGCCTCCGGCCAGCAGTAGCCCGACTGCGATCTCCCTACCTGAGGCGGAGGTAGCGCAGCACCGTCACAGCGCGTATAGGCCCTTTTCAGATAGAACGCGGGATATGACCGGGTCAAGCGCGGACGAGCGCGAGCTGCTCGACGTGGCGCGTGAAGCGGCCGACGCCGCCGCCACCGAACTGCGGGCGCGCTTTGGCGAGCACGCCCACGGCGTTCGGGCCAAGAGCACCCCGACCGACCTCGTCTCGGACGCCGACGTCGCCGCCGAATCCGCCATCCGCGAGGTGCTGAGCGCGCGCCGACCGGGCGACGCGATCCTGGCCGAGGAGAGCGGCGCCACCGGCGACGGCGCCTTGCGCTGGGTCGTCGACCCACTTGACGGGACCGTCAACTTCCTGTTCGGGATCCCCGCCTTTGCGGTCAGCGTCGCCTGCGAGGACAGCGAAGGGGCGCTGGCCGGCGTGGTTCTCGACCCGGTCCGGGAGGAGTGGTTCGCCGCCACGCGCTCGGGCGAGGCGCTGCTCGGCGGCCAGCCGATCCACGGCCGCGGCGGCAAAGATCTGTCCCACGCCATGGTCGCCACCGGCTTCGCGTACGACGCCGCCGTGCGTGCGCGCCAAGCCGACGTGCTGGCGCGCGTTCTCCCGCGAGTGGCCGACGTGCGCCGAGTCGGCGCCGCCGCCCTCGACCTGGCCTGGTGCGCCTGCGGGCGCTTCGACGCCTACTACGAGCGAGGCCTGCACCCATGGGACGTAGCCGCGGGGGCACTGATCGCCGAGCGGGCGGGCCTGGTGGTGCGGCCGCTGGCCGAGGCGGGGTCGGATCCCGCCGGCGTAGTGGCGGCGCCGCCGGCGTTGATCGACGAGTTGTACGAGCTGGTCGTCGGCCCGGGCTGACCTGCCGCTCTGATGCGGCGTGACCTGCCGCTCTGATTGCGGCCTAAACTCATCCGGCACCTAGCGGCGGTGGCGGAATCGGTAGACGCGATGCCCTCAAAAGGCATTGTCCGAATGGACGTGTGGGTTCGAGTCCCACCCGCCGCACTACATGGGCGGGCGAGTCCGACGGCGTCCGGCCGGGGCGGCTACGCCGCCGCCGGCTCGGGCGAGCCGGAGGAGGATTGGCCCTTGTCGCCGCGCTTGGCCTCGTCCTTGGGCACCTCGACCTCGACGTTCCAGCCCTGCGCGAATCCCTGCATACAGAAGAAGATGAGCAGCGCCTGGACCGGGGCGATCAGCAGGGTGACCGTCCCGAGCGTGTCGGGCGTGAGTCCTTTGCCGCCGAAGATCGTGTCCGCCGGAGCGAAGCCGAAGTGGCTGCGGTCAAACCAGCTGGTGCCGGACACACCCGTGCCGGCGATAAGGGCCAGGATCAGCAGCAGGATCCCGAGCGCGGCGGCGAGAGGCAGCAGGCCTCGGTTCCAGCGAGCGATGTACACGGCCATGATGATGTACAGCGCGCACCAGGCGAAGTTGACCAGCTTCAGCCCCTGAAGCTTGCTCCAGCCGCCGATCGTCACGATCAGCATCAGCCCTACCGAGACGAGCAGCAGCAAGATCACGATCGACTTCGTCGTCTTGCTCGACGCCTTATCCCGGTTGGGATAGGCGACTGTGTAACCCGGCCTCAGGTTGCGCACGGGGGGCACGTCCGCGGACCATACAATCTCGCCGGGCGGCTTGCTCCGGTTAGTGGGGTTTGTGCGCGCCTTTTCGCAAACGTGTCGGACGTGTCCGACCCGCCAGCTGTAGCGACCCGAGAAGGTTGGTCACGCTGGTCAGGCGGCACGTGACGGCGCGGAGGGCGGCAATGTGTCGCAGAGCGCCAAAAACGCATGTCAGCGCCGGCCTTGAAGACCGCTTGCATGCGGTTTGGTCGAATAACGCCAAAAACGCATGCGAGCGCCCCGGGCGGGCGTCGCTGACCTACGTTCTTGGCGTTTCGGGGGCGTGCCCGGGCATCCCGCGTATCAGGCGGCGTTTCCGCCCGCGAGCTCGGACGAATGGTGCCTCAAGAGGCCGCGGATGGACCAACCTACTCAGCAACTACAGCTAGCCGGCTGTGCTGGTCATAGAATCCAGACTTCCGCGGGCGTGGCGGAATTGGTAGACGCGCCGGCTTTAGGTGCCGGTGGGCATAGCCCGTGGGGGTTCGAGTCCCTCCGCCCGCATGCTCCGGACCGGCTTCGGTCCGGCGGCGCGGATGGACGGGCGGAGCGGCCAGCCGTGCAGGTACCATCCGGGGCCGCCCAGGGGAGTGAGCTAGTGGTTACGCGCGCGGTCTCCAAAACCGCGAACCCGGGTTCGAATCCCGGCTCCCCTGCTAGCTCACGCAATGAAGTCGCACACCGTCTACAAGACCTTCGAGACCGAGCGCCGGCGCGAGTTCGTCCGTATCACCGAGGACGTGGCCGACGCGGTCCGGGTGGCTGGGATCAGCGAGGGGATGGTGCTGGTCTCGGCGATGCACATCACGGCGGCGGTGTGGATCAACGATGACGAGCCGGGGATCCAGGCCGATGCGCTCGAGTGGCTGGACAAGCTGGCGCCCCCAAGTTGGAGCGAGCCGGCCAACGAGGTGGCGAAGGAGCTGCTGCCGGAACCGGGCGATTATCGGCACCACCGCGGCGGTGAGGACAATGGCGACGCGCATCTGAAGAACCTGCTGGTGCACCATCAGGTGATCGTGCCGGTCACCGATGGGCGGCTTGATCTGGGGCCGTGGCAGCAGATCTTCTATGTCGAGTTCGATGGGCGACGACGCAAGCGGCTCGTCATCAAGGTGATGGGCGAGTAGTCGTGGCCGGCTCGAGCGTGTTCGCCGACGGCGCGCTCGATGGTCGCGTGGCGATCGTCACGGGCGGTGGGACTAATCTCGGGAAGGCCGCTGCGGCCGAGCTCGCGCGCTGCGGCGCAAAGGTCCTGATCGCCGGTCGGCGCGAGGAGGTGCTCGCCGAGGCGGCCGAGGAGATCGGGCATGGGTGCGAGATCGTCGTCGGGGACATCCGCGAACCCGACCAGGCCGAGCAGATCGTCAAATCGGCGCTCGATCGACACGGGCGGCTCGACTTCCTGCTCAACAACGCCGGCGGCCAATACTTCGTGCCAGCCGAGGGCATCAACGCGAAGGGCTGGCGAGCGGTGCAGCGGTTGAACGTGGGTGGGACCGTGGCGATGTGCCAGGCGGCATACGAGCTGGCCATGCGACCGGCCGGCGCCGGCATGATCGTCAACGTCACCGTCTCGCCGCACCACGGAATGCCGGCGATGGCGCACACCGGGGCGGCGCGGGCGGCGGTCGAGGCGCTGACGAAAGAGCTGGCGGATCGGTGGCGGGCGGACGGCGTGTCGGTGGCGGCGGTGGCGATCGGGCGCTTTGCCACGGAGTCGCTTCGCAAGTACCCGAACGAGCTGTGGCGCAGCGCGGCGGCGACGGTGCCGGTTCAGCGCCTGGGCGAGGTGGAGGAGTACGGGTGGCTGGTGGCGCTGCTGGCCTCGGGGTTCGGACCGGCGCTCTCAGGCTCCGTCGTCACCCTCGACGGAGCGCTCGATAACTGGACCGGGAAATGGCCGCCAGACGGGCTCGCGCAGGGTGGGGAGGTCCCGACCGAGGCGCGCAAGACCGAGGCCGCGCAGGCGCCGCCGCCTACCGGCTGACGGCTACCATCCCAACCATCCGCGGGCGAAGTGTTGTGGTTGCACAGAAGCCTTCCAAGCTTCTAGGGCGGGTTCGATTCCCGTCGCCCGCTCTCAGGGGCCCGTGCCGGTAGCTCACGGGACCACGGGGATGGCCTAGGAGCCGGAGCCCGGCGCCGACGCCGGCGCTCGCGCCGCCCGCGCCACCAGTCGCCGCAGCCACGGCCGCACCGCGGCCCGCACCCCGTCGAGGTCGGTCCGCAGGCTGTGGTCGCCGGTCACGGCCACGACCGAGCGCCCCCGCCGGGCCGGGGGCATCCCGAACGGATCGCGCTCGCCCTGCACAATCAGCATCGGGACACGAACCGCGTCCAGTTCGGGCAGCCGAGTCTTTGAAGCATCCCGACCTGGCGGTATGAGCGGGAAGGCCAGGCACAGAACCGCGGCCGCGCCGACCGAGGACCAGGTCCGGCAGGCGACTCGCGCCCCCGCTGACCGCCCACCGACAACCAAAGGCAGACCGTCGAACTCGCCAACACGTAGCGCGGAAACCACAGCGACCCACGCAGCATCGAGCGACCGCGCCGGCGCCGGCGATCGCTTGCCGGCGACGCGATACGGCTGCTCCACCAGGGCCACGGACACATCGCACGCCAGCGCCACCTCGCTTACGGCGACCAGATCTCGGGCGCCGATCCCGCCCCCGGCGCCGTGGCCCAAAACCACCAAAGCACTCGGCCGCGCCACCGAGCGCACGTGCGCGCGCGCGAGACCACTCGGCGTCTCGAAGTCCAGGACGTCTGGAACGTCTAAGCCTTGGCTTGGGCTTTGCGCCACTCGGCTTTGTGGATCCGCTTGGCCGCCTGGTAGTCGGCGAGGGCCTGAGCCGAATCGACGTCGCCGAGCGTGGGGTGCCAGGGAACGAGCTCTTGTGCCGCCTCGACGTCGAAGCGCTTAGCCAGGACCGAGCCCAGGGCTTTGATCTTCATCTCGCCGAAGCCGGGCAGCGCGGCCAGGTTCGCCTTCAGCTCGGACGCGTCGTTGGCGTCGGTCCATACGCGTGCCGCGTCGCCGTCGTAGCGATCGCGCACGTGAACGACCAGGTCATGCACCCGCTTGGCCATCGAGCCGGGGAAGCGGTGGATCGCAGGTCGCTCGCGGAAGACCGGCTCCAGATCGGTCGAAGCCAGGACAGCCGGATCGAGCGAGCCGACACGGCGGAGAATGTCCAGCGGCCCCATGAACGCCTTCTGGACGGTGATCTGCTGGTCGAGCGTGAAGCCGATGAGCAGCGCCATCGGGTCCGTCGCGATCAGCTCGTTGGCTTCATCTGACTCGGTGAAGTGCAGGCGATCCGGCACACCTTGATGCTACAGGGGGAGCTCGGCCCAAACCCGCGTGCCCCGCAGGCGCTCGCTGCCCCAGCGCGACGCGATCGCCTCGACCACCGGGAGGCCAAACCCGCCCGGGGTCGCGGCCTCGGACTTCCGGGCATGGGGGACGTCGCCCGAGCGGCCTTCGTCGATCACCTCGATCAAGATCCCGTTGGGCACGAGCTGGGCTCGCAGTTCGATCTCCCCTGTCGGAGCGGCGCCGGAATGGCGCACCGCGTTGGAGGTGAGCTCGCTCGCGACAAGGAGGGCATCCTCGCGTACGGCATGGATCTCTCGTAGGCGCTCGAGCGCGTGCCGGGCCAGTCGCGGGGCCGAGGTGTCACACCGCATTCGGAGTCGCAGGAGTTCCGCGTGCTGACGCACG
>JBJMLD010000250.1:0-21382 GCA_045805545.1 Solirubrobacteraceae bacterium | reverse complement strand
GCGGGAGCGTGACGCGCCGGCGCCGCCACGGCAACACGAAGCCCGTCTGGCTCTACACCGGTGGCGTATGGCCGCTTGTTCGCTGCGCGGCTGCCAAGTAGCTTGACGGCGCGATGCTCGAGCTCCGCCATCTTCGCTACTTCGTCGCCGTGGCCGAGGAGCTCAACTTCAGCCGCGCGGCCGAGCGGCTGCACATGGCCCAACCGCCGCTCAGCGCCGCGATCCGCCAGCTCGAGCAGGAGCTCGGGACCGAGCTGCTGCTGCGAACGACGCGAGAGGTCCGCCTGACCGAGGCCGGGCGCGTGTTCCTGGACGGCGCCTACCGGACCCTGGCCGAGCTAGAGCGCACGCGCGTCGAGACGGCGCGTGCGGCGGCCGGCGAGGTCGGGGAGCTGCGAGTCGCCTTCAGCTGGAGCGCGCGCTTTGAGACGTTGCCGATGATCGGCCGCGCGTTCCGTCGCAGTCACCCCGATGTGACGCTGTTGACCGAGCAGATGTGGAACGTGCGCATGCTGCCGGCGCTGCGATCGGGCGAGATCGACTTGGCGCTGTCGCTGTGCCCCGAGGTCTCGCGGGACTTCGCCTACGAGACGATTCGCCACGAGCAGGTGGTCGCACTGATGTCGGTCTCGAATCCCCTGGCCGGTGGCGAGGGCGTGGCGCTCGCGGCGCTGGCCGAGGAGGGATTCCTGTTGTTTCCGCGCCAGCTCGGACCGCGCCTGTACGACTTCATGGTCGGACTCTGCCGGCGCGCCGGCTTCGAGCCCGCCGCCCGCAGCGAGTCGTTTCACAGCGGCTGGGAGCTTCAGATCCTGGGCGACGTCGAAATGGTGGCGCTGGCGCCGGCCTCCGTGGCGCTCGAGCTGCCCGACGGACTGCGCGCGCTCCCCGTCACCGACCCGCCGGACCCGCTCGAAACGGCGCTGGTCTGGCGGGCGGGCAACCAGTCACCCATGACTCAGGCGTTTCGCGAGGTGGCGCGCGCAGCGTTCGCGGCCGAGGCGCGCGCCACGAAGATTGCTTAGTCGTCCGAGTCGTCGCCTCGACGATGGGCCGTCTCCTCCTCGCCGGTCTCATCGTCGGCCGTGTCCTCGTCGCCGCCGTCACCGCCACCGCTGTGCTCGCCCTTGGCCTCGCCGCTGGCCTCGCTCTTCGCGTCGCCGCTGTCCTCGTCCTTCTCGCCGTCGTCCTGGTCGTCGTCGTCGCTGCCCAGCTCGGCGTTCTGATCGGCGATCTTGCCGGCGTCCACGTCGCGCGTGCTCGAGCCGCCCGGATCGTGCAGGCGCTCCTTCGTCTCATCGGTGCGGCGGTCTGGATCGGGGGTCTCGAGGTTGTCGGGGTCCTCGACGCGCTGCGAGCTGCCGTCAGTGTCCTCGGGCACGAGCGTGGCGTAGGACTGGTGATCTGATCGGAGCTCCTGGTCGGCGCGGTCGATCCCATAGTGGTCACGCAGGAGCCGGTCACACTCGGGCGAGATGCCGTCGCTGGCGTCCACCTCGGGTGTGTTGCTTATGTGCTGCTTGCTGTATGGCACGCGGACGTCCCCGTCCTCGTCCTTCAGCCGGGCCAGCGGGATGAAGACGGTCCGCTTCTTGCCCATCCCTTCCGATGTCTCGACCGTCACGTAGGTGACATGACCGTCCCCGTCGATCGCGTAGATGTCCTTGATCTCCCCGATCGGGACCTCCTCCTGGTCGGTGACCTTCTTGCCGGGCAGGCTGCTGACGTCTTCGATCGGTGCAGTCATCGCTCTCGCTTCCTCCGCGTTGCCGTCCAGTTCGAGCTACCCGGTGGGCTCGGAGCTCATGCCTGCGAGCATTGGCCCATGAGCGCACCACCCACATCAGCTCCGCCGACCTTCGCCGATGTCGAGGCTGCGGCGCGACGGCTTGCCGGCGTCGCCCATCGAACCCCGGTCATCACCTCCCGCCTGCTCGATGACGTGCTCGGCTGCCAGGCCGTGCTGAAGGCGGAGGGGTTTCAGCGGATGGGGGCGTTCAAGTTCCGCGGCGCGTACAACGCGATTTCCCAACTCTCGGCCGAAGAGCGAGAGCGCGGCGTCGTGACCAGCTCGTCAGGCAACCACGCCCAGGCGGTTGCGCTGGCCTCATCGCTGCTCGGCGCGAGCGCGACGATCCTGATGCCCACCGACGCGCCGGCATCCAAGCGCGCTGCCACCGAGGCATACGGCGCCAGCGTCATCGAGTACGACCGCTACGAAGACGATCGCGACGCGCTGCTGGACGATCTCGCCGCCGAACTCCGGGCGTCGATCGTGCACCCGTACGACGACCCGCGCGTGATCGCCGGCGCCGCCACATGCGGGCTCGAACTGGCGGAGGACGCCGGCTCCCTTCATACCGTCGCGGTGCCTGTCGGCGGTGGCGGGCTCATATCCGGGTCGGCGATCTCCTTCCGAGCCCTCTCGCCGAGCACCCGGATCGTCGGAGTCGAGCCCGAGGCATCGCCCGACACGCGGCGCTCGGTTCAGGTCGGCCAACGCGTGCACGTGCCGATCGGCCGCTCGATTGCCGATGGTCAGCTGCTCGAGACGCCGGGCGAGATCACGTTCGAGGTCATCTCCTCGCTCGTGGACGACGTCGTGACCGTGAGCGACGGCGAGATCCTCGACGCGATGCGGCTGCTGTTCGAGCGCGCCAAGCTCGTGGCCGAGCCGAGCGGGGCGAGCGCGCTCGCCGCCGTCCTCGCCGGCCGCGTGGGCGGTGGGCGGATCGGAATCGTGCTCTCCGGGGCCAATGTGTCAGCCGAGCGCTTCGCCGAGCTGATGGCCGCCTGATCCGGCGTCGGCGTGACGTTGCGCCGGGCTACGCGACGTTCTCAGGCAGTAGTTCGTGCTCGAGTGCTCGCACAAGCAGCGCTTCGGCAGCCACCCGCGGCCACCCGCAGCGGTCCGTCAGAGCCCGGAAGGTGTCAGGGGACACGATCGCGAACACGATGTCGGCGACCTCTTCCTCGGTCAGGCCGGGCCGCCACGTGCCGGGCGACACGCCGTGGCCGAGGAGCTGAAGGGGCCCCTCGCGCCGGCCATGCTCCATCTCGGCCAGGAAGTCGGCCACCACCGGCTCGGCCGGAGCCGTGGTGCGAAGCACGTCGATGAGCGGCGCGATCCGCGGCGTGACGTCGCCGATCTGCCGGACGTAGCGCACAAGTTTGACGTGCGGATCCGGGGCCGAAGCCACTGCCCGCGCCCAGCGCCGCTCCGAAGGGTGGAGGTCTGGATCCTCCTCGCCGGCCACCAGACGCGCCGCACAAGCGGCGAGCAGCGCCGGCTTCGTGCTGTAGGCCAGATAGATCGTCTGCACGTGGACTCCCGCCGCGTCGGCGACCGCCTGCATCGACGTCGCCGTATACCCGTCGCGCGTGAACAGGTCGGCGGCAGCTTGCTCCACCCGCCGGCGGGTGTTGGCTGCTCGGGATGTCTTTGACCTTGACATAGATCTATAGTAACGCTATATAGTAGGACTATAGCAAGCCGACCGGGAGAAATCTGATGAGAGTTCTGTGCAGCACGACGCCGATGGACGGAGTGTTCGGTCCGTTCATCCCGCTGGGTGGGGCGCTGGCGCGGGCCGGCCACGAAGTCATCGTGGCCACCGGCGCCAACCTGCGCGCACGCGTTGAGGAGAACGGCTTTGAGTTCGTGGAGGCCGGGCTACCGGCGATGGAGGGCGTGATGGCTGCGGTTGCGGACGAGGAGGTGAAGGCGGCGCCTCCCGGGGACAGGATCAGCTTCCCCGCGGCCATGTTCGGCTTGGTCCATCCACAAGCCAAGCTGCCGGCGCTGCGTGACCTGATCGCCCGGCGCCCGGTGGATCTGATCGTCCACCCACCGGTCGATGTATCCGGCCCGCTGGTTGCGGCCGAGCTTGGCCTGCCGTCGGCGTGCTACGGCTTCGGCCAGCCGTTCGAGCCCGCGGTCCTGGTCGCGATGACCGCCCGCGTACGACCGCTCTGGGAGCAAGCCGGCCTGGAGCCAGAGCCCCACGCCGGCATCTATCGTGGGCGTTACCTTGATCCGTGTCCACCCCGGCTGCGCGGGGACGGCGGCGTGCCCGCGGCGCAGGGCACCTACCCGATCCGTCCAGAGATCCCGGGGCATCCGCAGGCGCCGCTCCCAGCGTGGGCGGAGTCGCTCGGTGAGAGCCCGGTCGTCTACGTGTCTCTCGGCACCGCGCCGTTGTTCAACCAGCCGGACAGGTTTGCCCCGCTCCTTTCAGGCCTGGCCGGCGAGCAGATCGACGTCGTCGTCACGGTCAGCGAGTTGCACGACCCCACGGCGCTAGGCGAGCTGCCGAGCAATGTCCACGTCGAGCGCTGGCTGCCCCTCTCACCGCTGCTGCCGCGCTGCGACGCGGTGCTCTGCCACGCCGGCACAGGCACCACCCTGGCCGCGCTGGTGGCGGGCCTGCCGCTCGTGCTAGTACCCCAAGGCGCCGACCAGTTCGACAACGCGCGTGCGTGTCGGCGGGCGGGCGCGGCAAAGGTCCTCATGCCGGATGACGTCGATCCCGGCGCCGTGCGCGAAGCGGTGCGGGCGGTCCTCCAGGATGACTCGGCGGAACGACGGGCCGCCCTCGAAGTGAGCGCCGAGATCGCGACGATGCCCTCGGCGGCCCAGATCGCCGAAGATCTCCCGTCGGGCGCCGAGCGCGAACGGACGGTGAGCGTAGCCCCTCGCTAGCCTCGGTTGTAATGCGCGCACAAGACGACGACCCGACTCCGGAAGCGAAGAAGGTTCCGACTGGACGCGTTTCGCGCACAGCGCGTGTCGGCGGCTTGGTGACCGGCCAGGGGATGCGCTGGGCCGGGATGCGCGCGGCCAATCGAGTCCGCAGTCCCGAGCGGGCCGCCGCGGCAGAGAACGAGCGGATTGCGGCTACGGTGAACGAGCTGGTGCAGCAGCTCGGCCGGATGCGCGGAGCCGCAATGAAGGTGGGGCAGATGATCTCGATGGTCGAGCTCGACGGCCTCGACGAGGAGCAGCGCGACGAGCTGCAGCGCACGCTGGCCGCTCTGCGCGACGATGTTCCGCCGGTGCCGTTCGCGCGGTTGGAGAAGCTCCTGCGCAAGGAGCTCGGTGCACCGCTTGGCACCGTGTTCTCGGAGTTCGACGAGCATGCATTTGCCGCAGCCTCGATCGGTCAGGTGCACCGCGCGACCACGATCGACGGCCATCAGGTGGTCGCCAAGATCCAATACCCGGGTGTGGCGGAAGCGGTCGAGGCCGATCTGCGCAACGCGATGCTGCTGCTGCCGCTGGTCAAGCGGCTGGCGCCCGGACTGGACGTCAAGGCGATGGCCACCGAGATGCGCGAGCGAATCGCCGAAGAGCTCGACTACGAGCTCGAGGCTCAGCACCAGCGGCGAATCGAGCGGCTCACACGCGGCCATCCGTTTGTCTGCGTCCCGCGCGTCTACACCGAGCTCTCGAGCCGGCGCGTACTGGTTTCCGAATACGTCGAGGGAGACCGCTTCGAGGAAGTGCGCCGCGCGGACGAGGCTCGGCGAGATCGCTACGGAGAGATCGTCTTCCGGTTCTTTTTTGGGCTGCTCTATCGGGACCGAATCGCGCTCGGCGATCCGCACCCCGGCAATTACCTGCTCAGGCCGGACGGCCGGGTCGCGTTTCTGGACTTCGGGCTGGTGCGCGACGTCGATGCTGCACGCGTGGCGGCCGAGCGTGCGATCGCGCTGGCCGTGCGCGACAAGGATGCCTCAGGGCTCCAGCCAGCTCTGATCAGCGGCGGCTATCTCCCCGCGGACCGCGCCGAGCAGGTCGACGCCGAGTTCGCACTCCGGATGATGCGACACGCCACCAGGTGGTACGCCGTGCCAGGTGAGCGTCGCTTCGGGGGGAGCCGCCGAGGGCGAGATCGTGACCAGCCGCAAAGCGATGGCGATCCCCCGGCCGACGACCGCGCCGGGCCGCAACGCGATGGCGATGCCCCGAGCGACGACCGCACCCGGCCGACGGCCGAGCAGCGCGAGGAGTTCCGCTCGCAGGTCAATCAGTTCACGATGCCTCCGGACGCGATCCTGATCCGGCGGATGCACGGCATCGTGGCGGTCGTTCTCCAACAGTTGCGCGCGGGTGGCGACTGGGGTGCGATCGCGGCCGAGTACCTACACGGTGCGCCGTCGGCGACGGAGCTCGGGAACGCGGAAGTCGAGTATTTCGCGCACCGCAGGTTGTAGCTGTGCTCCGCCCGATTCACCACATTGGGTTCAACGTTCCGGACCTGCTGGCCGCCATCGACACATGGGTGACCGTGTACGAGGCGGGTCCGTTCTACGTGAACGAACACGTCGCCTACGACGAGTCCGCCTCGGGCGGGACGCCGGTGGTGTGGGATCACAGTGCAGGGTTCGGTCAGTGGGGAGCGATGCCGGTGGAGCTGCAGCAGACGCACGATCTGCGACCGAGTGAGCTGGCTCGACCGTTGACGGCTGACGGTCGGGGCGCGGTGAATCACGTTGGGGTGACCGCCGTCGATCCCACGGCCGAGAGCGCGCGGCTTCAGTCGTTCGGCTTCGAGTTGCGCATGCATGCCCGCCTCGGCGAGGTCGAGTTCTTCTGGCACGACGCGACCGAGGCGTTCGGCTACTGCATCGAGGTCATCACCGCCGGGCCGGGGATCGATGCCTTTTTCGACACGATCGCGGCAGGCGCGCGCGACTGGGACGGGCGCGACCCTATCCGCAGCCTCAGTGGCGGCGGCGGGTGATGGCGAGCCGTCTGTAGACGGGGCGGCGGATCGGCATAGTCGAGAGCGTGGTGGATCGTGTCGCCGCCGGCGAATGGATCGGGTTGCATGCGGAGCGGTCTGGGGCGATGGAGACGGTGCACGAACGACCGTGGGCGACGGTGCTGCGCGTGCCGATCGGCGATCGGGTCGCGTGGTTGAAGGTATGCGCGGACGTGCAGGCGTTCGAACCGCGGCTTACCGGCGAATTGTTTGCTCGCTGGCCTGACCGCGTGGGGGAGGTAATCGCGTATGACGAGCACCGCCGCTGGCTGCTACTCGCCGACGCGGGCACGCCGGTGGGCGTCATGGGTAACCCTCCGGAAGCGTGGCTCGTGGCGCTGCCGCTGTACGCCGAGCTACAGCGCGGCGAGGTTGCGTACGTGGCGGACCATCTCGCGCATGGCGTGCCCGACCTACGCCTGGGCACGCTCGCCACGCGCTATGACGAGTTGCTGGGGCTCGATCTACCGCTCGAGCCGGAGGAGGTCCGCCGGCTGCAGCAGTTCGCGTCGCGCTTCGCGGAGCTGTGCGATGAGCTCGGCACGTGCGGCGTGCCTGACACGATCCAGCACGACGATCTCCACCACGGGAACCTGTACGCGCGAGGCAGCTCGGTACGTGTCCTGGATTGGGGCGATGCATGCGTTGGGCATCCATTTGTCTCTCTCGTTGTGACCTTCCGATTCCTCGAGGAACGCACCGACCTTGCCCTGAGCGACCCGTGGTTCGGGCGGCTGCGCGACGCGTACTTGGAGCCGTGGGGCAGGAACCTGAGCCACAGCTTCACGCTCGCACTGCGCGTGGGCGCCTTCGCGCGTGCGATCGCATACACGCGCCAACGGGCCTCCCTATCGGGGGACCAGCGGCGTCTCTTCGACCACGACTTCTCGATTGTGTTGCGGCGCGCAGTCCGCCGGGTCCGCGACTAGCCGGCCTCGCGCCTCGCTCACACCGTTCGCAGTGCCACGGTGGGCGGCAGCCGGGACGCCCGGACGGCTGGCATCAGGCCCGCGAACGCGCCGATCAGGATGGCCGATGCGACGCCGCCTATCCATGCCTCGACAGGGATCACGACGGCCCAACTCTTCGAACTGGCGTACACGGCGGTCGCCACGATCCCGGCGAGCACGCCGACGATACCGCCGATCGCGGCGAGCAGAATCGATTCGCCGAGGAACTGGGCGCGTATCTGGCTCCTGGTCGCGCCGAGGGCGCGGCGCAGGCCGATCTCCGAGCGCCGTTCCAGCACCGAGATGATCATGATGTTGGCGACGCCGACGGCGCCGACAATCAGGGCCACGACGCCGAGCCCGAGGAAGAGGCTGTCGAACGCTCCCGCAGCCGCCGCACGCGCAGTGAGCGCGTCTGAGGGTTGGCTGACGTTGACCTCGTCGGGGGCTTGGGGGCTGGCGGTCGGCGCGAGCAGCGCCTGCACCGCGGCGACATGATCGGTGTCCGCGCGCACGTAGATGGAGCTCGGCGGCCCGGCTTTCCGCTCGCCCTGGACAAGGCTGATGTAGCCGAGGTACGTCTCGGCGGCGGGGTAGCCGATCAAGGCGCTGACGTCGATGTCGGGCTCCAGCGGCGAGGATTCCAGAACACCTGCGACGTTGAACCATTGGCCTCCCAGCCAGATCCGCTGGTCGGGGAAGGTCCGATCGATGCCCAGCCGTTGTGCGGCCACCGAGCCGAGTACGGCCACCGGCTCGCGGGCGGTCCCTGCGTTGAGCCAGGCGCCGCGCGCGACGCCGGTGCCCAGCACGGAGAGCAGGTTCAGGCTGGTGGCACGCACCTGCAGGCCTCCGGTGTTGGTTACCGGAATCAGCCGGCTCCTGTAGACGTTCTGGCTCTTGATCAGCGCGGTGTGCGCGACCTGTTTGACGTGATCGAGGAGGGTGATCCGCCCGGGTGCTTCACGCGGCAGCTGCGCTTCCTGTCCGGTGAGGCTCTGGCCGGCCTCGAGGGTCAGCATGTTCGTGCCGAGCCGGTCGATCTCGGCGAGCAGCCCGGCCTGTGATGAGGACGACAGTCCGAGGACCGCCACGATCGCGGCTGTTCCAATCGCAATCCCGAGCGCGGACAGCGCGGCGCGCAGCGGCCGAACGCGCAGGCCGACGCTGGTCACCCGCAACGCATCGTTCAGGCGTAAGCGTCCCGCGTCGCCGCTCATGACGCCAGACCCTCGGTCGCGACGTGTACGGGCGCGGGAGGGCCGCTGCCGTCACGGCCGGTGTCGGAAACCACACGACCATCCAGCATGCGAATCTGCCGCGGCAGCTGCTCGGCCAGGCCCGCGTCATGGGTGATCATGAGGATCGTGGCGCCGCCGGCGTTGAGCTCGCGGATCAGCTCCATGATCGACGCACCGGTGCTGCTGTCGAGGTTGCCGGTCGGTTCGTCGGCGAGGACGATCGCCGGCCGCCCGACCAGCGCTCGGGCGATCGCCACCCGCTGCCGCTCGCCTCCAGAGAGCTGGGTCGGCCGCGCCGTGAGGCGCTCGCCGAGCCCGACCGCCGCGAGCACCTCGGCGGCCTGCTCGCGACGCTCAGAGACGGGCACACCGGCGTAGAGCAATCCGTCGGCGACGTTTTCCCGCACCGTGGCGTGCTCGGCCAGGAAGAACTGCTGAAAGACGAACCCGATCTCTCGAGCCCGCAGCAGCGACAGCTCGCGGTCGCCCAGCCCCGCCGCGTCGACCCCGCCGATCCGGACCACGCCGCTGCTGGGCCGCTCCAGCGTCCCGATGACGTGCAGCAGCGTGGACTTGCCCGACCCGGAGGGGCCGACGATCGCCACCCCCTCGCCCCGCTGGACGGCAAAGGACACCCCTCGCAGAGCGAAAACGGGCGGCTCTTCCCCGTAGACCTTGGTGACCTCGTCCAGCTCCAGGACTGCGTCACTCATATTGACGGCACGAGCACTGAATCGCCGGCGCGGAGATCGCCCTTGACCTGGACCCGTCCGCCGCCAGTGTCGAACAGACCAAGCTGCACGGCGACCAGCTCGCGCCGTCCGCCGGCGCGCACGACCTCGACCGCGAACCCACCGCCGGCCTTCCCGACCAGCGCGGTCACCGGGACGCTCAGGGCGTTGTCCACGCCTTTGGTGGTGATGTCCACATCCACCGGGGCCTGGTCCAGCCCGTCCGCTCTTGCCGGGTCGTCGAGGCTGATGAATGTCGGGATGGTCGCGCCGGCTGCCTGGTTTCCCTGCCCAGCTGAGGCCTGGGCGACTCGTCCGAACCCCGCGACCCTTCCCATCGCCGGTGTACTGCCCGGCAGCGTGATCTGCGCCCGGTCGCCACGCTTGACCTCGCCCTGCTGGGAGGCCTCGAGGTTCACCTCCACCTGCAGCGTGTCAGACGTTGCGCTCAGCACCGGAGCACCCGGCCCGGCCGATACCCCGACCTGGCCGGTGACCTTGGCGATCCGCACCGCCACCGGTAGGAAGACCGCGTCACCGACGTCAAGGGCTCCGGTTACAGCCAGGCCCTGCTTGCGCTGGAGCACCCTGAGCGCCTGCTCGGTCTTGGACGTGAACGTGTTATTGCCAGGGTCGATGTGCACGTGGGCGTCGGCGTCGTCGCCGAGTTGGTGCAGATTGCGGTTGAGCTGGCGCACGTCCCGGCCATTCATGCCCGCGTGCAGAGCACGGTAGGCCGGGAGCGTGCCGCACAGCAGCACCACCGGCCTGTCGTCCACCCGATACAGCACGCCGCCGCAGCCGACCCTGTCGCCGGCCTCGGGCAACTGCGTGTACACGCCGCGCGCCTGGTTGACCGCCACGAACGGCGAGCCGTCCGACCGCGCCCGGTAGGTCAGAGTCCCGGCCCCGGAGATCCGCGCCGAGAGCGTGCCCTTCTCCACCGTCCCGGTGTTTGCCGCCGGCGCCCGGGCGGCCGCGACCGGATGATCCGCATCCGACATGGCGACCACGCCGCAGACGCCCCCGACCAGCACGGCCACGGCGGCCAGCGCCCATCTCCTTCGCGTCACCCCTGGCCTCCCGCTGCCAGATCCAGGACACCGCCGCACTTGTGCGTCGCGGCATTGAGAATGGTCATACCACCGGGCTTATTGGAGGACGGGATCTTGGTCGTGTCGATCAGGGGCTCACCGTTGACGGGGTCCGGGAAGTCCTTGACGCCGTGGTCGCGAACACACTGGGCGAACCTCAGGCTCGCCGACTGCTGCTTGACGGTCCGCTTTCCACTCAACGCGCCCGGCGGCTCGAGCGCCTTGCACGCATCGACGGCCTTCGTGAACACCTCCTTGCTGACGTCGACGCCAAAGTTGTAGTCGCCCTTCGGGCTCGGGTCTGGGAAGTGGGGGACGCCGTTCGCTCGCATGCACTCGGCGAACCTCACCGCCTTCTCCTGAGCGGTGAGCTTTGTAGTAGCGCCGCTGCGCGTGGTCCCGGCGCTGCTGGTGTTGCTGGTGCTGCTGGCGGTGCCGCTGTCGGAAGATGCGTTCGAACCGCAGCCAGCGCTGATCAGCGCGACCGCGGCAAGCGCGACCAGGCCGACGACACGGAACCAGCGGACCCGGACCCGACGGGTCGTTATTCGTGGGGGTTCGCTGTAGGTCACGCCGCCATTGAAGGCAGCGTCGTGTTGCCAGCACGTATGCAGTTTTCGATACGCCAACGATATGAGCGTCCAAACGACGCCATGCGCTGCGTCTACATGATGAAACCCGCCGATGGGCGCCGACCCAAGGAGATGCTCATGTCAACCCAATCCGATTCCACGATTTCTCGCTCCGGCGCGCCGGCGTCAGAGGAGCAACTGGTGCGAGCGGTGCTCGATCGCGTGTATGCCGCGTGGGCGGCCAACGACGCCGACGCATTCGTCGAGCCCTACGCCGAGGAGGCGACGGCGCAGCTGCCCGGCGCGTCCCTGCCCGACCGCGCGGCGATCCACGCGACCATGACCACCGTCTTCGCCGGGGAGTTGAAGGGCACACGCGCGGTTCACGAGCCTCGCAGCGTTCGCTTCCTCGGCGACGACGTCGCGGTCGTCATCAGCCAGTCAGCCATCGCGTTCCCCGGCCAGAGCGAGCCGGCCGAGCAAACCCGGGCGTTTGACACCTGGGTCCTGTCAAAGCGCACCGATGCCTGGCGGGTCGAGGCCTTCCACCAGTGCCCGCAGAGCAACGACTAGCCCGGCGAAAGGAGACCCTCGTCATGACACCCGATCCTGCCCAGCCGCTGAGCCAGCACTACACGGACGTGGCCGCTGCGCTGCGCGCCACTCCGCCGACGCCCCTTGACCAGGTCCGCGACCTGGTCGAGCATTGGGGCGACGTCTCCACCGAGCCCGGGGGAGTCGACTACATCGAGGTCGACGCCGGCGGTACCCCGTCGATGTGGATCGTTCCCCACGACGCGGCTGAGGACCGCGTCCTGCTGTGCCTGCACGGCGGCGGGTTCATCGGCGGCTCGATCCACACCCATCGCAAGTTGTTCGCGCACCTGGCCAAGGCGGCTGGCGCGCGGGCGCTGAGCATCAACTATCGCCGGACCCCGGAGCACTCCCACCCTGCGCCGCTCGATGACGGGTTCGCGGCGTACGCGTGGCTGCTGGACCAGGGATTCGATGCGCAGCACATCGCGCTGACCGGCGACTCGGCCGGCGGCGGGCTGACCGTGACCACGATGCTCCTCGCGCGCGAGCGCGGGCTGCCTCTGGCGGCGACGCTGATGCCGCTCTCGCCCTGGTTTGACATGGAGCTCGGCGGCGAGACGATCACCTCAAACCAACCGACGGACGTTCTGTTCGGCGGCCCGGAGCCGATGAACCTGCAGCTGCTTGTCCAGATGTTCCTCGGCGAGACCGGCGATCGCCGCGACCCGTTCGCGAGCCCGCTGTATGCGGATCTCAGCGGCCTGCCGCCGATCTACATCCAGGTGGGCGGCGCCGAGATGCTGCTCGACGACAGCCGCCGGTTCCACCAGCGGGCTCAGGCGGCGGGGACCGAGGTGCGCCTGGACGTGTTCCCCGGTCAGCAGCACACCTTCCACATGTCGGCCGGCCGCGCGCCCGCCGCCGACGATGCGATCGCTCGGCTGGCCGATTGGGTGCGGCCGCGCATCGGGCTACCGGAGCGAGCTCTGGCCACGGCCACAGCCTGATCTGAGGGCCTATACATGTGTCGTCTCGCCCGGCGTCATCGGTGTGGCTCGGTCGGTGGCGGCGGCCAGGCGAGCTGCCGCGTCGTGGACGGGCTCGTAGAGACCCGGAATGTCGTAGCCGTCGTAGTGGATCGGGATCAGCCGACCGGCCCGTAGTAGCTCGGCGGCGAGCGCCGCCTGCTCGGGGTCCATCGCGGCGGCCAGCGAGCTGGCCGGCTGTCGGTGGGGGAGGTTGAGCCGGGCGCCGTTGATGGGTGCAAGCACCACGTCGGGCGGTCCGTATCGCTCGCTGATCCGCCACCACCACCCGTGCCACATCGTGTCGCCGAGGTGAAGGACCCGTTTGCCGTCGACCTCGATCAGCCAGGAGACCTGAGGATCGCCGCTGCCGTCGACTGCGGGCAATGCCGTGACCGTGAACGCCCCGGCCTGGGCGGTCGTCCACGCCGCCGCTTGCTGCCGGCTCAAGCCGGCAGCGCTCAGCTCTTGGTCGGCTTGGACAACCGCCAGCCGTTCGAGCCCCTCACCGCCATAGTCGTGCGGCTCGTACACCGGTGCTCCGCTCGCCAGGGCCGCGCCGAGTGCCGATGCGTCGGCGTGATCGCGGTGGAGGTGGGTCAGCAGTCCGGCGATCGCACCCGGCTGCGCCGGCACGACTTGCGGGAGCGGCACGGCGGCCAGCCGGTCGCCGATCCAGGCGAATACCGCGGCGGCGTCCTCGAGCGGATCGATCACCACCCGTTCGCCCTGTGCCTCGATCTCCACGCCCGCCCATCCGAGCCATCTGATTTGCACTAGTCCTCCGATCTCTTCGTCGTTAGTTCAAGCCCTCTGTACCAGCGCCCCCGCGAGCGCTTGGGGTGATGTGATCATGAGATCGTGCCCTCCCTCGATTCGCTGTGTCGGGATGCCGAGCTGACCGGCCATATCGGCGAACGGGACCGGTCCGGGGCTGGCCAGGATCGCACGCATGGCAATCGGCATATGGACTGCGGCCGTGGTCGGGTCGGTGAACGTCTTCAGAGGGTGCTCCGTCAGGCGCTGGCGAAGCCACGCGACGTCATCGGGGTCCTGCACGCCGACGGCCGCCGGGTCGGGTACCGGGATGCGCCAGCCGTCGCCCTGCTCCGCCGCGGCTCGGCGGATTCCGTCGGAGAACCAGTCGGGCGCCAGGTCGAGCAGGCTCGCGCCGGCCGGCCCGATCCAGCCCTCCACGAGAACGACCTCGCGGACCTTCTCGGGTGCTCGGGGTGCGGCCTCGCGCACCACCAGACCCGCATAGCTGTGCCCTACCAGCGACACCGGCTCGTTCGCCCCGGCAAGCGCATCCAGCACGTCGCGGACATGATCCTCGAGCCCTATCGCTGGGGTCAGCTCCCCGGCGCGCTCGGCCAGGCCGGCGAGCGTGGGCGCGTGCACCGTGTGGCCGTCGCGCTCGAGCAGCGCTACCACGCGCTGCCAGCACGAGCCTCCGTGCCAGGCGCCGTGGACGAGCAGGAAGGTACTCATCGAGCCGGCGCCTCAGAGATTTCGAGCGCCGTCGCCCGCGCCTCGGCAGCCGCGTCCAGGCCGCGCTCGGCGTCCTCGTCGGCGACGCGCAGGATCACGTGCCGCGCGCCCGCGGCGAGGTACGGAGCGAGCCAGTCGCGAAGGCCGTCGGGGGTGCCGGCGTACATCGCCTGGATCGAGGAGATCAGCTCGAGGGGCTGTCCGTAGTAGCGCTCCACGTTGCGACGCAGCCGCTGCTCCGCAGCGAGCGGCGAGGCGTCTAACGCGACCGTCGCGTAAAGGCCGGGGACCGGCGCCTGCGCGCGACCGGCTTGCGCCGCGGAGTCACGCACCCGCTCCCAGCCATGGGCGTAGTCCTCGGCTCGCGGCGGGTACGGCAGCCAGCCGTCGGCGATCCGCCCGACGCGCCGCTCGGCGTGCTCGCCGGAGCCGGCCAACCACACCGGAGGGCCTCCCGGCCGGTGGGGCGCGGGGGCCAATGCCACGTCGCTCAGATGTATGTGGCGTCCGGCGTAGCTGACCGGCTCGCCAGGTGCGGCCCACAGCGCCCTGGCCGCGGCGATCGTCTCCTGCATGCGCCCGACGCGACCTGCGTACGGAACGTCGATCGCCGCGAACTGCCGCTCGGTCTCTGCAAACGGGAAGCCGGCACCGACGCCGAGAATCAGCCGGCCTTCGGCCAGCTGATCCACAGTGGCGGCGCCCTGCGCCAGCAGCAGCGCCGGGCGCAGCGCCGCCAAGAGCACCGCTGTGCCCAATGCGACCCGTTCGGTGCGCGCGGCCAATGCGGCGAGCATCGACAGCGCGTCGTGGCGTGAGCGTGCCAACGGACTGTCGCCCACCCAGACCGCGTCAAATCCCAACCGCTCGGCGCGCTCACCGAGCGCGATCAGCGGTAGCGCCGCCGGGCGCCCCAACGTCACCGCGTCGCGCGTGGGCAGCAGATAGCCGATCGAGAGCTCGTCGTGCACGGGCATCGCCATGTCGACTAATATTTGCACAGTCGTACAAGGAATCTCCACACGATGCCCCGAACCGCCGATCCCGCCCGACGCGCCGAGCTGCTGAGCGCGGCCGTCGACTACGCGGTCGAAAACGGCATCGCCGGGCTGACACTGCGGCCCCTCGCCCAAGCGCTGGGCGTACAGCCAAACACGCTCGTACACCACTTCGGCGGCAAGGAGCAGCTGCTCAGCGCCATCCTCAATGGCGTCCGCGACCGGCTCCGCGCGATGCGCCTCGAGATGCAGGACGACGGGCAGACAGACCCGCTGTGGGGGATCTGGAGCTGGACGGCAAGCCCCGCCCGCGAGCCGTTCTTCCGCTTCTTCTTCGAGACCTACGGCCTAGCGCTCCATCAACCTGAACGCTACGCACCATTCCTCGAGCGCGTCGTAGGCGACTGGATCGACCCACGCAATCCCGCCCGAGCGACGCTCGAGCTCGCCGTACTCAGAGGCCTCCTGCTCGACCTGCTGACCACCGGCGAGCGCGAGCGCGTCGAAGGAGCCCTCCAGAGTTTTTGCGAGCTGACGCGAGGAACCTCATCGGGCCGGTCAGTACCGAACGCTCCTACTTGACGATCCGAAAGCGCAACGCCCGGGCGCTCGCGCGCTGGCCCGCAGCGTTGGTTGCGGTCATCGTGAGGGTGTACTGCCCGGGGCGGAGGCGCCTGGTGGGCGAGATGCGTCCCTCGAAGTGGACGCGGTTGGGGCCACGGTGTCCGGTGAGCTTAAGCGTCCCGGCCGCAATGGTGCGCGTGCACCGCGCCGCGCGATTGTTCTTCGCGCTCGGCCTTGCGCACACGCCGTGGGTCCTGCGGCCGGCGCTCCGGTGACCGAAGCTGAGCGTCACGGTTGCCGGCTGGTCGAGCGCGAACGAGAACGTCGTGCCGACCGGAGGCTTGCGGGCGAGGGCGAGGCGCGCCGGCTTACCACCGCGGCGCCATACTTCCGCGGACTGGTGCACGGCGCTGATCGACGGAGGTCGGCTCGCCGGCCCAGTCGACCCATGCCCGGGCGTGACTGTGTACTTCACGCTGCGAGTGGCGGTCGCGCCGTCGCTGTCGATCGCGCCGACCGTGAAAACGTGCGCTCCGAGTGAGCTGGTGTCGATCGGCGCATCGGCCGTCACGGGACCTGCGCACCGGATGATCGTCGCACCCGTTGGTGCCGCGCATGAGAACGACGCGTCAGCGATTTGACCTTGGGTAAAGGTCCCGCCGTCGGCGGGGTTATCGAGTGCGATCGTTGGCGGGGCGGCCAAGAGATGGACCACCCCCTGTCGGGTGTTGCCGCCGACGGTTTCAAACGGCGAGCTGGCGACGACGAGGGTGCCAGAGATCGCGACGCCGTAGCCGAACAGGCCACCGGCCGCGACGTCGCTCGGGTTGCCCAGCTCCTCGGTCTGGGATGCGTCTGCCCAGCCCGAGCGCGGCTTCACGAACAGGTAGACCGCTCCCTGGAGTTGATTGGCGCCGAGGGCGTGGCCTGGTGCGCCGGCCACGACGGTGCCGCCGGAGAGGCCCACGTTGGTGGCGAAGAAGTCGTCGGTGCTGCCGTCCGATGCGGTCAGCTTGGCGGTCTGCCGTGCGTCCACCCAGCCTGCAGCGGGCTTGACGAACACGTACGCCGCTCCCTCTCGCTTGTTGTTCGCGATCTGCGCCTGGGACGCACCGGCGACAATCGTGTCGTTAGTAGCCACGGTCGCGGCGCCGAGATCGTCGCCGGCGGCGCCGTCGGAGGCGGTCAACTCCGCGGTCTGGGTGGCGTCCGCCCAGCCGAAGGCGGGCTTCACGAATACGTAGATCGCGCCCTGCGCCTGGTGGGTGCCGACCGTGTGGCTCTGGGCGCCAGCGGCGATCGTGTCGCCTGACATCGAGACAGAGTTGAGGTCGTCGCTGGTCGCGCCATCCGAGGCGGTCAGCTCAGCGGTCTGAGTGGTGTTCTTCCACCGGGCGGCGGGCTTGACGAACACGTACACAGCTCCCTGGATTTGGTTGGTGCCGACGGTGCGGCCGGGCGCGCCGACCGCCACGGTGCCGCCTGAGACCGCGACCGTGCTTCCCAGTGCTTCGTTCCTAGCTCCGTCCGAAGCCGTGAGCGTTGCCGTCTCGCGCGCGTCCTTCCAGCCCGCGGCAGGCTTGACGAACACGAACGCCGCGCCCTGACCGGCATTTATCCCGACCGTGTGGCCTGGCGCTCCGGCGACGATCGTGTCGCCCGAGATCGCCACGCTGTTGACCGAGCGGGCATCGGTGTCCGGTGCCGTCAGCGTCGCCGTTTGTGTTGCGTTCGCCCACCCGGATGCGGGCTTGACGAACACGTAGAGCGCGCTCGGGTTCGAGGCATCGCCGATCCCCAGCGTGCTCGCGACGAGCGTGTCACCGGAGATCGCCACCGCCGCGCCGAGAAGGTCGTCCGCGGCGCCGTCGGATCCAGTCAGCACGGCCTGTTGGACGAACGGGTCGACCCGGACCGGGTAGACCGCGGTGCGGTCATCGACGTGGACCTGGATCAGGCCGTCGCGGACTGCCAGCGCCGAGCGCAGTGTCCGCCCACGCGAGTCGGTGGCCGTCAGCCCGCCGTAACGCACGGCATGGCCATCGCTGCCCTGGAGCACAATCCCGGAATTCGTGAGGCGTGCATGCGCCGCGCCTGACACGCTCAGTGCCAGCGTCAACGGACCGTGTCCGTCAGCGCGCGGGCGTGAGGCCACGTCAAAGCCCTGCTCGAGCCCGAGTGGACCGTTCGTCCACCATTCCCGGACGCCGTGGCGCGCGTAGTCCACCCGGTTCCCCGTGGCCCGTGGCGCGACCAACGCCACCGGGCGCATCGCGCTCCCGCGGCCCAGCCCCGACAGGCGCAGCCGCACGCTCGTGGTTCCGGACACGATCGTCGCGCCGGTCGACGCAAACCTGGCCGACAGATGCTGCGCCGGATTGCGCGCCCGCAGCCCGATGATCCGGTAGCGGCCGTCGTGGCGGCCCAGCTCGGCCGAGATCGGACCCTGTGCCGCCGCCGGGACGGCTGTGCGCGGGTGGCCGGCTGCCGGGTGCGAGAGGTTCTCTCGGCCCGCAGCTGAGCCCGGTCCGGCGACAGCAGTCGCGACCGCGGCGAACGCGAGCGCGCAAAGCAGTGCGATCGGGGCGATGAGCAATCTGGCGGGGAACATCGGCAACTCCTTCGGCGGGGTGGGTGGGCAGCCATGGTTCCTCCGGACGGCGGTTGGCGCGTCGGGCAAATCCCTGACATCGTTCCCCGAAGATTGCGCGGCGCTGCGCGCGGTCCGTACGATCAGCGGCCGATGGATCAGTTCGCTCCTGGCCGGCCGGCCGCGCTGCTCGAGCGCGAGCACGAGGTCGAGCGCATCCGAGATTTGCTGCGGGCCGTGGGTCGGCGGTCCGGCTCTGTCCTGGTCATCGAGGCTGTCGCGGGGATGGGGAAGTCGATGCTGATCGAGGTGGCCCGAGCACGCGCGTCGGAGTTGGGGATCCGCGTTCTGAACGCCCGGGCGACGGACCTGGAGCAGGGCTTCCCGTTCGGCGTCATGCGCCAGTTGTTCGAGCGCCCTCTGCTGGAGGCCACCCCGGACGAGCGCGACCGCTGGTTGGCTGGAGCGGCGGCACTGGCCGCCGACGTGCTCGCGAACTCTCCCGCGGCGCCGTCGAGGTCTTCAGCGCCCAGTCCTTCCCCCAGCGATCCTGGCTACGCGTGGCAGCACGGGCTGTACTGGCTTGCCTCGAACCTCTCGGGCGATTCGCCGCTCGCGCTTGTGGTCGATGACCTGCAGTGGATCGACAGGCCGTCGGCGCGTGCGCTCGCGTTCATCGCGCGCCGGCTCGAGGGACAGCCGCTCACGCTCATCATCGCCACGCGGCCTCTCGATCCAGCGCTGACGCCCGTGTCGGCATCGCTCGTTGCCGATCCCGGCATCGAACTGCTGCGGCCATCGCCGCTTACCGCGGCGGCGATCCGCGCTCTGATCGTCGCGCACCTCTCCCTCGAACCCGACGAACGCTTCGTGAGCGCGTGCATGGAGGTGACGCGCGGCAACCCATTCCTGCTCGGCGAGCTGCTCGACGAGGTATCGGTCCGCGGCATGGAGCCCACTGCAGCCGCGGCGAGCGATGTCGGCGCGATCGTGCCGCGCGGCGTCGCGAACACAGTGCTGATCCGGCTGGCCCGGCTGCCGCCCTCCGTCGCCGCGCTCGCGCGCGCGCTCAGCGTGCTCGGCGATGCCGCGCAGGTGGGCGATGCCACGCGGCTGGCCGAGCTCCAGGACGCCGAAACAGAGGCTGCGCTCCCGGCGCTGGTCTCCGCGGCCGTCGTCAGATCCGGTAGCACGATCCGCTTCACCCACCCGATGCTGCGTACCGCGATCTACCGCGACCTGTCGCCGGCCGAGCGCGAGCGACTCCACCAGCGCGCGGCTACGATCCTGCGCGAGCGCGGAGCGCCCGTGAGCCAGGTCGCGGCGCACGTCGCGCACACCGAGCCGGGGGGCAACCCAGAGGCGGTGGCGCTCCTACGCAATGCCGCGCGCGACGCGCTGGAGTTGGGCGACGCGGTCGCTGCCGCCGCCCTGCTCGCCCGCGCGCTCGACGAACCACCCACCGACGACGCCCGTCTATCTGTGCTGCTCGAGCTCGGTCAGTCGCTCGCGCGTGCCGGTGCACCGGATGCGGTCGCGCCACTGTCGGAGGTGATCGCGCACGATGAGGACGCGGACGCAATAGTCGCGGCGGCGATCGAGCTCAGCGGTCTGCTGTTCTTTGCCGGCCATGCCAGTGAGGGGGCGGCGGTCCTGCGCCGGGCCCAAGGGCGGCTCGCCGCCTCGGAGTCGGCGCGCGAGCGACTCGACGTCGCCCTGCTGGGCGGCAGCTACACATCGGCATCCGTCCGCCGAGACACGGACGCGACGATCGCCAAGCTCCGCGATCCGGGAGGCCCGGCGCGAGGGATGCTTCAGGCCACGACGCTCGCCACCCTGGCGATGGACGAGGTGATGTACCTCGGCTCTGCATCAAAGGCGATCGACCTCGCCGAGCGCGCGCTTGCCGCAGGTCTTCCTCCTGATCCCCACCGCGGCGAGAACTGGGTGATCCTGGCTCTGGCGGCCCTCTCAGCCTCGGATGCCGTCGACGCGGCGCTGCGCGGCACGGACGCGATCCTCGCGCAGGCGCGGGAACGGGGCGCCGCGATGACAGTCGTGAGCATGCTCTCGCTCAAGGCGGGCATCGCGGTGCGATGCGGCGACGTCACGTCCGCATGGGCGGACGCCGAGGCGGCGATCGAGCTCGCCCCCGAGCTTCTGGGCGCTGAGTACCTCGTCCTAGCTGTGTCGGCGGCGGTGTTCGCGGGCCTCGACCGCGGCGAGACTCCAGAATCGCTGCGCCGGCTGATCGACCGTGCCGGCGTCCGGTACGACACCGAGTTCCTTCCGGGCTCCCAGCTGCGATTTGCCTCTGGCCTGCTCCGCGCCGCGGCTGGCGACCACGAAGCCGCGATCGAGGAGCTGGGCGGCTGCGAGCTCGATCACCCGACGTTCGGCGGCGAGAACCCCGCCGTGCTTGCGTGGCGATCGGCGGCGGCGCTCTCGCTGTCCGAGCTCGGCCGCCACGACGAAGCGCGCGTCCTGGCTGCGGACGAAGTGAAGCGTGCCCTGGCGTTCGGCGCGCCGCGGGCGATCGGCGTCGCCCTGCGCACGCAAGCGCTCGTCGGGCCGAGCGCGCAGCGATCGGAAGGACTCGCAGCCGCGCTCGCGGTGCTCGCACCCTCGCAGGCAAGGCTCGAGCATGCCCGCGTCCTGATCGACCTCGGCGCGACGCTGCGGGCCGTCGGACAGCGCGCTGCCGCGCGCGAGCCTCTGCTTAAGGCGCTCGCACTGGCCGCCCGGTGCGGGGCCAGCGCCGTGGAGCGTCGCGCGCGTACCGAGCTCGCAGCGATCGGCGTGCGGCCGCGGACAAGCGAGGT
>JBJMLD010000249.1:0-22611 GCA_045805545.1 Solirubrobacteraceae bacterium | reverse complement strand
GCGAATCGCCGCCAGTGTGCGGCGTAGCGTGATCGGTTCACGCGAGCCCGACAGCTAACTCCGGAGGCGGATAACCGAAAGGAGCACCGCTTGTCTGATGCGCGCTCAGATGCTGCTTTGAGCCTGTCACAGGACCGGGATCTTGCGTCAATCGAGATTTGGGAGCGTTCCCTGAAACGCTCGCGCCAGCGGCGGCGTCTGACCGAGATCGGCCGGCGCAGCCGCCGCCGGCGCAAGAGCGCATCGATGGCTCTCAGCGCGGCGCTCGTGGCCGCTCCGCTCATTCCGCGTGGCGTCGCGACGGCTCGCTCTGGCCCCGCCACGCCTGGCTCCGACCAGGTTGATCCAGGCTCGACCGCCGAACTTGGCAGTGCCGCGAGGCACGTCGTGCTCGAGTTCGGCAGTACCGGCCGGTTGGTCGCCGCGCTGCAGATGCAGCTGAATCGCGCGCTGCCGTCCTCGACGCACTTGGTGGTTGACGGCATCTACGGCCCGCTGACTCGCGGCGCGGTGCTGCAGTTTCAGTCGCTCCGAGGTCTCAGCTCGAGCGGTTTCGTCGACACACGGATGTGGGCTGTGCTGTTCAACGCGCCCGTGTTGACGCTTTCCTCAGGCGGCGGCGAGGGCGGTGGCACGGGCACCGCCAGCAGCGTCGACGTCGCGTCGACGTCGTCGAACGCCGGCGCGGCCACAGACACCAGTTCCGCCCCGGCCGGCGCCACCGATACAGCCGGTGCGCAGGTGCAGACCAACGTCGACACGAGCAGCTCCGGCTCCGTTGCCGATACCGCTCCGAGTGACGCCAGCTCGACACCGTCAACGGACTCGTCGTCGGCCGGCTCGGTGCCGTCCAGCGACACGAGCTCGAGCGCCGGCAGCAGCTCGCAGGCAGCGACGCCGGCCCCGAGCAGCGCACCGGTCGCGGTCGTCACACCGAGCGCGCCGAAGACCCAGAGCGTGTCGTATGTGATGAGCGACGGCGTCGCGTTGCCGCTGCCGCGCAACTACATGGTGAATGGGTCGGTGGACCAGGGCGTCGACTACGCCGCCCCGGGCGGTACGCCCCTTTACGCGATGGGCGACGGCGTCATCATCGGCGCCGGGATCAGCGGCTTCGGCCCCAACGCCCCGATCCTCAAGATCACCTCGGGTCCGCTCAAGGGCATGACCGTCTACTACGGGCACGCAGGAGCGAACAACGTGCACGTCGGCGACCACGTCAAGGCCGGCCAGCAGATCAGCCACGTCGGCTACGGGATCGTCGGCATCTCGACCGGTCCGCACCTGGAGATTGGGTTCTATCCGCCCGGTCCGATGGGGTCCGGCTCGCGCATGCTCTCGACCCTCAACGGCCTGCTCCAGCAGCATCCGTCCGGCCGCGTGTGGGGATCGAAGGCGACCGCGGCCGTGGCTCGCGCCGCGAGCGACACCAGCTCGAGCACGGCCTCCGGTTCGACGAAGACGGCCAGCGCCACCACGCCGAAGACCGCGACGACGAGCAAGACGAGCACGACCAAGCCGACCGCCGTGGCCGCGAGCGCTCCCACGGAGGCGGTCCCCGGCACCGCGATGGGCGGCGGCGGGGCCGGCGCTACGGCGTCGTCCAGTGGTGGCGCCGCCATAGGCAGCGGTGGCTCGGAGGCGACAAGCGCCCCAGCGACGAGCAGCACGCCGGCAGAGAGCAGCGCCCCGGAGAGCAGCGCGCCGGCGGCGACTGCTGCCGCGTCAACACCCGCCGATTCCTCGGCGAGCGCCGCGCCAGCGGACTCCGCTCCCGCGGATTCGTCGGCTCCGGCGGATTCGTCGAGTTCGGCTCCCGCGGATTCGTCGGCTCCGGCGGATTCGTCGAGTTCGGCTCCCGCGGATTCGTCGGCGAGTTCGGCTCCGGCCGACTCCTCGTCCAGCTCCGCGCCGAGCGGTTCGTCCAGCGCGGCCCCGGCGGACACGTCCACGAGTTCGGCATCGACCGACACGTCGGCGTCGGCCCCGGCCGATACGTCGTCGCAGTCGAGCGACTCCTCGTCGAGTGACACGTCCACGTCCGCGCCCAGCGATACGCCGTCCTCGGCGAGTACGTCGAGCGATACGAGCGCCAGCTCGTCCGACACGTCGTCGACGAGCAGTGACACCACGCAGAGCCAATCGAGCTCAAGCGATCAGTCGAGTTCAGCCGATCAGTCGAGCTCAAGCGATCAATCGGGTTCAGCCGATCAGTCGAGTTCGAGCGATCAGTCGAGCTCGTCTGATTCCTCGGCCTCCGGCGACGCCAGCACGACGACCGCCACTGATTCGTCTGACAAGAGCTCATCAACCGGCAGCGACGCGTCGGGAACCACCGCGACCAACTGATCTCAGGAGCGCGAGCGGGTCGATTGCCGGCGCGTCGGGCGCCGGCAATCCTCGCTCGGTCCGCACGATCCAGCCCGCCTCGCTAATCTCGCCCGGCCGCTGACTGGCAGGAGTCCGAGCAAGGGAGTCGGTGAGATGAAACTCGTGATCGGCATCGTCCGGCCCGAGCGGGCGAACAACGTCCTCGAAGCGCTGTACCGAGCCGAGGTCCGCGGGCTCTCGATGAGCCGCGTGCAGGGTCACGGGGGCGAGCTGGACCGCGTGGAGACGTATCGCGGGACGACGGTCAAGATGGAACTGTCCGAGAAGGTCAGGTTCGAGATCGCCGTGTCCGATCCGTTCGTCGAGGCGACGATCGAGGCTCTCTGTGAAGGCGCGCGCACAGGTGACGTGGGCGACGGGAAGATCTTTGTCGTGCCCCTCGAGCGTGCGGTGCGGATCCGCACCGGCGAGACGGACACGCTCGCGGTCACGCCCGTAGCACAATGAACGCCCTCGCAACGGGGGCCAACATCAATACCGGGGACACGGCGTGGATGCTCGTCGCGACGGCGCTCGTGCTGATGATGACGCCGGCGCTGGGGCTGTTCTACGCCGGCCTCGTGCGGGCCAAGAACACGCTCAACACGTTCATGATGAGCATCGGGGCGCTTGGTGTCGTGACTATCACCTGGGCGCTCGTCGGCTACTCGCTGGCCTTCGACAAAGGTAATGGCGTGATCGGGGGCTTCAAGTTCGCGCTGCTCCACGACGTGACGTTCACGCCACGCGCCGGCACGGCGATTCCGCACCTGCTGTTCATGGCCTTCGAGGCGGCTTTCTGCATCATCACCGCGGCACTCGTGTCTGGCGCGGTCGTGGAGCGGATGCGCTTCGGACCGTTCCTCGTCTTCATGGGCTTGTGGTCGCTGCTCGTTTACCCCGTGCTCGCGCACTGGGTATGGGGTGGAGGCTGGCTGCAGCAGCACGGCACGCTCGACTTCGCCGGCGGCGTACCGGTCGAGATGGCATCCGGTTTCTCGGCCTTCGCAGCCGCGATGGCTGTGGGCGCGCGCAAGGACTACGGTCGCCAGGCGCTGCTTCCGCACAACGCCGTCTACGCGCTGCTCGGGGCGGGGCTCCTGTGGTTCGGCTGGTTCGGCTTCAACGGCGGCAGCGGCTACTCGACCGGCCATCCCGGCGTGCTCGCGTTTACCAACACGCTGCTCGCGCCGGCTTGCACGCTGGTGGTGTGGTTCATCCTCGACCTGACGTTCGGCGGACGTGTCACGGCCATCGGCGCCGCCACGGCGATCATCGTCGGCTGTGTCGCCATCACGCCGGCCGGCGGCTTCGTCAGCCCGATCTGGGCGATGACCCTCGGGGCGCTCGCCGCCCTGCCGAGCTACGCGATGATCGTGTGGCGCCCGCGTACCCGGCTCGACGAGACGCTTGACGTCCTCGCCGCCCATGGACTCGCCGGACTGACCGGGATTCTCTTCATCGGCTTCGTCGCGCAGCACTCGTGGAACGGTGTGTCGAACGGCCTGATCTATGGCAACGCCCGACAGCTCGGATGGCAGGCCGTCGCCGCGCTGGTCGCTCCTGCCTATGCGTTCGTCGGCACGTTCGTGATCCTGAAAGTCATAGGCCTCGTGACGCCACTTCGCGTGCGCGAGAGCCAGGAGGCGCTGGGCATGGATGTCGTCGAGCACGGCGAGGAGGCGTACACGAGCGGCGAGGGCGCGATCCTCGTCGTGCCCGAGGAAAACGTGCCGGTGGCGCAGCCGTAGGCGTCAGTCGAGCCACTCCAGCCAAGCCGCGCCTGGGTGGGCCAGGCCGAGCACCGTGCGCGTCCGTTCGCCATTCCGGTAGCTGACCCGGCTGATCACGCCGAACACGCCCTCATCGCGGTTGCGCTCGATGACCTCGCGCGGCACATCAGCACCGGTGACGCAATCACTGGCTGAGGTGCCCATCGGAACCAGAGGGTCGATCGAAATCCAGTCAAGGTCGCGCTCCGCGCCGGCCCGATCCACCAGAGCGCGCAGTGCAGCCAGCTCGTCTGGTTCGAAGAACACCGCCACGAACGTGTCGAGCAGGCAGATGAGGGCGTGCGGCGGGATCGACTTCAAGACCTGCGGAAGCACCTCGCAGGCATCGCCACGGACCGCTTGCACCGGCTGCTTCAGCACAAGCTCGACCGCCTGGTTAAAGCGCGTGACCGCCCCTATCTCCTGAGGTATGCAGGCGGCGAGCCAGCTGCGAACCGCCGGGTTTCCCACGTCGAGAGGCTCCACGTCGATCCCAATCCGCGCGGCGATCGACGGCAGGCGCGATGGCATCGGCACGTCGGCAAAACCGCGCACGGTGGTCTCGATGATCGCGGTGGCCGCGGAATCTCCAAACTCGCTTACGGCGCCGCCCGAGGCGACGAACCTGTAGCGGTAATGGTCGAGGTGCAGCGCCAACCCCGCACCCGTGCCGACGTCGACGAGTGCGAGCTCTCGCCCGTCAGCAAAAGCCGGCGCCAGGGCCGGGATCAATCCGGAACAGCGGCCGACCTCGTTCATTTGGTAGCGATGGCTGACACACAGCTCGTGCAGCCGGTCGCGATGGTCCAGGCAGAACTCGCGATACACGGCTCGGAAGCCCGGATTCAGCGGAGGCTGCGTCGCGCCCAGCCGCGGGAACGCGTCGCGCAGCGGATGCGGCTCCTCGTCTAAAACCAGAAAGGCCGCCGCCGCCGAGAACAACAGCGGCGGCAACCGATCGGGCGGGATCGTCGCGGCGATGGCGGCCAGGTCCGGGTCATCTCGCAGCGCCGCAAACTGCGCCGCGGTGAGCTCCCACGTTGCCGGTGCGCCGGGGGGCGACCAGGCGGCGGCGACCATTCCGGCCTGCTCGGCCACCACCCGCGGGTCGGTGGCGAGCGAAGCTTGGCCCGGATCGTCGTTCGCCACCATCGTGCTCATCATCCCAGGCGGCCGAACGTCACCTCACGGCGATGCGGAACCTGGTGCTCTGCGACTTGCTTCGGTTCTTAGCCGCATCGGTGGCCAGCATGACTGCTTGATAGCTGCCGGTTGCGAGCGCGCGGCGGCCGATCCTGCCGGTGAAGCGGATAGTGCTGGCGCCCTTCTCGCCTGCGCGCGTCAGCGTTCCGACAGTGCGGTAGCGCGTGCAGCGGGCGGGATGCCGCGATGCGGCCGATGTCGCCACGCAACGGCCTGCGCGCCGGCGCCCGGGGAGGCTGCGCCTGATGGTCACTGTGACGCGCCCGGCTTCGCTCAGCGTGTAGCGGAACTGCGTACCGGTGTGGGATCGCGCGACCACGGCCGTCGCCGCCCGGGCGATCCGGAACACCGTGGGCGTGGCCCGGAAGCCGGTGATCACAGGTGGGTGGGAGTCGGTTCCGCCCGTCCCGGGTGTACCGCCATGCGGGCCGGATGGCGGTACGGCCGGAGCCTCATAAGCGCCCTTGTCGCGGCGGGCGACCCCGTCGCCGTTGCCGTCCGCTACGAGCGGGTTGCCGTCCAGGTCAGATCCCTGCGCTGTCGATGGGTCACCTGTGTCAATCAACGGCGAACCGGGGCGTAGGTGGTAGTCGCCGCCGGCGGCGTTGGCGAACCCGCTATCGCCGACATTCGAGACATTGGTCTGCGTGACGCTGGCGTTTGCGCCCTGCGCGAGGCTGCCGCTCGCGTCGTAGTCGGAATAGGCGATGTTGATCTTCGCGTGCCCGGACCCGGTCGCGACCGCGTCGACGGCCGCCGTCACACCACGGAAGATCGAGTTGCGGACGTTCACGTCGACGTTCTGCGATGGGGCGAAGTTCGTGAAGTCGTCCACGGCTTCGGTATCCGGTAGCCCCGGACCGATGATCGTTGTGCTGTCGACGTTCACGGCCGCATCTGCGCCCGGGTTGGGTCCGGCGTAGATACCGACGCTGTGGCTTTGGGTGAGGCGGATCACGCTGGCTTCGACGTTCGTCACGCCTGCGTTGGCGCCGAGACCCGAGCCGCCGGCGGTCAGCGACGACCGATCGATCGTCCCGCCATGCGGGCTGTCGACGGCCGACCAAGCGACCAGCGTGGAATGGCGAATCGTCCCGGTGCCTGCACTGATGGAGACGGCGGTCGCTCCGAACTTCGTGTTGTCGAGCGTGACGGTTGAATCCTCGAGCAGCCCGCCGTCGAGCAGCGCCACACCGGTGCGGGGATGCGTTTGCACCGGATCCTCGGTCACTTCGACTCGGCGCGCCGCGCTACCCATGGCCACTCCCCAGTCGGACAGCGGCACGTTCTGTGGCAGCCGGACCGTCAGATCGTGCACGGAGCTGCTCGCGCCGCCGTCGAGCCAGAGGACGCGGAAGCTGCCCGCGGGTCCGGTCAGAATCGTTTGTCCCTCGCCCCGGCCGATGATCTCAACCGGGGACGCCGGCTGGTTGTAGGTGTATCCGCTCGGGCCGGGGGCTGTGTAGGTGCCGTCGCCGAGGAAGATGCGGTCGGCATCCGGGGCGTTGTCCGCCAGGTCGAGCGCCTGCTCGAGCGTGGCCACATTGGTCCCGCCGCAGCTCGTGTTCGGGCTGACGCAATAGTCGGCGGCGCTCGCAGCTGCGGGCGCCGCGGCGGCCAGCGCGGCGGCCAGAATGCCCGGCGCCAGCCGGACGGCGACTCGCCGCTGCCGAAGTGATCCCTTGTCGTGTCGCCTGGTTCGCATCTGACTCTCCTCGTTCGTGGCCTCCACTGTCGAGGGGAAAAGGTCGCGTAGGCAGACCTTTTCTTCTACGGAGGACCGCCGCCGTAAGGGCGTCGGTTTTCCGCCACCCTTGGCGGGCTGTCAGGCGTCCAGCTCGGCCGCGAGGCGTTCGTCGAGGTAGTCGAAGAACCCGCCCCACCCATGGGCGGCGCGCTCGTATTGTTCGGGCGACATCCCGCCCCGCTGCTCGAAGCGCATCTCGGTACGTTCCTCGCCGAGATCGGTGAGCACGACCGTCACGGTCTCATAGGCGTCCAGGGACGGGTTGTCGTTGACCGTGAAGACGAGCCGCTCTGGCGGCTCGACCTCGAGGTACTCGCCCTTCCAGTCGATCCGGCGCCGATCCGGAGGGGCGTACATCGTGAGGCGCCACGTCCCGCCCGGCCGGACGTCCATCGACACGCTGTCCAGTGGCACCTCGCACTGCGGTCCCCCGTACCAGTCGGCGAAGCTCTCCGGCTTTGTCCACTCCTCCCAGATGCGCTCGCGTGGCGCATCGAACACGCGCGTGATCCTGACCCCGTATTCGCTGGCTCCGGCCTGCGGATCAGCCACGGCCACCTTCCTTGCCCGGTTTGCGCACGCGCTCCTCGAGCCGGTCGAAGCCGGCCTCCCAGAATCGCTGGTAGGCGCCGAGCCAGTCGGCGGCATCCTTGAGCGGTGCAGCGCGCAAACGCGAGGGACGTTCCTGCGCCGAGCGTCCGCGCTCGATCAGGCCTGCGCGCTCGAGCACGCCGAGGTGCTTGGAGACGGCCTGGACGCTGATCGGGAAGCGCTCGGCCAGCTCGGTGACAGTCGCCTCCCCGTCGCTCAGCCGCGTCAGGATCGCCCGCCGGGTCGGGTCGGCGAGCGCCGCGAAGGTCGAGTTGAGCCGGTCGGCGGAAATCGTATTCACCTGATAGGTTGCTCAATCAAGTGGTTGATCATAGTTGTTCTCGTCCGACGAGAGGGAGGTAGGCCGTGGGCAGGATCGTAGTGACCGAGTTCGTATCGCTGGACGGCGTGATGGAGGATCCCGGCGGCGCCGAGGACTTCAAGTACGGCGGCTGGGCGTTTGAGATTTCGCGTGGAGAAGAAGGCGACAAGTTCAAGTTCGACGAGACGTTCGCCACCGAGGCGTTGCTCCTCGGCCGCGTCACCTACGACGGCTTCGCCGACGCGTGGCCGCAGCGCGACGGCGAGTTCGCCGACAAGTTCAACAACATGCCCAAATACGTGGTCGGCGCGGGCGTCGATCCGGGACGCTGGAACAACGTCACGGTCCTCGACGGTGACCCAGTGCAGGCGGCACGCCGCCTTCGCGACGAGCTCGAGGGCGACATCGCCATCCACGGCAGCGCCCAACTCGCGCAGACGCTGCTCGATAACGACCTTGTCGACGAACTGCGGCTGATGGTCTATCCGGTCGTGCTCGGCGAGGGCAAGCGGATGTTCGACAAGACCAGCGACAAGAAGCCGTTGCGGTTAGTGGACTCAAAGGTCGTTGGCGACGGCGTGTTGATCCTCACCTACGCGCCGGGTCAGCCGTAACGGGTTCGTCGCCGACCCGGTGAGCCTGGAAGACGGTCAAGCCCATCAGCGGGTGCTTCGTGCAGTGAGATAATGTCGGCAGGTCGATGGCGTTGGCTCCTGCTCCCCCTGTCTCGGAAGATGTCGAGCCGTACGAGCATGAGACGCGCGACCGCGTGATCACGGGGGTTGTGACTGCGGCGCCGATCGCTGGGCTGGGGTTCGTCGTGTGGCAGGTGTGGGGCAACTGGCTCCATGGCGGCGATCTGGTGGTGTTCGCGATCCTCTATCTCGCGACTGGGCTGGGCATAACGGTTGGCTTTCACCGTCACTTGACGCATCGGGCATTCGCTACGTCGCGGCCGGTTCGGGCGGTCCTTGCCGTCCTGGGATCGGCAGCCATTGAAGGGCCGGTGATCTCCTGGGTTGCCGACCACCGCAAGCACCATGCGTTCGCCGACGCTGAGGGCGATCCCCATAGTCCGCATGTTGGTCATGGGCACGGCTGGCGGGGGGCTCTTGCTGGCTTGCTGCATGCGCACGTCGGCTGGTTGTTCGTGCACACGCAGCGCGCAGCCCGGCGCCGTTACGCTCCGGACCTGCTAGCCGATCCGATCATCAGGTTCATCGATCGGTGGTTTGTACTGTGGGCGCTCGGCGGGTTGGGCGCGGCGTTTGGACTCGGCTGCGCGATCGGCGGGACGGCGATGGCAGGGGTGCGCGGATTGTTATGGGGAGGCGCGGCGCGGATGCTGGTGCTCCACCACGTGACGTACAGCATCAATTCGCTGTGCCACTTCTTCGGCCGCCGCCCGTTCGAGACGCCGGACCGCTCGAGCAACCTTTCGTGGCTTGCCCTGCCCTCGCTCGGGGAGTCGTGGCACAACAACCATCACGCGTTTCCGACGTCGGCGGCCCATGGCCTGCGGTGGTGGGAGCTCGATCTCTCCTCCATGGTGATCCGTGCGATGGCGCGTGTCGGGCTCGTGTGGGATGTGGTCGAGGTCAGCGCTAGCCGGCAGGCGAGCAAGGCGAGCTCCCTGAGGGCATAGCCCGCGCTGCCTGTGTTCGCGCGAAGCGGCCCGCTTCTTTCCGAGCTCGATCGCGCTCTACCTGCGCGCCCGTTCGCGATCGAGTGCTGGGACGGCGGGCGGCTGGGCTCGACCACCGGTGACGGTCCAGTCTTTCGTGTGCGCTCGCCGGCAGCGGTCGCCCATGCGCTGCGCGCGCCGGGCCAGCTCGGGGTCGGGCGCGCTTACGTCGCCGGGTTGCTGGACCCCGATGATCTCGATTCGGCGCTTGCGCTCCTCTCGACATGGAAGCCACCGCCGCTGACTCGCGCCGCGCGCGCTCGGCTTGCCCTGGCCGCGGCCCGCGCTTGCGGGGTGATGGTGCCCCCACGGCCGCCTGCGGGCGAGCTGCGGCAACGCGGTCACCGGCATAGCCGTGAGCGTGACGCGCGGGCGGTGCGTCACCACTATGACGTCTCGAACGAGTTCTTCGCGTTGTTCCTCGATCCGTCGATGACCTACAGCTGCGCGATCTTCTCCCGCGGTGCACAGACGCTCGCGTCCGCGCAGGCGGCAAAGCTCGAGCTCGTGTGTCAAAAGCTCGCGCTCGACGCCGGAAAGCGCGTGCTCGACATCGGCTGCGGCTGGGGCAGCTTCGCGATCCACGCGGCCAAGCACCACGGTGCCGAGGTCGTGGGTGTGACGTTGTCGGCCCCGCAGGCCGTGCTCGCCCGGCGGCGGGTCGTCGAGGCGGGCCTCCAGGACCGCGTGGAGATCCGGATCGCCGACTATCGAGAGATCACCGACGGCCCGTTCGACGCGATCGCGAGCATCGGCATGATCGAGCACGTCGGCGCGCGACAAATAGATGCCTATGCCGCGCAAGTCGCGCGGCTCCTGCGCCCCGGCGGGCAGGTACTCAACCACGGAATCGCGCGCCTGCGGGTCGGCGACCCCGAGGCCGGCCCCTTCTCGGAGCGTTTCGTATTTCCCGACGCCGCGCCTCTGCATCTTTCAACCGTGATCGCCGCGCTCGAACGCGCCGGCTTGGTCACCGAGCACGTAGAGGGCTTCGCTGATGACTACGCCGAGACGCTGGCTCACTGGGCCCGACGGCTCGATGAAAGGCGCGCCGAGGCGACTGCTCTCGTCGGTCCCGAACGGCTCCGCGTTTGGCGGCTGTACCTGCGCGCGGCCCGCAACGGCTTTCTCAGTGGGTTCACGGGCGTCTACCAGACGCGATCGAGCCAACCCGCCTCGAGCGGGCGGCCCTTCCGAAGTGAGGCTCCGGATTGCTCTGCGAGGGCAGCGAGGCCCCTGTCGAGCCAGTAGCCTGATCGGGAGGAGATGAACGCGGGGAGAGCCGAGGCGTTTAAGGCCTTCGAGGCCGAGGGCTGGAGTGCCCAGGCCGTGACGTATGGTGGGCTGACCGGCGCGATCACCAGTCGACTTGCGGAGTCGCTGCTCGACGCCGCCGGGGTCCGCTCCGATCAGCGCGTGCTCGACGTGGCGACGGGCCCCGGCTATGTCGCCGAGCGCGCAGCCGCGCGGGGAGCGAGGGTCATGGGCATCGACATCGCTCAGGGGATGCTCGAGTTGGCGCGTCAAAGAGTCGCCGGCATCGACCTGCTCCGCGCGGACGCCGAGGAACTTCCTTTCGGTTCGGCCTCGTTCGATGCGGTCGTTGGCGGCTTCGTGATCAACCACCTTCCCGATCCGCAGCGTGCTCTCGCCGAGGCGGCACGGGTGCTGGTATCGGGCGGGCAGGTCGCTTTCTCGGTCTGGGATCGCCCGGAGCGAATGCGGGTGATCGGGCTGGTGACGGAGGCGATCGAGACCGCCGGCGGTGGTCGCCGCGACGCGCTCCCCGCCAGCGGGCCGGACCCATATCGGTTCGCGGACGAGGGCGAGTTCCGGGCGCTGCTCGAGGGAGCCGGTTTGGTCGAAGTGGCGGTGAAGACGGTTGAGCTCACTCACTTCGTTGCGGGGACGGAGGAGCTCTTGCGCGGTCTGCTCGGCTCGAGCGTGAGGACAGCGGCGGTGCTGCGAGCGCAGGACGCCCTGGCGAGGCGCCGCACGCTGGAGGCGCTCGAGCGTACCGTTGAGCCGTACCGCGCGAGCGGTGGGGCGTTGGAGCTGCCGGTAGCGGCGAAGGTCGGCTCAGGCAGCAAGCAGTGACGGCGCAGTCGGCAGCTGAAGCGCTGCGCCAAGCGTTCGCGACCGGCTCCTATCACCAGCTCGCGGACCACTACGCCGAGCAGGCTTTGTTCGACGCGAGCCTCGTGGGCGGCCGCTATTGCGTCCGAGGGCCCGGTGCGATTGCGGCGGCCCTCGCCCGCGAGTGGGGCGGGCCAGCCGAGCTGGTGGAGTGGACCGCCCGCGTCCACCCGGCAGGTTTTGAGCTCTGGGCGGAGCGGGTCGGCACCGCAGGCGCATCGCGGACGCGCCAGTACGTGTGGGTCGAGGACGGGCGGATCGCGCGTCACTGGATCTACTCGGCCCCGCCACGCACGCCGCCCCGGGGCCAGAGCAGCGATGCCCGGGTCCGCCTCGATACGCAACTGCTCGCCGGCCTCGGCGAAGTGGTGGAGCACGAGTCGATGATCTCCCGTGGCTGGTCCGGTAATGCTGTGGAAAGGCTCGTGCTCGCTGACGGCCGCAAGTTGGTGGCCAAGCGGATCGCGCCGGGTTCCAACTGGATGGATCACCACACGGCCGACGAGGGGCGCGAAGCATTGCTGTTCAAGAGCGGCGTTATGGCCCGGCTCCCGTGGGCGATCGACCACACGATCCTCGCCGCCGAGCGCGACGGCGACGCGTGGTGGGTGGTGATGAAGGACGTCTCGCACCTACTGCTGCCCGATCAGAAGCGGTTGAGCCGAGACGAGAGCGTGAGCATCCTCGCGGCCGCCAACGGCATGTGGGAGGAATTCTGGGGCGAGGAGGTTCCGCATCTGTGTTCGCTCCCTGACTTCTTTCGTCTCTTCTCACCGACCATTGCCGAGGCCGAGCGGGCCGGCCTCGACCTGCTGCCCAAGCAATATGAGGTTTTCTGGGAAGCGTTCGCCGAGGCCGTCGATTCCGATGTTGCCGAGGGCGTGCTCAACGTGCAACGGGACCCCGGGCCATTCATCACCAAACTGGAGGCGCTCGGGACGACACTCATCCACGCCGACATCCGCGACGAGCATCTCGGCTTTGCCGCGAACCGTGTCATCCTCCTCGACTGGGGACGTGCGACGCAAGGACACCCGGTGCTGGACTTCGCATGGTCGATGTGCCACAACGGCTCGCGGACGGACGCCACAAACGACGAGCTGGTGGACGACTTCCGGCGGGTGCGCGGGGATCACGACGATCCGCGAGCGAACGAGCTGATCGGACTGGCAGGGTTGCTCATGTACGGGTGGGTCTTCGGCCACTCCGCTACATACCACCCCGATCCTGCAGAGCGCGAGTGGGCCCGCAAGGAGCTCGCCTGGTGGGTGCCGCAGACCCGTCGCGGGCTCGAAGCGATCGGCGTCGCGTGATCACCGAGCACACACCGGGCGATTCTGAGCCAGGAAACCAAAGGCGCCCCGACTGAAGAGCTCACTCAGAGGCGACGACCGGAATCGAACCGGTGTAGACGGCTTTGCAGGCCGCTGCGTAGCCACTCCGCCACGTCGCCGCGGGTGCGAAGGGTAGCGCCGGCGACTACGGCGTCCGCAGGACGACGCCGTTTCCCGACGGGTCGCGGATCAGCTGGGCGCCGTCGCCGACCGGCTCGGCGGCGACGTCCGCTGCCTGCACGCGCGCCATCGCCTGCTGCAGCGGGTTCTCGTCGGGCAGCAGGATTTCGTAGTGGCGCAGGCCGACCGCGCCGGGCGCCGGCGGGCCGGATCCCGCGCTGTTCCACGTATTCAGGCCGATGTGGTGGTGGTAGCCGCCGGCTGACACGAACAATGCCCCCGGGTAGGTGCGGACCACGACGTCGAATCCGAGCACGCCGTTGTAGAAGCGCTCAATCTCGTCGAGCTCGGCCACCTGGAGATGGGCGTGCCCGATCGTGGTCCCGCTCGGCGCCAGCGGTGCGATCGGGCTGTCGTCGAGCTCGCTCAGGAGATCGCGCACGTCGAGCGGAAGCGTCGCCATCTGGAGTTCCCCATCGCGCCGCTGCCACTCCTTGCGTGGGCGGTCGCGGTAGAGCTCGATCCCGTTGCCATCGGGGTCGGAGAGATAGAGCGCCTCGCTGACCAGGTGGTCGGAGGCGCCGTCGAGCGGCCACCGGGCTTGGCCCACTCGCGCCAGGGCCACAGCGAGATCGCGCCGCGTGGGGAACAGGATGGCCTGGTGGAACAGGCCCGTGGCGCGCCGGTCGAGCCCTGCCGCCGCGGCGTCGCCGTAGAGATGAACCAGTGGCCGCTCGCCATCCACTCCGAACGTCAGCGATCCGTCGTCCTGCTCGGCGGGCCGTAGTCCGATCACGCGTTCGTAGAAGTCGCGCGAGCGCGCGAGGTCGTGCACGGTGAGGTGAACGGCGCCGATCCTCGTCCGAGCGTCGATCGGCTCCGAGCCGCCGACCGGCGTCCCGTCCGTCTCGGTCGACGTCGCTGGCGTGACGTGGGTTGGTTCGGATGACACCGCCATGTGAGCTTACGCTGCGGTTGCGACCGCGTGGCGGTGGTCCGTCAGCGCGGAAAGGATCTCGCTCAGACGATCCGCGGTCTCCGAATGGTCGAGGTCGCCCTCCGCGTCAAAGCGTTCGTGCGCCTTTCCGATCGGCAGCTCAAGCTCGAGAACGCGTGCGCCGCCGATGCCGAGCGCCTTGCGCACGTGATCCTGCGCCCACAGCGCGCCGTAGTCGGTGGTGCTGGCGCCGATCACGGCTGTGGGCTTGCCCCACAGCGATGAGTTCTGGCCGTAGGGCCGGGACGCCCAGTCGATGGCGTGCTTGAGCTGTCCCGGAACGGTCCCGTTGTACTCAGGCGTCGAGATGAGCAGCGCGTCGGCGCTGGCGATCTCCGCGCGTAGGCGACTCACCTCGGCCGGCGGCACGTCGGTGTCGTGGTCTTCGTTGTACGGCGGGAGTCGGTCGAGCCCTGTGAAGAGCTCGACCTCGACTCCGGCCGGCGCCAGCTCGGCGACGGCGCGCAACAGTGCTGTGTTGTGCGACGCCGCCCGCAGGCTGCCTGAGATGGCCAGGACGCGCATTCGACTATGCGCCCTTGACGGCCGAGACGCTGACGAGCAGCTTGACGTCGTTGGAGACGAGCAGATCGCCGTTCGGGAGGGTCTGGTTCCACTTCAGATCGAAATCGCGCCGGTCGATCACGGTCTCGACCTCGAAGCCGACACGCTCGTTGCCCCACGGGTCGGTCGTGCCGGGATCGTTGACGCTTCCGATCAGCTCGATCGGCTTCGTGATGCCCTTGAGCGTGATCTCGCCGGCGAGTCGGATCTTTCCGTCGTCGGTCGCCTCCGTGGTGGTCGAGTGGAAGCTGATCTGCGGATGCTGTTCGACGTCGAAGAACTCGGGCGAGGTCAGGTGTGCATCACGGTTCTCGTCGCCCGTGTCGACGCTCGCGACCTCGACGGCGCCCTTCAGTACCGGCGCCTCGCCGGTGGCGTCGAGGCTGCCCTCGAACTTCCTGAACGAGCCACGGACAGTGGCGATGCCCATGTGCCGAACCTCGAAGCCGACATTGGAATGGGCGGGATCTACGGTGTAGCTGCCGGCGGGAATCAGGCCGGCGTTGATGGCTGTCGTTGACAAGGCTGCTCCTTTGGGGAGGATGGGATACTTGAGGGAGCAACCACTTTACCCGGATTTGGTTGAGGTTACAAGTATTGATCGATCAAGCGTTAATCGTCGGGGTGCGCCGGCAGGCGGAGGAGGGCTGGTAACGGCGCAGCGAAGGGGAGTGGGGTGGGGGTCGGGGCGCGGCGTGTCGTGGCGGGCGGCGCCGCAACGATGGGCGGTCGTAAGGAGCCCGGTGTGGATCACGTTTCTGGTCACCCCGGCAGGCAGCAGTTGGCGGCGCGCCACGCGGCCGCGCTGTCGCTGGGCAATCGCCGCGATGCGCTGATCCCGCGTGCCCGAGACCAGCACAACATCCCTTCTTCCCAGCACCCGGACGAAGAAAGGCGGATCGGGTTGCTCAGGGCCGCCCAAAGCACCTCGCTATCGATCGGGCGCCGACAGTTTGGTGTTCTGGAGGCCTGAGCAATTGCCCTGACCGCCTAAGGCCAAGGGGAACAATCGAACAAATCGCGTGGCCGCCGCGGAGTTTGCGCAGAAATGCTCCGTGGCGGGGAATTTGTGCACTCGCACGGTGCCGGCGGCGCGATTTGCGCACTGTTTCCCGGCCCCGGCCCCGGCCCCGGCCCCGGCCCCGGCCCAGCTCCTGGCGCCGCCTCGCCCCAGGGCGCGACGCCCCACAATCGATCAGACTGGCTGGCTGGCCAGCCAGGCGGGATCGGGGAGGGGATTCGGCCCGCTGCGACCCGGCCACCCCAGCTGACCCGGCGCGACCCGGCCACCTCAGCCGACCCGGCCGCCCGGTGCCGTTCAGCTACTCGACCGAGCAGGAACCGTGGCCACTTGCCCCGGGCAGGCGGCCGAGGAGCGAGGAGAGCATCTCGATCTCTTCCTCGCTGAAGTGCTCGAGGAACATGCGGCGGATCGAGGCGATGTGCGTGTTGCCGGCGCTGCGGAGCTTCTCGTAGCCGGGGTCGGTCAGCTGGGCGTAGGAGATGCGCGCGTCGCTCTCACACGAGACGCGCTCGATCAGGCCGCATGCGACGAGGCCGTCGACGAGGCGCGTGATGCCAGAGCGGGTCAGCATCGTGCGCTCGGCCAGGGCGGACATCGGCAGCTTGCGGTCGGGCGACTGGGCGAGGTACAGCATCACCTCGTAGTCCCGGCTGGTCATGCCATGGTCGGTCACGAGGGCGGCGTCGAGTTCACGCAGAATCGACGCGTGGCTCTGGAGGTAGCTCCGCCACGCGTTCAGCGATGCGCCTTCGAGCCCAGATGTGGCGACCATATCCATGCCTCTAGTGTAGTTGACGAGTCAACGGCAATGGCGGAAATCCCCGGATTGGGGATAAGTACTTGGCGGCCACTAAAGCTGTGGCAAACCGGCCGATCACCGTTGTATGACCGTGATCGATGCCACCTGGCAGCGCGAGCTGGATCCTGCCATCGAAACGCAGGTGGCTGCGGCGATCGCGCGCTGCGATCGCTTGCCGGTGCTCGACCGCAATCTCCAGCGGGTCCTTGAGCTGACCGAGCTCGAGGACTCCGCAACGGGTGATCTCGTCGCGGCGCTCGAAGGCGATCCCGCGCTCGCCGCCAACATCCTCCGCTTTGCCAACTCGGCCTACGCCGGGCGCCCGATCCGGGCCAAGACCGTCCGTCAGGCCGTGACCATGGCCGGGCGGCGCGCCACGCGCCAGCTGTGCCTGGAGGCCGTCACATTCCGCTTCTTCGAGTCCGCGCCGGGCAACGGCCGGACCTCGCGCGGGCAGCTGCACATCCACGCGGTGTCGGTGGCGACGGTTGCCGGCGCCGCCGCGCAACTCGTCGGCATTCCACGCGAGCTGCCGCATCTGGCGGGACTTCTGCACGACTGCGGCAAGCTGGTCATGCCCGTGGCCTTCGGCGAGAAGGAGATGGACGAGCTGGCCGCCGCGCATCCGTCCGGCGTTCAGCGCTCAGCGGCCGAGTGGGAGCGTCTCGGGGTCGATCATGCCTATGTCGGCGCCCTGTTCGCCCAGCAATCCGGCCTGGAGGAGGACGTGGTGGCGGCGATCGCCTGGCATCACGGGGGTCGTCGCGGGTGTGTGGCGCCATCTCCGGCGATCGCGTGCGTGCAGCTGGCAGACATAGTCGTCGCGATGCTCAGCGGAGCGACTCCGGACGAGACGCTTCTCGAGGAGGCGCTGGCCAGCCTCGGCCTGGCCCCTGAGGCCCTCGACCTGCTCGCCGACAGCGCGACGGTCAACCCGAGCGCAACCGCCGCCGCAGCTGGGCTCGGAGATCGCGTGGCTCAGCTGGAGCGCCTGGCCAGCACAGATGAGCTGACCGGCCTATTCAATCGGCGGCACTGGTTGAGCATGGTCAAGCAGGCGATCGGCGGCGGCCAAGCCGGCAACGTGCTGCTGTGCGACCTCGACTACTTCAAGGCCATCAATGACACCCACGGCCACGCTACGGGGGACCTCGTCCTCACCGAGATCGCGCGCATCCTGGCGCGCCACGGAACTGCGGGCCGGCTCGGTGGCGACGAGTTCGCGGTGTGGCTGACCTGCGACCAGCCCGGTTGCGTCGCCGACGCGATCGTGACCGAGGTAGCCGACGCTTTCCCGATTGGCTCCGATCTGGCAGTCGGCATCTCGATCGGAATCGCAGGCGTCGGGGATGACCTGGCTCACGCGCTCGAGCGGGCCGATCGCGCGCTCTACACGGCCAAGGCGAGCGGCCGTCGCCGCGCTTGCTACGCCGAGGGTGAGCTCGCGGCCTGAGGGGACTCGCCGCGGACGTCGGGTGTCACGGCCGAGCGAAGCGCAGGCGGCGGATCGCGTCCAACTGTCCCGAGACGGTCGCGCGGACGATCCGGGCCGACCCATGCGCGACGCCGGTGGCGGTTCGTACGCTCACCACACGCGGCTCGGTGAACGTGAGCGTGGCCCTCGTCCGGCCGGACAGCGTCAGGTGGGCTGTGCCGTGCGCCGGGACGAGTCCGCTGACGGCCACGCCGGGCACGAACGTGTCGCGGTGCAGCACGAGGCCGCGCGGCGTCGCGCGATAGGAGCCGCCACGCAGTCCGCCCGCGGCCAGGAGCCCCTCGAGACGGAAGATCCCGGGATCGAGCTGCTCGAACGCGTCCTGGACGGTCAGCTCGGCCGCGGCGACGAGTCGACCCGCGCCGGTCGGCAACCCGACGACAGGCTGCACCGCGCTCAGCGCGGTCGGCGCCAGCGGCCGCGGGGGATAGGTGTTAGTCGTGGAATGGCATGTCTGTACGAAGCGTCCGGCGTAAAACGCGGCCAGGGCCTGGAGCGCGCAACCGGAGTCGTCCGCGGACACGACGGAGTGCCCGACGAACGGAACGGTGAGGATCCGGCTCCGCGGCAAACGTGCGGCGACTTCACGGGCGCTCGCGGGCGGGGTGCGAAGGTCCGAGGCACCCGCGAGGATCAGAGCCGGCACGGCGGGCAGCTTCCCGGTCGGAAGCGCGGGCGGCGTGGGGAGCGAAGGCCAGTAGGCGCACAACGGCTCCTCGCTGATCGCGAAGGCGATCTGCGGTGAGAATGGAGCGAATTCACCGGCCGGGATGCGCTGCAGCGCCGCCCGCGCCTGCGCCAACCGCTGCGCCGGCGGCGCCGTGCGGCTGAAGTCGAGGTCGCGTTCCTCGCACAGGGTGGCCAGATTGAGCGTCTCATTGACGTCCTTTGGCGTTGGCACCGCCGTCCCGGCCGCCGGGCCGGCGACCAATCGAGCCAGCGGCGCCAGGTCGCCGTGCACCGCGCCGGCCACCGCGCGGGGCAGCTCAGCCCGCAGGCCGGGACGCAGGTCGATGTTCGGGAACGCCGCGGCGACGCCAAGTGCCGTGATGACCTCGTGCACCGGACGCCCGTCCGCGTTGAAGTAGGTGCCGATCAGGGGATGACGGCCAGCACGGTTCAGCAGGGCGAACGCCTGGACGGCGAAGTTCGCGGTGATGCCGCGGCAGGCGCGCCGGGCGCAGATCGAGTTCAGCGTGCCCGGAAGGGCCCGGAAGAGGCCGAGCTCGAACGGATCGCGGTTCAAGCTCGGGGCGAACGCTGAGTCGAGCACGAGGGACTCGACGTGCTCCGGGAACAGGGCCGCGTACGCCTGGGCCACGTACGTCCCGTATGACACGCCGTAGATGGCCAGCCGCGATACGCCGAGCGCGCGGCGAAGAGCCTCGATGTCCTGCGCCGACGCTGCCGTCGTGTAGTAGTTGCGCCTCGGCCCAAGGGCCGTCGCGCAAGCCGGGACCGACTGCTCGGGTGGCACGCCGCGCTCGAAAGCGTCGCAGTGCAGAGCGCCGGAGCGTCCGGTTCCACGCTGGTCGAAGACGTAGAGGTCATGCGTGCGCAGCGCCGCGTGCAGTCGCAGGCCGAAGCTGGCCGTGAAATTCGTGTTGGTCTCGCCCGGTCCGCCGGCCAGTGCCAGGAGCGCCGCGCGGCCACCGCCGCGAATGCGCTCCACGTGCAACGCGATGCTCCCGGGCACCTGGCCCGAGCGGTCGATCGGCACCGGCAACGACGCGCAGCGGATGCCGGCTGGGCGTCCGCAGGCAGCAAAGTGCACGGCGGCGCCGGCACTCGCGGGCGAGGCGAGCGCCAGCGACAGCCCGCTGATCAGCAGCCCCGTGAGTAGCGCCCAAGGCCGACGGTGGCCCATAACACACCACGTTACGGCGCCGGTCCAGCCCTGGATCAGTCTCCGGCCAGTTCCGCGTTGGCGCGCTGCAGGATCGTGCCGAGTACGCGCCCTGTCGTATCGAGGTCCTCAGCGGGCAGATCGCCCCAGATCCGCTGCGTGACCTCGGCGTTGACCGTCCGGACCCGCTTGTGCAGTTGCTGGCCGGCCTCCGAGACTCTGACCGTCGAGCTCTCGCCCGGTTCGAACAGCCCGCCGGCCTGGAGCGCCGCCACATGCTCCCCTGCCACGACCTGAGTGACTTTCAGCGAGTCGACCACGCGCGCCAGCAGCTCGTCGCGCGCAAGGGTCCCGCCGCTCATCACCGCCAGGGTGAGAGTCACCCACTGCGGCTCTCTGACGCCGGTGCCCGCCAGGTGGCGGTCGAGGATCGCGTTCAGGGCCTTTTCGGTCTGGCCGATGGCCTGAGGTGTGAAGCTGGTCGTCATGACGAGTACGCCTTTCGTTGGATATATCAACGTTGGTATGGCCAACAATATACGACGCACCGCACACCGTGTCAACGTTGGGTAACCCAACGTTGGCGACGCCAAGATATGATTCGAAACATGATGGCTGGCAAGCCAACGCTGCAGGACGAGGGCCCGGGTGATGGCTCGGAGTACGACCCGCCAACCCGCCTGCGCCGCCTCCCGAGCTGGCTGACCGCCCAGGTGGCCCGCAAGGCCGAGCGGCTGGTGGCCGAGGCTCTGGGGCAGGAGGGCGTTCGTCGGCAGCATTTCAGCGTGCTGAGTTCGTTGGCCGAGCAAGGTCCCGCCAGTCAGGCCGCGCTCGGCCGGCGATTGTGGATCGATCGCAGCGATCTACACGGGCTGCTGGGCGAGCTCGAGGAGGATCGGCTCGTCGCCCGGGTCCGCGATGAGCAGGACCGTCGCCGCAACGTCGTCAGGCTCACTCCGCGCGGACGCGCCGCGCTCAAGCGACTTCAGAGACGGATCGACGCAGCGCAGAAAACGCTGCTGGGGCCGCTCTCGGCGAGCGAGCGCCGCCAGCTGACGCGACTGCTCGAGCGACTGCTCGACTGACGCCGTGCCGGTATCGTGCCGCGCGCATGCTCGCGCGCGCGCCCACCAGGCCGACGATCCGGCGCGTTGGCCGCGCCGCGCTGCTGCCATTCGCGGCGCTGGTCGTGCATCAGCTGCGCTTTGCGCTTGCCTTCGGCGGTAACGCCGGCACCGAGCTTGCCCGTCAGGGGCACTCGTATCTGCACTCGCTTGTTCCGTGGTTGGTTCTGTTGCTCGCGCTCGCCGCCGGCGGATTCCTTTGGGCTCTCGGCCGCGCGCTCGGAGGTCAGCGCACGGTCCCGCGCTACACGATCTCGCTCGCCGCGTTGTGGCTCGCCTGCTCCGCCTGCCTGCTCGCCATCTACGTCAGCCAACAGACGCTCGAGGGTCTGTTCGCCACGGGCCATCCGGCTGGTCTCGCCGGGATCTTTGGCTACGGGGGATGGTGGGCCCTCCCGGCGGCGGCGTGCGTGGGACTGGTACTGGCCACGATTCTCCACGGCGCGCGCTGGGTGCTGGACGAGATCGCCCAGCGTCGCCACCCGGCCCGCGCCTCCCGCATCGGACCGCGCGCTGCCCGCGCCACGTGGATTGACCCGCCGCTACAGCGGCTCGCGCCGATAGCGGGCGGCTGGTCGGACCGCCGGTCCTCCTGCCTGATCGAGCACCCCAAGTGGCGCCGCCGCCGCGATCAAGCGCGACGGCGCCTGACCTTTTCCGCTCTCGATCACACGAGGAGAAACACATGTACGCAGACTTCCGTCGGATCTTGCCGCGAGCGCTCGCGCTCGCTGGCGCGGCCGCGTTGCTCGTGCCGGCGATCGCCTCCGCGCACGCCCGCGTCAGTCCTGCCGTTTCGCTCAAGGGCCAGCTTCAGCTCTACAGCCTGGCCGTACCGACCGAGAAGGAGAACGCGTTCACGACGAAGATCGTCATGACCGTTCCCACGGGCTTTTCGATCGACTCTTTCGCGCCCAGTCCGGGCTGGCAGCGCCAGCTGCAGCAGACGGGCTCCGGGGACAGCGCCGTGATCCAGCAGGTGACCTGGACCGGTGGTCACGTGCCGACCGGGGAGGATTCCGTGTTCGCGTTCCTGGCCCAGCCGGCCTCGAGCCAGACCTACAAGTTCACTGTCCAGCAGACCTACTCGGACGGGTCGATCGTCAACTGGAGCGGCTCCGAGTCATCCGACTCGCCCGCGCCGACGATCGAGGCGAAGGATTCGATCGGCGGTGGCGGCAGCTCGCTGCTCGGGATCATCGCGCTCGTGCTAGCTGTGCTTGCGTTGCTTGGAGTGGGTCTGTCGCTGCTCGGCGGCGGCGGGCGCGGGGAGGGTCGCCCCGTGGCCTAACCAGTGCGCGTTAAGCGCCCCGACTCCAATCCGGCGGCGCACCGGTCAGCAGGTACCTGCCGTCATCGGTCTGCCCGAGCTGGCCGCGCTCGCGCAGCTTGCGCAGCCCGATGGTCTCTGAAGGCCGGTGCGCCCCGACGAGCTCACCCAGCACCGCGTGCGTGAGCCTGAACGGGATGCGAACCCCGTGCG
>JBJMLD010000248.1:0-8301 GCA_045805545.1 Solirubrobacteraceae bacterium | reverse complement strand
GCGGCCAGGCCCGCCACACCGGCCGAGGGATCCGCGAGAGATACCGCGGACTTTGATCAGGAGCGGCGCTAGCCGCACGGGCCGGCGGAACCAGTGTCCGGCCGCGCGAGCGCTCGGGCCGTGACGGACGATGTCGTTGTGTCCGCTGGTCGATTGGCTTGCGGCGCGTCGGCGGTGCGCGGTTACCGGGCACTTCGCGACACGGTCAGTCTCGGATTCCGCTCGATGCAGGACGCGTCCGCGCCGCGACGGAGTTGCGCGTCACGATGCGATAGCGGGTGCCGCCGAGGCGTGACGCGCTTCGGGTCTCGGGCTCGTGGGGCGCGGTGGCGCGCGCATCCCTCCCAGCTCGGGGAGCCTGCCAACGCCAGTAGCCTCGCGGATCCGCGGATACCAGCCTGCGACAGTGACCGCTGCTAGGGGGAGCGTTCGACACTGACGGCAGCGCCGCCGGTGAGCGTCTGGTAGACGACGCAGTAACGCTCGGTCAGCGAGAGCAGCTTCTCAAGTTGCTCGTCGCTCGCGCTGATGTCCAGGTCGAAGATGAGCCGGATGGCGCGAAAACCGACCGGCGCCTCGCCGGTCTTGTCGACGCCGAGCGTTCCGCGAAAGTCGAGATCGCCCTCGGCTCTGACGGTCCCCGACACCGGAATCTCCAGCGACGTGGCGACCGACCTCAGCGTCACCCCCGCGCACGCGACGAGAGCCTGTAGCAGCATGTCACCGGAGCAGGCCAGCGCGCCTGATCCGCCCGTGGCCGGATGGAGCCCTGCCTCAACGAGGGCCCTGCCCGTCGCAACGGAGCATGAGATCGCCTGCTCGTCGAGCGTCCCGGTTGCGGTCAGGGTCACGAGCGCGGACGCTGGCTCGCTGCGGTAGCGCTCCTTGAGCGGGCGCTGCATCGTCTGGAGCTCGGCGCGGTCCACGCCGCGACGATAGCGCGGATGCACGGGTCTGGACAGGATGGCTCTCCGGGGAGGCGCCGGACCGGTCCTCCACGGTCATTCCGAAGTACCCCGCTTGCATAGCTCTGCCGAGTGCCAGTGGCGCCACGAGTCGCTGCGTCGACGTGGATGAGTTTGGCAGGGACCTCATTCCGCTCGGATAGTGGCTTGTCTCGGCCCGATACCAGGTGTCCCGGGTTCAGAGCGGACGCGCTCGGACCGCTGCTATTCGCCGAGCGTCTCGCCAGAGTCGCCCAGTTCCGCGGGGAAGTCCTTAGCTTGGGCAGGCCATCCTTGATCGGCAAGACCGTCGACTCGTAGTTGACGTGCGCTCCTGGCGCGAACGGAAACGAGGGAATCGTCGATCATCACTCGAGCGACCCGCGGGCCTCGGCGTTGCGTGGCGCGCGTGTGTGGGTCAGCGGCAACCTATTTGCCGGAGTTCGCGTGGAAACGCTACACAGACGGCACAAGATCCACTCGAGGGCAAGCTGTCGGGCCAAACAAAAACCCCGCCTGAGCGGGGCTTCCATGAATCGGGGAGACAGGATTTGAACCTGCGACCGCCCGGCCCCCAGCCGGGTGCGCTACCAGACTGCGCCACTCCCCGTGGTCCGGCGATGATATCCCTCGATCGTGGCAGATCGACTCCGACATGCCGTGCATGTGCCAAACCTGCGTCAGTACGGGGATCCAGCGGTGCTGGTCGGGCTGGCGGTGGACGCGGAGGCCGCCGGGTGGGACGGGTTCTTCGTGTGGGATCACATCCTGCACCGGCGGCTCGAGCCCGAGCCGGTCGTCGATCCGTGGCTCGTGCTGGCGGCATGCGCGGTTCGGACACAGCGGATCCGGCTCGGAACGCTCATCACGCCTGTGGCGCGTCGGCGGCCGTGGAAACTGGCGCGGGAGGTGGCGACGCTCGACCAGCTCTCGAGCGGCCGTGCGGTCATCGGCGCGGGCTTGGGCGCGCCACGCCACGACGAGTTCGAGGCGTTCGGCGAGGAGGGAGATGATCGACGTCGGGCGGCTCGGCTCGACGAGGGTCTGGCCGTGCTCGCCGGGCTGTTGAGTGGCGACGATTTCGCCCATCAGGGCGAGTTCTATGCGCTCGATGAGATGCGGTTTTTGCCGGCGCCGCCGACGGGCCGCCGGGTCCCGATCTGGATCGGCGGCAACTGGCCCAACCCGCGGCCGTTCCGGCGCGCCGCGCACTGGGACGGCGTCGTGCCGGAGAAAGTGGGAGGTCAGCTGGTTTCGCCTGACGAGCTGCGCGAAGTCGTAGCCTTCGTCGGCCGCCAACGGGACGAAGCGGGGCGGGATGGCCCGTTCGACGTCGTGGCGGCGGGGTTGACCGATGGCCCCGGGGCCGAGGGCGGCGCCTTGACGCAGTCGTATGCGGACGCCGGCGCAACATGGTGGCTCGAGCGGTTTCACCCGTCCCGCGGCTCGGTGGAGGACGCGCGGCGGCGGATCGTTGCCGGGCCGGCGCGATGACCTCGCCCGTCCGGCTCGCCCTGATCGGTGCCGGGCGCATGGGGCGGATGCACCTACAGGCGCTCGTCGAGTCAGACACCGTTAACGTGGCGGCGATCGTCGATCCGATGGGGCCGGCGCGCGCCGCGGCTGCCGAGATCGATCCGCGCCCGCGCGCTTGCGCCGAGCTCGACGAGGCGCTGCAGGAGCCGATCGACGGCGTGCTGATCGCGGCGCCGACGCCGCTGCACGAACGCGTCGTCAGAGCGTGTGCGGAGCGCGGTCTGCCAATCCTGTGCGAGAAGCCCTGCGGCAGCTCGACCGCTGAGATCGACGGCGCCGCAGCGGCTGCCGAGGCGGCGGGCGTAATGCTCCAGATCGGCTACTGGCGGCGGTACGTGCCCGAGCTAATCGCGCTACGGGAGCGGATCGCGGCCGGCGAGTTCGGCGATGTCCTTCAGCTGACGTGCTGGCAGTGGGACGGCGAGCCTCCCGCGGACGCGTTTCGCGCCAGTAGCGGAGGCATCGCCATCGACATGGGCGTCCACGAGTTCGACCAGGCGCGCTGGCTCATGGGACACGAGCTGAGCCAACCGTGCGGTGCGGCGATCGGTGGTCCGGTGGAGGGGGATGTCGACTGCGCCGCGATCATGCTCGAGCTTGCCGGCGGTGGCGCGGTCGTCGTGTCGCTGGGGCGCTACTTCCCGCATGGCGACTGCGTGTGGGTCGACGTCATGGGGACACGCGATGCCGCGCGCGTCGAGGTCCTCTGGGGCGAGGACAAGACGTGGCACGCGGCGTTGCGAGCCCAGGCTGAGGACTTCGCGCGCGCGGTGACCAGCGGCGAGCCGAGTCGCGGCGCCAGCGCGGCCGACGCCCGGCGCGCGCTCGAGCTGGCTGTCCTGTCGCAGGCCGAGATCAACGCCGCAGGTGCGGGGTGCTGAAACTCGGAATCGCGGGGGCTGGATTCATCGGAGAGATGCACGCGCGCAACGCAGCGCGTTCCAATGCTGTGGAGTTGGTGGCTGTGGCCGGCGCGCGGGGAGCTGCAAGCGCCGAGCGATTCGTGGCCGAGCTGGGCGGCGACGTCCGCGCGGTCTCGCTCGAGGAGCTGCTGGAAGACGCGGCAGTCGAGGCGGTGTTGCTCGCCACGCGCACGAGCGATCACGCCGAGCACGCTGTGCGCGTGCTCGAGGCGGGAAAGCATCTGCTGTTGGAAAAGCCTGGTGCGATCACGCTGACCGAGCAGCAGTCGATCCGCGACGCGGCGGCACGACATCCTGAGCTGGTCGTCCGGGTCGCATACCACCGTCGGCACGATCCGCGCTTCCGCGAGCTCGCCGCGCTGATCGCCGACCGTCGGATTGGCACGCCCTACGCGGCGCACTCGATCAGCCGCGAGGACTATCCGCCAAGCGCGGAGGAACGCTACGCCGGCGGCTTCATCATGGACGTCGGCGTACACGACTTCGACACGGCTCGCTGGCTGCTCGGGTCCGACCCGGCGCGCGTGTTCGCGGCCGGCCAGTCCGCCGTGTACGAACACGGTGGCGCAGACAACGTTTACATCACGATCGACTACGCGGACGCGGCCGCCACCGTGCAGCTCAGCCGTACATCACGCGTGGGGCTCGAGGTCCGCTTCGAGGTGTTGGGCGCGGACGGGACCGCGTTGCTCTACCCGGGCACCGCTTCGCCGGCGGGCATGGTCGCCGTTACCACGACACGTGAGTTCCCGGTCGACTGCCGGACCGCGTTTCCGGAGGCCTATCCGGCCGAGCTGCGGGACTTCGCGGCGGCCGTCCGGGGCGAGCCGGCGCCGGGCGCGACCCTGACCGACGACCACTGGGCGGTGGCCACGGCTGTGGCGGCGCGGGCGAGTGTCGAGCAGGGATCGGCGCTAGAGGTCGGGCCTGATTGGGAGTGGAGCGGAGGCTGACGGTGTATCGCGTTCGCCGAGATGGGCGGACAGCGCCGCACGGGCCGACCCGTAAATTCCCGCCCTGCGCCACCACACCCAGGAGCAAAGTGCGGTCTTGCGGGTTATAGCCGCAAAACTCCGCTTTGCCTCGGAGGCGAACTAGGCAAGGCGGACTTTTGCGGGTGTGGACGGTGGCGCTGGTGGCGCCGGCTTGACACCGTCCGGCCGCTCGGAGAGAATCGCGTCGAGAGAGGCCGAAATCGATTGCGCAACCGATTTCAAAACGGGGTGGATGGCGCGGCTGCCGAACGTGGCGCAAGCGCCGATGGTGGCGCGGGCGCTGAGGGTGGCGCGGACGCGGACGCTGGCGCGGGCGCCGCGGCCGGTGACCCGGGCACCGCGGCTGGTGGCGCGGCCGCCGCGGCTGGTGGCGCGGCCGCAGAGCGCCCGGACCGCCGGGTCAGGCGCGTCAGGCTGAGTGACGTCGCCGAGCGCGCCAACGTGTCGACGTCGACCGCGTCCCGCGCGCTGAACGGGATCGGGGAGCTCTCCGACGACACGAGGGCGGCAGTGATCCGGGCCGCAGAAGAGCTCGACTTCAGACCGAGCCCTGCGGCGCGCTCGCTGCGTACGCGCCGTTCGCACACCGTGGGGCTGGTCGTGCCCACGGTGGCGCACGCGTTTTATGCGGCGGTGACGACTGGGGCGCAGGCGGCGCTCCAGCAGAGCGGATATCGACTGATCCTGGTCGATTCGGGCGAGGATCCGCAGAGCGTGACCGAGGCGGTGCGGACGCTGCTCGACCACGAGGTGGATGGGCTGCTGGTGTCGACGGCGCCGTTCGGGGCCGAGCAGTTCAACGAGCTGCTCGGGACGACGCCGTGCGTGTTCATCGACGAACTGGCGCCGGGTGCGGGCGCCGGCAACGTCGTGCTCGAGAACGGGCGCGGCATCGAGCTGCTGGTCGATCACGTGGTCGAGCACGGCCACACGCGGATCGCGTACCTGGGTGGGCCCAAGGACCGCACGAGTGGATACGAGCGGCAGGCAGCGTTCATCCAGGCGATGGAGCGCCACGGCCTGCCGGTCACAGACGAGCTCATCACGCAGTGCGAGTGGACCATCACCAGCGGGTTCGAGGGCGCGGCACAAATCCTGGCGGCAGAACCCCAGCCGACCGCGCTCGTTACCGCATCCGGCGAGCTCGGCCTTGGCGCACTGGCGGCAGCGCGCAGAGCACGCCGAGCGATCCCGGACGACCTGGCGCTGGTCGTATTCGACGACCTGTACTTCGCGCCGCTGCTCGAGCCGTCGCTGACCGGGATCGCGTACGACGCGCGCGCGATCGGGCATGAGGGGGCGCGGCTCCTCCTCGGTGTGGTCGGCAACGAAGGCAACACCGAGCGCGAGGTCCGCATCGACGTCAGCCTGGTGCGCCGGCGCTCGTGCGGCTGCGACTACGACCCGGGGACCGAACTGGCCGAGGCGGTGGCGTGAGCGCGATCGAGCTGCGTGGCGTCTCAAAGCGCTACCGCGACACGGTGGCGCTGCAGCCGGTCGACCTGACGATCAAGGACGGGGAGTTCTTCTGCCTGCTCGGGCCCTCGGGGTGCGGCAAGACGACGACGCTAAACCTGATTGGCGGCTTCGTCAGCGTCACCGAGGGCGAGATCTTCATCGAGGGACAGCGGGCCGACCGGATCCCGCCGCACAAGCGCAACGTCAACACGGTGTTTCAGAACTACGCGCTGTTTCCGCACCTGAGCGTGTACGACAACGTCGGCTTCGGTCTGAAGATGGCGCGGGTCAGCCGGCGCGACGCGGGAACGAGGATCAAGGAGTCACTCAGCCTCGTGGGTCTCGAGGAGCACGCCGACCGCTTTCCGGCCCAGCTCTCGGGTGGCCAGCAGCAGCGGGTGGCGGTGGCGCGCGCGCTGGTCAACCGCCCGGCCGTGCTGCTGCTGGACGAGCCGCTGGGCGCGCTCGATCTCAAGCTGCGCAAGCGCCTGCAGATCGAGCTGGCGCAGATCCACCGGGAGGTGGGGACGACGTTCGTGTTCGTCACCCACGACCAGGAGGAGGCGATGGCGATGGCGGATCGCATCGCGGTCATGAACGAGGGGCGGATCGAGCAGGTCGGCACGCCGGAGGAGATCTACCGACGCCCGGCGTCACGCTTCGTGGCCGACTTCATTGGCGAATCCAACTTCCTCGAGGTACAGCGCGACGGCCAGAACAAGGTCGTGGCCAAGGACGGCAGTCAGGTCCCGTGCCAAACGCCGCAGGGTGACTGGCACCGGGCCACGCTGATGATCCGGCCCGAGGACGTCCAGGTGCTGGCGGGCAACGGCCACCGTGAGGGACTCACCGGCAGGGTCGTGAGATCCGCATTTCTAGGCAGCTTCACGCGCGTGGCGGTGCAGTGCGACACCGCCGACGCACAGATCATGGCGGCGCTTCAGGGTGGGGCGGCGTCGCAACTCGAAGACAACGCAACCGCGACCGTGACCTGGGCCGCCCAGGACGCCGTGGTGCTCGACCCGCAGTAGTGAGGAGGACCGTGATGAAGCAGGTGCTGACACGTCGTGAGGCCATGAGGACGGGCGCTCTCGGCGTCGCCGGGTTGTACGTGGCGGGATGTGGTTCCTCGAGCAGTAGCAGCCAGGGGTCAACGTCGGGAGCAGTCACGCTCAACTGGGAGACGTGGAATGACCACTACCTGCCGGCGCAGCTCACGGCTGTTCGTCAGCAGACGAAGATCACGGCGCGACCGAGCCTCGAGTCCGACGACTCCGACGGCTATCTGAAGGTCAAGCAGACCGGCGGGCAGTTCGACGTCGTCTCGACCGACGCTCTGTGGGCGCCCAAGTTCCACACCGATGGTCTGACCGACTCGTTCGACATCAACTCGATCCCGGCCGCCTCACAGCTGTACCCGCTGGCGCGCACGTTCCCGTTCTGGAAGGTGAGCGGCGGCTATCTGGCCTATCCCAACGGATGGTCGACCGTACAGCTGTATTACAACCCAGCGCACGTGTCGCCGGCGCCGACCTCGTGGCACGTCCTGACCGACAAGAAGTATGCGGGCAAGGTCGTGGCCGAGAGCCAGCCGACCGACCTGATGGCGATGGCCGGGCTGGCCACCGGTGCCAAGCAGCCCTACAACATGACAACGGCCGAGATCTCCAAGGCGCAGGACTTCCTGAAGGCGGCCAAGCCGGCCTTCTTCAAGCTCGTCTCGCAGAACTCCGACTCGGTGCGGGCACTGGCCGACGGCTCGGCGTGGATCGCGATCGAGAACCTCGGAACCGACTTCCGGGTCAAGGCGGCCGGCGGTCCGACCGTGAAGCTGGCAACGCCGTCCGAGGGCGTGTTCGGGTTCATCGACGGCGAGCAGATCGTCAAGGCCTCGGCACACAAGAACCGGTTCAACCAGTGGATGAACGCGATGGCGCAGCCGAACTGGATCGCGCAGAACTTCCTGGCCAACGGGCGGCCGTTGTTCAACGAGAAGTCCTACAAGTACCTGGTCGACCACGGCTACAAGGAGCGCGCCGACCTGCTGTTCTACAACGATCCCGAGCGGGCGTTGAAGATGACGCTGAAGGGACCGTCGGGGAACGTGCAGGCGTACATCGACGCTTTCAATCAGGTCTTCGGGGCCTAGCGACCGGGGAAGGCGCAGGTCCCGATGCAAGCCACTCCCCAACCGGCTATGGCCGGGGCCTCCGCGGTGGGCGCGCCGCGGAGGCGGGGTGTGCCTGCGCGTCTGAAGCAGTACACAGGGTTCTCGCCCGCGATCCTGCTCTTCGGCGGCTTCTTCTTGGCCCCGATGGCGCTGATCGTCGCCTACAGCTTCTGGCAGACGGTCAACTACAACGTCGTCCACCACTGGACGTTCGAGAACTACAGCTACTTCTTCAGCACCGGGACTTACGTCCGGACGCTGATCGACACGGTTTG
>JBJMLD010000247.1:0-9238 GCA_045805545.1 Solirubrobacteraceae bacterium | reverse complement strand
GAGCGACAGCGAGCGGCCGGCGCCATGCTCGCTGTAAGGGCGGGAGTAGTTGGCCAGGATCTCGAGCACGCCCTCCAAGCGAGGGATGTGCTGGAGGATCTGCTGCGTGACCTCGGGGACGCGATCGACCATCTCCTGCTCGCCCGGGGGAAGCGCCGTGCCGGCGTAGAGCTTCTCGGCCGTCTCCGGCGGAAGCGTCACGGCGCCGAGCTGCGCCAACAGAGCGGCGACTTCGATCGCCCAAGATTCTTCGAGCTCTAGCGACGTAGCCAGCCGCGCCACCAGCTTGCGCACGCTGGCGCTGCGGCCGAACGCGGCCGGGCTGGCCAGCGCCAACACCTCGGACAACGCGTCGACGCTGCCCTTGAGCGTCTGCTCGAGCAGCACGCGCTCGGCCGTCTTCAGCCGGTTCTGCTCGACCGCCTCCTCGCAGGTGGCGATCAGGTCTTGGGCCGGGCACGGCTTAGTCAGAAAGCGGAAAAGCTGGCCCTGGTTGATGGCGCTGACCGCGGCATCCAGATCCGCGTGGCCGGTGAGAAGGATGCGAGTCGCGTCCGGGGCGACGCTCCGCGCCTCGCGCAGGAACACGTTGCCCGGCATGACCGGCATCCGCATGTCGGAGATCACGACGGAGAAGTCGTTCGGGTCCTGGCCGAGCAGGGCGAGGCCTTCGGCGCCGCTCGTCGCGGTCACGACCTTGAAGGATCGGTGCAGGGTGTCCTGCAGTGATTCGAGGATGTACGGCTCGTCGTCGACACAGAGAATGCGCGGACGATCCGCACGCGGGCGCGTCGGTGACGCCATCGAGTTCACGCCCGGGTGATCGGACGCGACGGCGAGGGCTTGAGTCTCCCGACGCGCTGCCGATCACCGGGCCGTGTCCCTCGAAACGACGCTTGCGCGGATCTCGCAGCTCCAGACTGCGTTCAGCCCGCCCGTAACCGCCGGCACGGCGACCGCGACGGCCACCGCGCCGGCGAGCACGAGCCCCGCGGGCGGCACCTTCGCCACCCAGCTGCAGGGCGCCATGGCCACCAACGCAGCGTCGCCGGTCGCGGGCGCGACCGGAGCCGGCGCCGGCTCGATCGTCCCGATCGCCGAAGCCGAAGTCGGCCAAGCCGAGCAGCCGCCGGGTTCCAACGACGGACCCCGCCTCGCCACCTACCGGACCGCCACGGTCGGCGCCGCAGCCGGTGAGCCGTGGTGCGCGTACTTCGCCTCCTGGGTGGCCAAGCAGGCCGGCGTGCCGCTCGGCGACCACGGCCAGGGCTTCGGATCCTGCAGCGACATCTGGAGCTGGGCTCAGAGCACGGGCCGGGCCATCCCCAACGGCGCCGGCGTGACCCCCCATCCCGGCGACCTGATCCTGTTCGGCGGCGAGCACGTGGGGATAGTCGACAAGGTTCTGCCCGGCGGGAGCATCCAGACGATCGAGGGCAACTACTCGGACAAGGTCTCCCAGGTCGTACGCGGGGCCGGCGAGGCGAGCGGCTACGTCAGGCTCGGATGAGGGACTGAGACGATGGCCGGGTCAAGCGCGCGCCGCCTGATGATGACCGCCTTCGGCTGGAACGACAGCGGCGGCGGCACGACCGTACCGCGGCTCGTGGCCAAGGAGCTGGCCCGCCGCGGCTGGGAGGTCACCGTGTTCCACGCCGCCGTGGCGACGATTCCCGGTGCCGCGCCGTACCAGCTCGTCGAATCAGAAGACGACGGAGTCAATCTGATGGGCGTTCACAACCGCCCGCACGGGCTGTTCGACTACGGCCACCCGCAGCGCGAGCTCGACGATCCGCCGATCACCGCCGCCTTCTCCGACGCGCTCGATCGCGTGCAGCCGCAGGCCATCCACTTCCACAACCTCCACAACCTCGGCGCGGCGCTGCTCGACCAGGGGCTGACCCGCGGTCTCCCCGCGTATTTCTCGACCCACAACTACTGGTTGATCTGTCCGCGGGCCTATCTGCTCCGCGGTGACGGCTCGATCTGCTCCGGCCCCGGAGACGGGAGCGGATGCGCTCAGTGCGTTGGCTCCCACGACGCCTCCGGACATGAGCAACGCCTCACCCAGATCAGGGCTAGCGCCGAGCGCAGCCTGCGCAGCATCCTCGCGGTCTCGGACTCGGTCCGGCAGACGCTGCTCGCCGCCGGCTATCCGCCCGAGCTCGTCGACGTCGTCCGCCAGGCGATGCCGCACGAGGCCGACATCTGGGAGCGAGTCGGGCGTGAGCGAGCGCCCGGCCGGCGCGCCAAGGAACCGTTGACCGTGGCCTTCCTCGGCTCCGCCTATCCGCACAAGGGTCCCCAGCTGCTCGTGCAGGCGGCCCAGGAAACCCAGGCCGAGATTCGCGTCCGGATCCTGGGCGAGGTGCCGCCCCCGTTCGCTGCCTCGCTGAAGTCGCTCGACCGCCGCGGCGTCGTCGACGTTGCCGGGGCGTTCGCGCCCGAGCAGATCGGCGAGCTGCTGCGCGAAGTCGATGCCGTCGCCCTGCCATCGATGTGGTGGGACTGCGCCCCGCTGGCCGCGGCGGAATGCCTCGCCGCCGGTACGCCGCTGCTCGTGCCGCGCCTGGGCGGGCTCCCGGAGGCGATCCGCGACGATGTCGACGGACTCACGTTCAAACCGCTCGACCCCGGCGATCTCGCCCGCCAGCTCGATCGCCTCGCGCTCGAGCCGGGGCTGCTGGAGCGTCTGCAGGGCGCCATCGAGCCCCCGCGCGCATTCTCCGACTACGTCGATGAGCTGGAGGCGTACTACGCGGGCGAGCGTCCGGGCCGGGTCCACACATCCCAACCGGCCAGGGCACCCGCGGTCCGCTGGCGCGGCGACCACGGCTTCGCCACGAGCCTGTCGATCATCAACGACCGGGTGATCGAGCGCCTCGAGGGGAGCGTCCAGCGCATCGCCGCCGAGGGGACGCCGCTCGACCCCCCGCTGGTTCACAGCGCCGAGGTGGAGGTGCGCCATCGGTGGCCGCCCGAGCTGAGCCCGCCCGCCGGCGGTCGCCTGGCCGTCATCCAGCCGTGGGAGTTCGGAGCCATCCCGGCCAACTGGGTCGACGCCATCGAGCAGCACGTGGACGAGCTGTGGGTGCCGAGTGAGTTCGTGCGGCGCATGTACCTGGAAGCCGGGATCCCGGCCGAGCGCGTCGTCAGCATCCCCAACGGCGTGAACCTGGAGCGCTTCACCCCGGCGGCGATCGCCGGCCAGCGCACCCACGTCCGCTTTCTCTTCGTAGGCGGAGTGATCTGGCGCAAGGGCCCCGATGTCCTCCTCAGGGCTTGGCGGCAGGCATTCCCCGAGCGCGACGACGTGACACTCACGATCAAGGACTTCGGTGCCATCAGCGTCTATCGCAACGCGGACCGCGAGCCACTGCGCGACTACGCCGCCTCGGCCCAGCTGCCCCGCGTCGAGCTGATCGAGGACGAGCTCTCGCCCGCCCAGCTGATCGAGCTCTATCGAAGCTGTGACGTCCTGGTCCATCCGTATCGCGGCGAGGGCTTCGCCATGCCGGTGCTGGAGGCCATGGCCTGCGGCCTACCGGTGATCGTGACCGCGGGCGGCCCGACCGACGAGTTTTGCCCTCCGGACGCCGGGTGGCGAATCCGCTCGCAGCGTGCGCAGTTTCCGACCGACCACGTCGACTCGCTAGCCACCCGGGGACGACCGTGGGTGCTCGAGCCCGACGTCGATCACCTGGTCCAGCTGCTGCGGGAGGCCGCCGCCGACGGCGCCGAGCGACTGCGCCGCGGCGCAAATGGACGCGCCGCGGCAGAGGGCTATTCGTGGGACGCCGTCGCCGGGCGCTACCGCGAGCGCCTGCGCGCTCTCGCCGCCCGCCCGCCGCGCCTGGCCCAAGGCGCCGCCGACCCGTGGCCGCTCAGCGAACCCGTGAACCTGCGGGTGCTCGCGACCCCGGCCTGGCGCGGCGAGGACGCGCTCGGCCGCTTGCTGCATGCCTGGACGACGCACACAACGCGTGCGACCAGCGCCTGTCTATATCTGCTCGCCGACCCGGCGCTCGACGGCACGCCGGAGGAACTCGAGACCCGCGTCCTGGAAGCGGCCCGCCGGCACGCCGCCGACATCGACACCGGAGCCGACATCAACGTGCTGATGGAGCCCCGCACGCCCGATCTCGACGCCCGCCTTCACGCCGCCACCGACGCCTACATTCCGCTTCATCCCGCCTGCGCCGGCCACGAGCGCATCGCGGGCATGCACGACAACATCATTGCCGCCCCGGAGAGTAAGGCGCTCGCGGCGCTGCTGCGAAGCGCCGGGCAGACAACCGAGGATCTCGCGGCCTGATGAGCGGGCGCCTCGATCAGCGGGAGCCCACCGTGACGTGCGTGATCACAGCGCACAACCACGAGGAGTTCATCGTCGAGGCGGTGAGCAGCGCGCTGGAGCAGACCTACCCGGCCGAGCTGCTCGACGTCGTCGTGGTCAACGACGGCTCACGCGACGGCACTGCGGACAAGCTTGCGCGGAATTTCGCCGACGAGCCGCGCGTCCGGCTCATCGACCAGGAGAACCGGGGATTCGTCGCCGCCATGAACGCTGCGCTCGCTGCCGCGACGGGCGAGTTGATCGGCATCCTCGACGGCGATGACTGCTGGCCGCCCGACCGGATCGCGCGCCAAGTCGAGCTCATGCTGGGGCGGCCCGAGGTCGGCCTCGTGCACGGCGACATGAAGATCGTCGACCGCGACGGCAACACGCTCAACCCATCATTCTTCGCCTACTCGGGCTTCGAGGTTCCGCGCGGTCGTGTCCTGGCCCGCCTGATCGGCCAGAACTTCGTCTCGGGTGGCGCCTCGCTCGTCCGTGCCCGCCTAGTTCCGCACTTTCACCCGATTCCCGAGGAGCTCGTCTATCCGGACTGGTACATCGCGGCGCGCGTGGCTGAGCGGGCCGAGATCGACCACATACAGGGCGACACCAACCTCTACCGCATGCACGACTCGAACATGGGCCTCGGGGGCACGGGCCGGAAGTTCTTCGCCGACATGCGCACCAACGTCCGCATTCAGCGCTGGATGCTCCACCATCTCGACACCTCAGGCGAACCACTCGAGCTCCTCGTCCAGGCGGCCGAGTCGATGCTCGCGGGCGCAACCCGCGCGGCGCTCGAACTCGACAGCGACCCGAGGCAGATCCTGCCCGTCGGCGCCGAGGACCGCGCGGCCGGCCAAGCCGCCTACACCCAGGCCGAGGCGCAGCTGCGCGGCGGCGAGCTGGACGGCGCCGCCCGGGGCTACCTGCGCGCGCTGGCGCTGGATCCGTGGGACGGGGCTGCCCGCGCCGCCATGATCGTGACGCTGGCGCGCATTCAGCGTGGTGATCTGGGGACACCGGTCGAGCCACCGGCGACGCGACCGGCTGCCGTGGTCGCGCTGGCCGACGAGCTCCTCGGCCACCCGGAGATGCTGAGCGCCTACGCTGCCTCGCTCGGGACGGCCGACGTCACACTGCTCATCCACTGCACGCCGGCTGAGACCGCCGCCGCAGCCGACGCTTTAAGCAGCCTGCTGAGCGCCGGCGGGTTCGATTCGCCGGGCGGCCCCGATCTGCTCCTTCACCCCTGCGAGGACATGGCCGAGCTGCTGAACGCGCCGGTCCGCGCGCTCTACAGCCGTCGGGGCAAGCCGGCGGCGCTGACCACGCTTCCCCGGGTCGATGACCGGCATCTGGAGCAGCTCCGCGCCCTCGTTGGCCAGCCATGAGCACTCCGCGCGTCTCGGTCGTCATCCCCTGCTTCAACTACGGCCGCTACCTGGCCGAGGCGGTGCAAAGCGTGCTGGCTCAGTCGATCTCGGAGCTCGAACTGATCATCGTCGACGACGGCAGCACGGACGATTCCGCGGCCGTCGCCCAGGCGTTGATCGAGCGCAGCCCGCCGGCGGCCATCCAGCTGCTGCGCCAGCCGAACTCGGGCTCGCCCGGCCACACGCGTAACGCCGGCATTACGCATGCCAAGGCGCCGTACGTCGTGTGCCTCGACGCCGACGACAAGCTCGATCCGAGCTACTTGGCGGCGTGCGCCGGCGCCCTCGACGCGCACCCCGAAGCCGCAATCGCCTACGGCGACATGCAGATGTTCGGCGACGCGCTCAACCTGATCCGGCCGCCGGAATGGGACACCCGACGAGAGCTCGACTCCAACATCCTCGGCACTGCCGCCATGTTCCGCCGCCAGGCGTGGGAGCAGGTCGGCGGGTACGACACCGAGATCGGCTACGAGGACTGGGACTTCTGGATTGGGTGTGTCGAGGCCGGCTGGGTCGGCGTCAAGGCGCCCGGCGCCCTGTGGCACTACCGCGTCCACTCCGGTGGTGTCTTCCGAGGCCATCTGCGCAGCGACCAGGAGATCAAGGCGCACATCGTGCTGCGGCATCCCTCGCTGTACGACGAGCGGCAACGCGCCTGGGCCGGCGGCGTACTGCGCGGCGATCCACACGCGCTGAGCGCCGGCCGCGAGAACGGCGTCATGCCGCTGTTCGCCCCAGCCATCGACACTCACGCCGCACCTCCCATCCGCAGCATCTGCCTGATCACCAAGGACTACCCGCCGAGCGTCCCGGGCGGCATTCCCCGTGCCGTACAGATGCAGGGCCACCGGCTGGCCGCGGCCGGCGTCGAAGTCCACGTCATCACCAAGTCGGTCACTGGGGCCGAAGGCACGCGCCAGGACAACGGCGTGATCGTGCATGAGGTGCCGGAGCCGGGGCTCGCCGTGCCCGGCGCACTGTCCTACCTGGAGATCCCGCTGTGGAGCTTCGTCGCCGCGACCAAGTTCGCCGCGCTCGATGAGACCGTTCGGTTCGACATCGTCGAGACGCCGGACTATCGCGGTGAGGCGCTTCACGTCACGCCGCGGCCGGACACGGCGCTGATCGTCTGGCTGCACTCGACGATGAAGGTCGTCTGGGACTGCGAGCCGGAGTATGAGTGCTCGCCGACGGACGACGCGTGGCACGCGCTGGAGATGGCCGCACTACAGCGGGCCGATCTGCTGCTGGCACCGAGCCAACTCCTCAGCGACACGACAACCTCCTACCTAGGCGAGCGGATGCGCCCGGTCGAGCTGATGCCGTATCTATTCGATTCGAGCCAGTTCCCGGCCACCGAGCGCCGCCGGCTCGGCGCGCACGACACAGTCAACGTGCTGTTCTACGGGCGACTCGAGGCGCGCAAGAACCCCGAGCTGGCGCTCCGCGCCGTTGCGGCCGCGCGAGCGAACGGCCTGAACTCCAGGCTCACCGTCGTCGGGCGCAACGGCGGCGGCTACCAGGAGCGGGTGCTCGATCCGCTCCAGCGCGAGCTCGGCCTGCCGGACGTCGAATACGTGCCCCACGTCGAGCTGAGCCAGCTGCGCGCTGTGCTGGACGCCAGCCACGTGGCCATCCTCCCCTCGCGCTTCGACAACTCGCCGCTGACGATCTTCGAGGCCTTGTCATCCGGCCTCCCAGTGATCACGAGCGACCGCGTCGGCACCGCCGGATGGTTCGGCGCCGAGGACGGGCTCCTGGCGCTGCCCGTTGACGATCCTGAGGCCTTCGCGCAGAGAGCAGCGGCGGCGATCGGCGACCCGGAGTTCATGGCGACCGGCCCACGCGCCGCCGAGCGGATGCGCGACCGCTTCTCGCCGCAAGTCGTTACCGAGCGGCTGCTGAGTTGCTACGCCAAGCTCCTTCACGGCCGCCGCCGCGAGCCGATCTCAGGTGCGCGTGGCACCGCGGTCATCGCGTTCGCAGACGAGCTGCTGGCCGACCCCGATCTGTTGCAGGAGTGGAGCGAGCATGTCAGCGCCTCCGACGACGTGACGCTGGTCATCTATGCCCCGGACTGGACGGCCGAGGACGCGGCCCAGCGCCTCGCGCCGGCCGTGGCCCGCGCAGGTCTGGACGGCGAGGATGCCGCGGACCTCCTGGCCATCGCAGTACCGAAGTCCGATACGGCTGAGGCCCGGCTCGCCGCCGGCGCGGATGGGCTGCTCTCGCGCCGACCCGCGCCCGCGCCGTTCGATCGGCTGCCGGTCCTCGACAACGCCCTCAGCCTGCTCGCCGCGTAGCCGCCGGTCCGCAGTCGTACAGTCGCCCCCACCGCGGCCGATTACCGGGCGGTGGGCCTCAGTGCGCGATCAGACTTCGACGTGCTCGTGGTCGGCGCCGGCTTCGCGGGCGCGATCTGGGCCGAGCGGATCGCGACCGAGCTCGGCTTGCGCTTACTCGTCGTCGATCGTCGGGCGCACATTGCCGGCAACGCGTACGACGAGCGCGACGCCGCCGGAATCCTGGTGCACCGCTACGGGCCGCACCTGTTTCACGCCAACTCGCAGGCGATCGTCGCCTACCTGTCGCGGTTCACGGATTGGTGGCCGTACGAGCATCGCGTGCTGGCCTCGGTGGGCGACCAGCTGCTGCCGATCCCGATCAACCTCGACACGATCAATCGCCTGTATGACATCGCGCTCACGGAGGCCGAGCTCGAGCCGTGGCTGGCCGCCCGCGCCGAGCCGATGGCCGAGGTGCGCACAGCGCGTGACGCCGTCGTCGCCCGCGTCGGATCCGAGCTCTACGAGACGTTCTTTCGCGGCTACACGGTCAAGCAGTGGGGGGTCGACCCGACCGAGCTCGACGCCAGCGTGACCGCGCGCATCCCGGTCCGGCTCAACCGCGACGACCGCTACTTCACCGATTCCTTCCAGGCCCTTCCCGCCGGCGGGTACACGGCGATGTTTCACCGCATCCTCGATCACCCGCTGATCGAGGTGCGCCTGCAGACCGAGTATGTGCAGGCACGCGAGCTCGGCCGCTATGTCCATACGGTGTTCACCGGACCGATAGACGAGTTCTTCGCCTACAGGTTCGGACGCCTCCCGTATCGCAGCCTGAAGTTCGACTTCCGCTCGGTTGCCACTCCGGACGGTGCGCCGGTGTACCCGGTGGCGCAGGTCAACTTCCCCGGCGTCGACGTCCCGCACACCCGTGTGACCGAGTTCCGCCACCTGGATCCAGCCGCCGGCGGCCACATCTCGACGCTGGCCTACGAGTACCCCCGCTCCGAGGGCGATCCGTTCTATCCGGGTCCCAACCCGGAGAACCGCGAGCGCTACCACCGCTACGAGCTGCTCGCCCGCCGGCGCGACGACATCACCTTCGTCGGGCGCCTGGCCCGCTATCAGTACCTGAACATGGACCAGGTCGCCGGACAGGCCCTGGCCACGTT
>JBJMLD010000246.1:0-16750 GCA_045805545.1 Solirubrobacteraceae bacterium | reverse complement strand
GGAGCGGATGATCGCGGGAACGCCTTGGGTCGCGTCCTGCACCGTGACCGTGGATGCCGACGACGTCGAGACCTGCTCAGGCCCCGAAGCGGGCGACGCGCTCTCCTACGCCGCGTTCGGCGACCACGGTACGCGCGAGTTCTTCACCCACGTCCGCTTCCACAAGCACGACGAAGAGCGGATCGTCGTGCACCTGCTCGTCGAGCTCTATGCGCGCTCGGCCGAGGAGGCCACCGAAGTGCTGGAAGACGCCGCACGCGGCACGCTGGCCATCACCTCGCTGGCCGAGGAGTCGCGGCCGCCGGCCTCGACCGGCGACGCCAAGCACTGACGCGCGGCGAGGCCTCCAGCACTATCACGGTCAGCGCCACCGGCACCGTGGCCGGCAGCTCGTTGACGAAGAAGAAGAGCAGATCGAACAGGCCGGCGAACGCGAGCGTCATGGCCGCTCCGGACAGCTGCCGCCGCACGCCCTCTCGCGCGAGTACCGCCCCGAGCAGGCCGGCCACGAACAGGTCCCCATAGCCCATCGAGACGGTCCCGAACAGAACGCTCTGAAGCCGCGGCAGGCCGGCCCCCGGATGCGCAGCGATCAACGTCGCGTTGGGCGCTTGCAGCAGGTCGGTGATGACAAGCCAGCTGTCGGCCACGGCCATCGCCACGATCCCGAGCTTGAGCCAGGCCGGCGGCGTCACCGCGCCCAGCAGCACGCCCAGCGTCACGCAGCTCAGAGCCGAGAGCAGCGCGGCGGCCGCCTGTCCTGCGAGCGAGGTGCGAGAGGCCCAGGCGAGAACGAACAACGGCACAGCCAGCAGTGCGGCCCACGGAACGCTGCGCCGGGCCGCCCAACCGAGCGCCGCGGCGGCCAGAAGCGGGACGGCGGCCAGCGCTAGATACGTCAGCCCCGTAGCCGTGTCGTTGACGTAGCGGATCGCGAAGATCACGACCACGATCGAGCCGATCGGCACGAGCGCCCAGCCGGGGCCGCGCAGGCGCTCGAACAGGCGCACGCTGGGCGGCGGCTTCGGCAACGCCACGACGGCCGCCTGCAGAGTCAGCAGCGCAGCGTCAGACGGGACGAACGGGAGCGCCATCGCCCCTGAGGGTACGCGGCACGCCGAAGCGGTCGGTAAGAGCAGTCGGTCAGCAGCCGAGCGCGTCAGCCAACGCGTCGAACTGCGCCCGCAGCCCGGCGGGCAGCTGCTGGCCGAAGCGCGCGTAGTGCTCGCGCATCTGCGGCACTTGCTGGGCCCATTCGTCGAGATCGACGTTGAGCAGCTTGTGGAGCGTCTCGGCGTCGACATCGACGCCGTCGGTGTCGATGTCGCCCTCCTGCGGGAGCAGACCCACCGGGGTCTCCTCCGCCCCGACCTGGTCCTCGAGGCGACGGAAGATCCAGGCCAGGACACGGGAATTTTCGCCGAAGCCCGGCCACAGGAACTTGCCGGCCTCGTCGCGACGGAACCAGTTGACGTAGAAGATGCGCGGCAGCTTCGCTGCATCGCGCCGGCCGATGTCCAGCCAGTGCGCGAAGTAGTCGCTCATGTTGTAGCCGCAGAACGGCAGCATCGCCATCGGGTCGAAGCGAAGCTCGCCGACATTCCCGGTCGCCGCCGCGGTCTTCTCCGAGGACATGATCGAGCCCAGGAAGACGCCGTGCTCCCAGTCCTTAGCCTCCATGACCAGCGGCACCACGGTCGAGCGCCGGCCTCCGAACAGCATCGCGTCGATCGGCACTCCGGCGGGATCCTCCCACTCCGGCGCCGCCGAAGGACACTGGGCGATCGGTGTCGTGAACCGGGCGTTGGGATGGGCAGCCGGCTCGTCCGATTCCGGCGTCCAGTCGTTCCCATGCCAGTCCTTGGCGTGAGCCGGCGGCTCGCCGGTCATGCCCTCCCACCAGATGTCGCCGTCGTCCGTCTTGGCGCAGTTGGTGAAGATCGAGTTGCGCCCGAGCATCTCGATCGCGTTCGGATTCGTCCGTGCGCCGGTCCCGGGCGCCACGCCGAAGAAGCCGTACTCGGGATTGACCGCGTACAGCCGGCCGTCGGAGCCGAACTTCATCCAAGCGATGTCGTCGCCGATCGTCTCGACCTTCCAGCCCGGCAGCGTCGGGATCATCATCGCGAGGTTCGTCTTGCCGCACGCACTCGGGAAGGCGCCGGCGATGTACTTGCTCTCACCCTCCGGAGACGTGAGCTTGAGGATCAGCATGTGCTCGGCCAGCCAGCCCTCGTCGCGCGCCATCACCGAGGCGATGCGCAGCGCGAAGCATTTCTTGCCCAGCAGCGCGTTGCCGCCGTAGCCGGAGCCGAACGACCAGATCTCCCTGGTTTCCGGGAAGTGGACGATGTACTTGTTGTCGGCGTTGCACGGCCACGGCACATCGTGGACGCCGTCTGTCAGAGGCATGCCAACCGAGTGCAGGCACGGGACGAATTCCCCGTCCTCGCCGAGGCAGTCGAGCGCCGGCTGGCCCATCCGGGTCATGATCCGCATCGAGCAGACGACATAGGGCGAGTCCGTCAGCTGCACGCCGATATAGGAAATCGGTGAGCCCAATGGGCCCATGCTGAAAGGCACGACATACATCGTGCGCCCACGCATCGAGCCGTGGAACAGCTCGGTCAGGGTCTCCCGCATCTCCTGCGGGTCGCGCCAGTTGTTGGTCGGGCCGGCGTCGGCCTCGCTCTCAGAACAAATGAACGTCCGATCCTCGACGCGGGCCACGTCGGCTGGATCTGACCGGGCCAGGTATGAGTCGGGCCGCTTCGCGTCTGAGAGCCGCTCGAATGTCCCTGAGTCGATCAGCACCTGCGCGAGCCGGTCGTACTCCTCCGCGGATCCGTCGCACCAGTAAACCTCGTCCGGCTGAGTCAAGGCCGCTACTTCCTCGACCCACTCCCGCAAGCGGGTGTGGTTGGTCGTTGCTTGGTGCTGCGGCGCGGTATGTGCCATTTGTGTCTAAGTGCTCCTTAAACTTGTTCGGTGGCGATGGCAAATGTACCCCGGAACGACCGAGGCCAGCTTCAGAGGTCAGTACGGGGACAGCTACTCGACGTTCGTTTCAGCCTGATGCAGCGGCTCTCCCGGCTCCTTGCGCGGGACTAGCACTAGCCGCTTGAACTCGGCTACGAGGACGCCGTCCTGGTTGAGCACACGTGTATGCACGCGGACCGTTCCGCGATCCGGCTTGGACTGCGAGGGCTTGACCTCCAGCACCTCGGACTCACAGAACAGGGTGTCTCCGTGGAACACGGGCGCCGGGTGCTTGAGCTCCTCGGTGGCCAGATTCGCGATCGCCTTGCCGCTCACGTCAGACACGCTCATGCCCAGCGCCAGCGAGTACACCAGCGGTCCGACGACGACGTTGCGGCCCTGCTGCGAGTGCTTCGCATACACGTCGTTGATGTGCAGTGGGTGATGGTTCATCGTGATCAGGCAGAACAGATGGTCGTCCGCCTCGGTCACGGTCTTGGCCGGCCAGTGCTTGTACACGGCCCCGACCTCGAATTCCTCGAGGTAGCGGCCGTATGGATGCGCGCCGGTGGCCTCGCGCGCAGCCTGGTCGGTGTCGACTTCGGTCATTTGATCTCCTGGTTTCCGGTTTGGGGCACCCGGGAGAATGCCATTTACGAAGATCTCATTAATGCGTCCTACCGTGCCCAGCGATCATGACCTCTCCGAAGCACCTGTGGTCCGGTGACTGGCGCGGCGACTCGGCCGCCGCGGCCGAGGAGCTGGCGGCGCGGCGAGCCGCCGGCCGTCCGGACGTTCCCGAACCGGAGCCCGAACCCGAAGCGCCACGGACACCGCCGCGAGCGCCGGAGCCGCGTGAGCGCCGGCGACGCCCGGTGCCCCGCCGCGTCCGCGTGGCCGTCCTGGCCATCGTCCTGGTCTTGCTCACAGGCGGTGCGGCCGTCGCCCTGACCGACGCGCTCGGCACGCACAAGTCACGCGCCCCGGCCGGTGCTCAGGCCTACCTCGGCCTGAAGATCGGCTCCCGGGCGCTGATGGGCGGCCTGTTGATCAACGGCGTCGACCCCGGCAGCCCGGCGGCGCACGCCGGGGTCAAGCCCGGCGACGTGCTGAGCCGCCTCGGCGGGGTCGAGGTCCACACTCCCGGTGACGTCAAGGCCCTGATGCAAGGCCGACATCCCGGGGATACGGTCGAGCTGGGGGTGGAGCGCGGTTTCTACTCGTTCAGCGCGGACGTGACGCTGGCGGGCCGACCATGACCTTCGCCGCACCGCTGGTCCTCGTCGCGCTCCTGTCCCTGCCGGTTCTCATCAACCTGTACGTGATCTACCAGCGCAAGCGCCAGGCCGCGGCGTCGGCGTTCGTCAGTCCAGCCCTGGCCGATTCCGTGGCGCCCAAGCGACCGGGCTGGCGCCGGCACGTACCGATGGCGATCTTCGCGCTCGCTCTCGCCGTGCTGATCGTGGCCGCGGCGCGGCCGCAGAAGAGCGTGGCCGTGTCGGTCAACAACGCCGCCGCCGTGCTGGCCAATGACGTCTCGAGCTCGATGGCGGCCACCGATGTGGCGCCCACCCGGCTAGGCGCTGCCGAGCGCGCCGGAACCCACTTCCTGACCACCGTCCCCGCCTCGGCACGCGTCGGACTGCTCCAGTTCAACCAGCGCGCCACCGTGCTCCAGTCGCCCACCACGGACCGAGACCTGGTCAAGTCCGCCCTGTCACAGCTCCGCGCCAGTGGCCACACCGCGATCGGCGACGGAATCCTCACCGGCCTGCACATGCTGGCCAGCCTGCCCAAGCAGAACGGCAAGTCGCCGCCCGGCGCGATCGTCCTGCTCTCCGACGGCACCTCGACCAACGGCGCCGACCCACTGGCCGCAGCGCGCCAAGCCAAATCCCAGCACGTGCCGATCTACACCGTCGTGCTCGGCACGGGCAACGGCACGATCAGGATCCGCCAGCACGGCCGGGTCGTGAACCAGCGGGTTCCCCCCTCGCCGCAGCAGCTTGCGCAGGTGGCGCAGCTGTCGGGCGGACAGGCCTTCACCGTCGCCGACTCGAGCAAGCTCAACCAGGTCTACGCACACCTGGGAGCCCAGATCAGCCACAAACACGTCAAACACGAAATCACCGCGAGCTTCGCTGGCGGAGCGCTCGTCCTGCTGCTGCTCGGCAGCGTGTTCTCGCTTCGCTGGTTCGGCCGGCTGGTATAGCAACAAGGAGGACCATGACGACCGAAAATCCCAACGAGCTCCGGGCCGAAGCGCGCGAGGCCCTGCAGGAGGCCCTGCATGAGATCAAGCGCGTGATAGTCGGGCAGGACGCGATGCTGGAGCGGCTCCTGGTCAGCCTGCTGGCGCGCGGTCATGTCCTGCTCGAGGGCGTCCCCGGACTGGCCAAGACACTCACGGTGAAGACGCTGGCCGCCGTCCTCGGCGGGTCCTACAGCCGCGTCCAGTTCACCCCCGACCTGGTGCCCGCCGACCTCGTCGGCACACGTGTCTACCGGCCCGACACGGGCAAATTCGACACCGAGCTTGGGCCCGTGTTCGCCAACTTCGTGCTCGCCGACGAGATCAACCGGGCCCCGGCCAAGGTGCAGTCGGCGCTGCTCGAGGTCATGCAGGAGACCCAGGTGACGATCGGCGGGACGACCTACAAGGTCCCCTCCCCGTTCATCGTCATGGCCACGCAGAACCCGATCGAGTCGGAGGGAACGTATCCGCTCCCCGAAGCGCAGGTCGACCGCTTTCTGATGAAGATCCTCGTCGACTATCCGAGCCTCGGCGAGGAGGCGGCCGTCGTCGGCCGTAGCCTCGTCGAGCCGGCGGCGGTCAGCAAGTGCTTGTCCGTCGCCGAGCTCGACCGATACACCGCGGCCGCGCAGACCGTGCTGGTTGACCGCGAGGCGATCGGCTATGCCGTCGACCTGGCTGACGCCACGCGCAATCCGGCTCGATATGGCCTGCCCGAGCTCGAGACGATGATCGAGTACGGCGCCAGCCCGCGCGGTCCGATCGGGCTCGTCCAGGCGGCGCGCGTGCTGGCCCTGCTCCGCGGGCGCGGACACGTCGCGGCCGACGACATGCGTGATCTGGCCGCCGACGTCCTGCGCCACCGGCTCGTGCTCTCCTACGACGCGCTCAGCGAAGGCGTGACGGCCGATGAGCTGCTGGAGCAGATCATGACCGCCGTGTCAGAGCCCGGCGCGGCGCACCTGACCCGTCCGGTGGCGGCCGACCGGCCCGCGGCCGGCGGCCGGGTCTTCGGCGGACGACCTGCGGCGGCTGGATGAACCGAACGCTGCTCGAGCCGCCGGCGGCCCGCCAGGGTCCCGGACCGATCCCGCAGTCGCTGATCGACGCGCTCGACGTCGCCGTGACGCGCCTGCTCGCCCACACCCTGCCCGGCGATCGCCGCGCGGCCGGGGTCGGGCTCGGGATCGAGCTGGCGCAGCTACGGCCTTACGTGGTCGGCGACGACGTGCGGCACATCGACGCGGCCGCCACGGCTCGAACCGGCGGCATCCCCCACGTGCGCCTGCACGTACCCGAACGCGCGCTCACGACCTGGATCGTGCTCGACGTCTCCCCCTCGATGGCGTTCGGCACCGCTCAGCGGCTGAAGGCCGATGTCGCCCACGGCGTGGCGCTCGTGTTCGGGCGGCTCGGGATCCGCCGCGCCGGCAGCGTCGGCATGCTCCTGTTCGGTGCCGGTACGCCGCGGGTGCTGCCGCCGCGGGGCTCGAAGCCGGGCATGGTCGCGCTGCGGCGCGTGCTTGAAGAAGGCGTCGTCCCGGACGGGCACCACGAGCCGACCGCGCTGAGCGACGCCCTGCGCCGTGCCGGCCGATTGGCGGGCCAGCCCGGATTGGTCGTGGTCGTCTCGGACTTCCGCGATCAGCGCGGCTGGGAGCGTCCGCTCGGCTCGCTGCGCGTGCGCCACTCGGTGATCGCGGCCGAGGTCAGCGACCCGCGTGAGCTGGAGGTCCCGGCCGTCGGGCAGCTGGCCGTGATCGATCCTGAGACCGGCGCCCGCGTGGAAGTTGACACCTCGAGTCCGCGCCTTCGCCGGCGCTTCGCCGAGCTCGAGCAGGAACGACGCGACTCCGTGGCGCGTGAGCTCCGGCGCCTGCGCGTGCATCACGTCGCACTGTCGACGGACCACGACTGGCTGCTCCAGCTGGGACGGCAGCTGCGATGACCTTCGCCTCCCCGCTCTGGCTACTTGGGCTTGTCGCCGTGCCGGTGGCGCTGGCCGTCCACTCCGCCGTCCGCCGGCGCGCGCGTCGCTACGCGATCCGCTTTCCCGCCGCCGAGACGCTGCGCCTGGCCGCCGGCCCGAGCTCGAGCTGGCGTCGGCGGCTCCCGATCGGCCTGCTGCTGGCCGCGATCGCCTCGCTGGCGGTAGCACTGGCGCGGCCCCGTGTCGCCTACCAGGCCGAGGTCGAGCAGGCGTCGATCATGCTGGTCACCGATCACTCGGGCTCGATGTCGGCCAGCGACGTGCAGCCGACGCGCCTCGATGCCGCCGAGAAGGCCGCCAACACATTCATCGATCAGCTTCCGGGTAAGGCACGCGTCGGGGCGGTTGCCTTCTCGAGCGCGCCCGACGCCGTCCAGGGTCCGGTCACCGACCACCAGGCCGCGCGTAACGTGATCAACTCGCAGTCCGCCGACGGGGCCACGGCGACCGGCGATGCGATTGCGCTGGCGCTCCAGCTCCTGCGTGGAGCCGACCGCAAGCACCCGCCGTCGGCGATCGTCCTGCTCTCCGACGGCGCCGCCAACGCCGGGCTTGACCCGAACACGGTGGCCCGCCAAGCCGCTCGGGACCGGATCCCGATCTACACGGTCGCGCTCGGCAGCCCGAACGCGACCATTCCCAATCCTGATCCGTTCGCGCCGCCGGTCCCCGTGTCCCCCGACCCGCAGCTGATGGCTCAGATCGCGCGGCTGTCAGGCGGGCGCACGTTCAACGCCAAGAGCGCCAACGAGCTCAGTTCGATCTACAGGCTGCTCGGCACCAAGCTCGGCAGTACGACGCGGCACCGCGAGATCACGGCGGCGTTCGCCGCTGGGGGCCTTGTGTTGCTCCTGCTGGCCGCGGCTGGGTCGGCCCGCTGGGCGGGTCGGCTCCCGTAACCGGCGCGCCACGCTAGTTTTCGGGGCTGCGAACGATCAGGAGAAGCATTAGTGCGAAACCCTCGTGACTTTGGAAAGCCCCTCGCCATCGGCGCGCCTGCGCCGCTGCTCGAGATCCCGTTCAAGCCCAGCCGGATGATCCATTTCCTCGACTTCTCCAACGAGAAGATGGTCGCCAAGGTGCCCGACATCGCGCCGACGGTCGACATCCTGCTCGGCAACCTGGAGGATGCCGTCCCGGTCGACCGCAAGGAGGCGGCGCGCGACGGGTTGCTGCGCGTGGGGCGCGAGATCGACCTCGGTGAGACGCAGCTGTGGACCAGGGTGAACGCGCTCGAGTCGCCCTGGGTGCTCGACGACATCACCCAGATCGTTAGCGAGATCGGTGACAAGCTCGAAGTGATGATGATCCCCAAGGTCGAAGGGCCGTGGGACATCCACTACGTCGACCGGCTGCTCGCCCAGCTCGAGGCGCGCGCCGGCCTGGATCGCCCGATCCTGATCCACGCCATCCTCGAGACCGGCCTCGGCGTGGTCAACCTGGAGGAGATCGCCACCGCCAGCCCGCGCATGCAGGGCATGAGCTTCGGCCCCGCCGACCTAGCCGCCTCGCGGCGGATGAAGACCACGCGGGTGGGTGGCGGTCATCCGGGATATCGCGTGATCGAGGATCCCGACCCGTCCGATCCGCAGAAGCCTCGGCCGAGCGCCCAGCAGGATCCCTGGCACTACTCGATCGCACGCATGGTCGACGCCTGCACCTCCGCCGGGATCCTCCCGTTCTACGGACCGTACGGCGACATCCGTGACGTGCTCGGCTGCGAAACCCAGTTCCGTGCCGCCTTCCTGCTCGGCTGCGTCGGGGCGTGGTCGCTTCATCCGGCCCAGATCGCCATCGCCAAGAAGGTGTTCAGCCCCGATCCCGACGAGGTCCTGTTCGCCAAGAAGGTCCTGGAGGCGATCCCGGACGGTCGCGGTGTGCACATGATCGACGGCAAGATGCAGGACGACGCCACCTGGAAGCAGTGCAAGGTGATGGTCACGCTGGCCGAGATGCTGGCCCACAAAGACCCGGAGCTGGCCGAGGCGTACGGGTTCGCGCCGACGCCGGTGTAAGACTCGCTTTTAAATGCGGATCTCGGCGAAAGCGGACTACGCGGTGCGCGCGGCGGTGGAGCTGGCCGCAGCCCCAGACGAGAAGCCGGTCAAGGCCGAGCGGATCGCCACCGCCCAGGGGATCCCGTTGAACTTCCTCGAGAACATCCTCGGGGAGCTGCGCCACGCCGGTGTCGTGCGCTCGCACCGCGGTGCCGAGGGCGGCTTCCGCCTCGCCCGGCCGCCGGCCGACGTGACGGTGGCCGACATCATCCGAGCCGTGGAAGGTCCGCTGGCCTCGGTGCGCGGCGGCCCGCCCGAGGAGGCGTCGTATGCCGGCCCGGCGGCGACCCTCCCACGCGTGTGGATCGCGGTCCGCGCGAACCTGCGCAACGTAGTCGAGCACGTCACGGTGGCCGACATCGCCGCCGGGCATCTCCCCCGCGGGATCGAGAAGCTGGCCGAGGACCCCGAGGCCTGGGTTACGCGCTAGCGCCCGGTACGGCGGTGGCCACCGGAGCGTTGAGCGGCGGCCGCACGTAGACGATGTCGCCGCGTCCCAGCTCGAGCTCCTCGGTCTGCGCCCGTGTCAGCTGCGCCCGGGCCGTCTCGCCGTTTGGAAGCTCGAGCTCGATCCGCACCTCGAATCCGAGATGCACCACGCGTGAGACCATCGCCTCGATGGAGTCCTCCGCCTTGACCAGCGTCACGGTCATGTCGTGGGGACGAACCAGCTTGCCATCGATCCGGCTGACCGGCCCGAGGAAGCCCATGACGAAGTCGGTGGCGGGTTTGTCATAGACCTCGCGAGGGGAGCCGACCTGCTCGATCTGGCCCTCGTTCATGACTGCGATCCGGTCCGAGACCTCCATTGCCTCCTCTTGATCGTGCGTGACCAGCACGGTCGTCACGCCCTGCTCGTCGTGCAGCCGGCGCAGCCACCGACGCAGCTCGGCCCGGACGTTGGCATCCAGCGCGCCGAATGGCTCGTCGAGCAACAGGACGCGGGGGTCGACGGCCAGCGCGCGGGCCAGCGCCATGCGCTGGCGCTGCCCGCCGGACAGCTGACCCGGGCGCTGCTCCGACCACGCGGTCAGCCCGACCAGCGAGAGCAGCTCATCGACGCGCTCTTGCACCTCGTCCTTGGGTCGCTTGCGGATCCGCAGTCCGAACGCCACGTTCTCCCGCACGCTCATGTGCGCGAACGCGGCGTAGTGCTGGAAGACGAAGCCGATACCGCGATCCTGCGGTCGCGCCGGGGTAACGTCGTTGCCGTCGATCAGGATCGTGCCCTGATCGGGCGTCTCCAGTCCCGCGATGATGCGCAGCAGCGTCGACTTGCCCGATCCGCTGGGGCCGAGCAGCGCAGTGAGCGATCCCTTCGGGACCTCGAGCGTCACGTCCTTCAGCGCCGTGAATTCCCCGAACTGCTTGGAGACGTTGTCGATGTCGATTCTCACTGCGTTTCGTCCTTCCTTGGTGCCAGCACTGTCATCACGATTAGTACCAGCAGCGACATGACAGCCAACTCGGTTGCCGCGGCGTAGGCGCCGCTGACTGCTCCGGCGCCGATCTGGCTGTCGCGCTGATACACGAGCAGCGGCAAGGTCAGCGTCGAGCCGGACACGTTCGAGGAGACGACGAGTACGGCGCCAATTTCCCCCAGCGCCCGCGCCGTGGTCAGGACGACGCCGTAGGCGACACCCCAGCGGATCGACGGGAGCGTGACCCGCCAGAACGTCTGCCAGGACGAGGCACCGAGCGTGGCTGCCGCCTGTTCCTGCTCGTCGCCGACCTCGACGAGCACCGGCGCCACCTCGCGCACCACGAACGGCAGCGAGACGAACACCGTCGCGAGCACGATGCCGGGGGTGTGGTAGATGATCTGGTCGCTGTGGAGCCAGCCGTCCTTGCCGTAAACGAGGACCAGCGCCAGGCCGATGATGACCGGCGAGACCATGAACGGGAGGTCGATCAGCGAGTCGAGCACTTTGCGGCCCCGTCCCTTCCCGCGCACGATCGTGAGCGCCGCGCTGATGCCGAAGATCGTGTTCAGCGGCACGGCGATCGCGGCTACGAGCACCGTGAGCCAGAACGCGCTGACCGCCGCCGGCGTGGTCATCCAATTCCAGGCGGCGCCGAATCCGTGCTCGAACGTGCGCCAGAACACGACTACCAGCGGGAGGAGGAGCAGCACGGCGAGGTAGAGCAGCGCGACCGTGCGCAACGACAGCTTGGTGCGCCGGCTAATGAGCAATGCGGCCTCTTCCAACGCGCCGGATCACGACGAGGATCAGCAGCGAGATGACCAGCAGCACGACCGACAGCGCCGCCGCCGACGTCGGAGCATCGCTCTCGATGTCGGCGAAGATCACGATGCTCGCGATCTGGACCTTGCCCACGATCAGCACCAGCGAGCCGATCTCCCCCACCGAACGGGCGAAGGCCAGCGCGGCGCCGGACAGGATGGCTGGTCTGAGCGCGGGCAGGACGACACGGCGGAAGGTGGTTGCGTTGGACGCGCCGAGCGAGGCCGCCGCCTCCTCGACCTCCTTGTCGAGCTCGATCAGGACTGGTTGCACGGAGCGCACGACGAACGGCAGCGTCACGAACAGCAACGCCACGACGACCGCGCCGCGCGTGAAGGCAAGGTGGATCCCGAACGGGCTGTCAGGCCCGTACAGCGCGATCAGCGTCAGGCCGGCGACGATCGTCGGCAGCGCAAACGGCAGATCGATCAGCGCATTGACGATCCGCTTGCCTGGGAACGAGTCTCGCACGAGCACCCACGCCACCAGCGTGCCCATCACGGCGCCGATCGCGGCCACGAGCAGCGACACCACGAGCGTGACGGCCAGCGCCTTCAGCGCCACGCTGTTCGTGACGGCGTCCGCGAACGTGCCGAGTCCGCCTGAGAACGCCTTCACCGCCACCGCCGCCAGCGGGATCAGCACGATCACGCTCAGATACAGCGTGGTCACGCCCAGGCCAAGGCCGCCGTGCCGCGCACGAGCGCGAGCACGACGGCGCAGGCCAGTCCGGGCGCGGGGGCCCGGGGCAACGGGCGGTGCCCCCGTCGGGGGCACCGCGAGCGAACTAGCTTGAGGCAGTTGGCACCCCCGCCGCCTGTTCGATCTTCGTGATCGAGCCGGTCGCTGGATCGAAGAACGTCTTCTTCACCTTGGTCCAGCCGCCGAGGTCCTTGATCGTGAACAGCTCCGGCGGGGTCGGGAACTTGCTCGTGAACTGATCGGCCACGCTCTTGACGACCGGCCGGTAGCCCTGCTTGGCCCAGATCGTCTGGCCGGCCGGCGACCACAGCCAGTTCACGAACGCCTGCGCCTGCGTCTTGTGCGTGCTCTTGCTCGTCACGGCAATCGGCGTTTCGATCAGGAGCGTCTGCTTGGGGATGATGTACTGGACGGCGTCGCCGGCCTTCACGGCCGAGATCGCCTCACTCTCATACGAGATGAGCACGTCGCCCTTGCCGCTCGTGAACGTCTGCCGAGCCGCGGCCCCGCTCGAGTCCTGCACGCTGACGTTCTTGGTCAGGAGCGTCTTGACGTAGGCGAGCGCTTGCGCCGGCGACTTGCCCTCCTTCAGCTGCGCGCCATAGCCGCCGAGGACGTTCCAGCGCGCGCTCCCCGACGTCGACGGGTTCGGCGTGATGACGTCGATCCCCGGCTTGATCAGGTCATCCCAGCCGGTGATGTGCTTGGGGTTGCCCTTGCGCACGACGAGGACCACGACCGAGTCGGTGGCGATCCCCTTCTCGGGGTTCGCGTTCCAGGTGCTGGCCACGAGGTTGTCCTTGACCAGTCGCGTGATGTCCGGCGTGGTCGAGAACGCGACGATGTCCGCCGGCTGACCTGAGTCCACGGCGCGGCTCTGCGAGCCCGAGGCGCCGAAGCTCTGGCTGAACGCGACGCCACGACCCGTCGGCGTCTGCGCGTAGGCCGAGACCAACTTGTCATACGCCTTCTTCGGCGTCGAGTAGGCGACCAGGTTGAGAGTCGTGCCATCGCCCTTGGTACCCGATGCCGTCGCCTGGCTGCTCGTGTCCGACGAGCCTCCACAGCCCGCCACCACGGCCGCGCCACCGGCCACTGCGATCAGCGCCAGCGCCGCCGGCCGTCGAAACTTGGTTGCTCGTGTCATGGGCTCCTCTGCGTAAAAGTCTGCTTTGTCGATCTTGTTTATTGGGTTCGTGGAGTGAGATTTGTAGCACAAGTCCGAGTGGTTTAGTGGGGAATGGTGCGCGGGCGGCGCGAGTGGTTCGAGCGTGTGACCGTCCACATGGTGTTGTGGTGGGTGCCGGCCGGCCACGAGCCATCCGTGGCGGAGGCCGAAGACCGACTCGACCACCTCGGCCGGCACGGACCGACGCCGTACGCGTTCACGTTCAAGCGGCGCTTTCTCCCCGGCGACGCGCTGGTCGTCGACGAGGAGCTCGGCTGCCTGGCTTGAACCGCTGTCGTTGGCGACGTAACTGCGGCTGGGGAGGTGTGAGCGAACGGGCACGCGGCACTACAGACTCGTTCGGAGACCAGCACAACATCCCTGTCTTCCGCCGGCTCGGCGAAGATTGGCGACTTGGGTGGCTTGGAGCCAGCCAAAACCCCTTGTTTGCCGCGGGAATCCACTAGTTTGGCGTTTTGGTCGATGGCGAAGACCAACAGTCGCCTGCAACGCCGAAATCGTCCGGTCCCTCCCTCAATGCGCCGTTTCCGGGCCCTCCGGGTCCCGCGGCCCGCCGCGCCAGCCGCGACCAGGCCCCCCATGCCGGCGACCGACCCCGCCGAGCCGCCACCGAAACGCCATCGTCGCTAGCCTCCTGCGCCCGATGCGCTTCTTTGAGTACGAATCCAGGGCGATCGTGGCCAGGGCAGGGATCCCGGTGACCAAGCACGGCTTCGCCAAGACGCCTGAGGACGCGGCGGCGATTGCCGAGGACATCGGCGGCCCGGTCGTGATCAAGTCGCAGGTGCTGACCGGCGGGCGGATGAAGGCCGGCGGCGTCCAGTTCGCGGACTCACCGCAGGAGGCCCAGGGCCACGCCGCGCAGATCCTCAGTCTGGAGATCAACGGCCACATGCCGCGCGGCGTGCTGGTGGACTCGAAGGCCGCGGTCAAACACGAGTACTACGCCGGCGTCGTCTGGGACGGGATCCGCAAACGGCCCGTGATGCTGTTCTCGGACATGGGCGGGATCGACATCGAGGAGGTGGCCGAGCAACACCCCGACCATGTCGCTCGAGCGCATTTCTCGACCCGCGTGCCGTTCGAGGACTGGCAGGCCAAGCAGCTGATCGCCTCGCTCGGCATCACTGGCTCGGCGCTCAACCGGCTGACCCCGATACTGGCTCGGCTGGCCCGGCTGTTCCTCCAGTACGACATGACGCTGGCCGAAATCAACCCGCTCGGCGAGCTCGAGGATGGCTCCGTCGTCGCCCTCGACGCCCACATGGATATGGAGAACGAGGCTCGGCCGCGTCAAAAACAGCTTCTCCACGAGCTCGGCGTCGGCGACGAGGAGACGCGCCAAGCCCGCGAGGCGACGCCGTTCGAGCTCGCCGGCGAGCAGGTGGACGCTCAGGATCACCGCGGCGTGGCGGGCAACGTCACCGAGTTCGACGGAAACCTCGGACTCGTGATCGGCGCCGGCGGCGGCAGCCTCACGCTGTTCGACGCAGTGCGCGCTCACGGAGGCGATCCGGCCAACTACTGCGAGATCGGCGGCAACCCGTCGGTGCGCAAGGCGTGCGGTCTGGCCAAGTTGGTGCTGCAGAAGCCGGGAGTGGACAAGATCGCGGTGATGATGTCGATCGTCTCCAACACGCGCGTGGACATCGTCGCCCGCGGGGTGATCAAGGCATGCGTCGAACTGGGCTACGACCCGGCCGAGAAGATCACGATCTTCCGTATCCCCGGCGCGTGGGAGGAAGAGGGCTTCAAGATCCTGGAGAAGTACGGCGTCGACTACGCCGACCGCAGCGTGTCGCTGCACGAGGCGGCCAAGCGTGCCGTCGAGAAGATCCAAAGCGCGACCGTCTGACCGGCATGTCCATCCTCATCGACGAAGCCACCACCTTCATCGTCCAGGGCATCACCGGCCGTGAGGCGGTCAATCTGACCCGGGAGTGCCTCGACTACGGCCAGGGCGCGAAGATCGTCGGCGGCGTCACACCGGGCCGGCTCGGGCGCGATGTCCATGGCGTGCCGGTGTTCGACACGGTCGCCCAGGCGGTCGAGCACAACGGCGCTCCGATCGACGGCTCCGTCGTCACCGTCCCGCCGGCGTTCACCAAGGACGCCGTGCTCGAGGCGCTCGAGAACGGCGTCAAGCTGGTCGTGATCGTCACCGAGCGCATCCCGCGCGGCGACGTGGCGGAGATGGTCGAGGTGGCGAACGACAAGCAGGCACGGATCATCGGCCCCAACTGCCTGGGCATCATCGTTCCCGACGTGATCAAGATGGGCGGCATCGGCGGCCCGGCCAAGGACGCCGCCAAGTCCTACACGCCCGGACCGGTCGGGGTCATTTCGCGCTCCGGCGGCATGACGACGGAGATGTCAAGCACGCTGACCGCGGCCGGCCTCGGCCAGTCGACGGCCGTCTCGATCGGTGGCGACGCGATCATCGGATCCAGCTACGCCGAGCTGATGCCGCTCTTCGAGGCGGACGAGCAGACCCAGGCGATAGTCATCTACACCGAGCCCGGCGGTCGCATGGAGGCCGAGCTGGCCCGTTACGTGGTGGAGAACGACTCGCGCCTGCCGATCGTGGCGTTCATGGCCGGACGCTTCATGGACGAGATGCCGGGGATGAGCTTCGGGCACGCCGGCACGATCGTCGAGGGCAAGGAGGACACCGCGAGCGAGAAGATCGCGCGCCTGGCCGAGGCCGGCATCGTCGTGGCTGAGGAGATCTCCGAGATCCCAGGCATCGTCAAGGACCGGATCGGGGCGGCGGTATGAGCGACGCGCTGTTCATCGACGTCGAGGTCGACGACGCCGTCGCCTCCGATTCCGCGTACGCCGCGAAGCTCGCCGAGGTCTGCCCGGTCGACATCTTCGCCCAGAACGAGGACGGCACGCTGCGCATCGTCAGCGAGAACCTCGACGAGTGCGTGCTGTGCGAGCTCTGCATCAACGCGACTCCGCCCGGCAGCGTCAAGGTGATCAAGCTCTACTCTGGCGAGACGCTGCCGGTCTGATCAGCCGACCCATCAAGCGGGGCGTTACGCCGCCGCGCGCGCCAGCCGCCTCTGCGCCGCCTCGGTAAGAGGCCGGTACGTGTCGCCCGACGCGTCGCGATACCACGCCTTGACCCCCTCACCCGGCTTCGGCAGGCCGGCCGCGCGCAGCGGCGCGGTCACGGGCCTGAACCACGTCGTGACCGGGATGCGGTCGACCACATGGACGATCGCCGGCCGCTGTTCGCGCGGGAGCGAGCGCAGCGACATGGCGATCTCCTTGGCCTCCAGCTCGTGCCCGGCGCGCAGCGTGACGGCGGCGATCGCCACCTGGTGC
>JBJMLD010000245.1:0-6899 GCA_045805545.1 Solirubrobacteraceae bacterium | reverse complement strand
CTCTCGACGCGCAAGGGCGCGACGCTGCGAGCGCTCGCGGAGCGGTTCGTCGACGGGCGCCTGAGCGACGACGCCCTTGCTGCCATGGCTCCTGGATCTGCGAGAGCTCGATCTGCCCATGTACAACCCTGACCACGAAGGGGAACCGCCGCCGTCGGCCGCGATGCTGATCGAGACCTGCTACGGGGCGAATGGCATGCTGTGGAGCAGCCCGATGTACCAGGGGACGGTCTCGGGTGCCTTCAAGAACGCGCACGACTGGCTGCACGCGCTCGGCTCGCGCGAACCGCCATTCCTGCACGACCAGGTGATCGGCCTGATCAGCGCCGCCGGCGGCACCCAGGGACTGCAGGCGATAAACACGATGGAGTTCGCGGTCAGGGCGCTGCGCGGCTGGGCCGTCCCCTACGTAATTCCGGTCGCCTCCGCCTACCGCGTCTTCGACTCGGCGGGCGGGCTCACCGACGAAGGCGTCGAACTCCAGCTGCGGACGCTGGGGGCGGAGGTGATGCGCGTCGCCACGCGCTTCGCAGACGACAGCACCGCGCAGCGGGCACGGGCGTGCGAGGAGTCCGCCGAGCGCGTCGCCGCAGCCGTGTAGTCAGCGGCCGCAACGTGGCCGGCGCTACCAGTCGATCTGCCGCTTGTCCTGCCACAGCCGCCCGCTTGGACCGCCATCCGGCAGGCACGCCAGGTAGAGCGCCGTCTCGGCAGCGTCAGCGTCAGGCGCTGCCCGGGTGGGCGGGCGGCATCGGCCGCCCGCCCACCGTGACTCAGTTGTAGATTCGGCTGAAGATGTTCTGGTCGAGGCCGCCCGCGTGCGGACACAGGTCGCCGCTCCAGAGGCCCGTCGATGTGTCGAGCGTCCGACACTGCTTGACGTCGGCATGGTCGTTGTCCTCAGCATCACTTTCGCGCTGGTCGACGCCGGCGACGGTGTTCCGGCCGTCCGTCCAGACCCCCACCGTGTGGCCGTCAATCGTGGAGACGTCGATGTAGTCGCCCCAGAACGGCACGGTGCGGTTCGAGAACTGCTCCCAGTCAGGATTGGAGGTGTACGTCGAGAGTCGCATCACGGGACCCCATGCGCCGCCCGACCAGGTGCGGCCGAAGGTGTCCAGCGACCGAACGACGGTGCGGTCGGCGCAGTTGCCGATCGGCCGAGCCGGGCTGTAGCAGGGGTCGTTGCGGCTGTCGTACCAGATGGTGTCGAGCCGTCCGTGATCCACGTCTGCTGAGACGAAGATCTGATGACCGGTCGACTCCCGTGCGATCAGCTTCGGCGTCGACCAGGTGCGTCCACTGTCGGTCGTGTGCACGATATAGGCGCCCGACTGGCTGCCCACGCCCAGGCCCTCCGTGCCGTACGTGGTACCCGTCGGCATCTCGGTACCGGGCTTGCTCGCGGGGTATACGACCCAGACCTCGCCGGGGCTGCCGGCCGAGGACTGGTCGGCGGTCGACCGCGGGCCGGGCAGGTCGGAGCGGAAGAACGTATACCCGGAGGCACACGCGGCGTCGAAGTCCCCGCAGTCGCGGGCCGTCCCTGCCGCTTCCTCCTCCGAGCCGGGCTCCTCGACCTGCGGGCCGTCCGGGGCCGGCCGTCCGGCAGCGTTGTCGGTCGGCTGCCATGGCACCAGCGTCGTCACTGTGGCCGGCTTCGACCAGGTGGCGCCACCATCGGCGGACTTGGCGAAGCGGATGCTTGCGATCTGTTTGCCGTTCTGTTTCGCGTTGTCCCACGTCACAAAGACGGTTCCACGAGAATCGATCGCGATGTCGGCATCCTGCACGCCCTGGTCGCTGGCCGAGACACGCACCGGGTGCGCGAACGTCTTGCCGTGGTCGGTCGAGCGCGACAGGTAGATGCTGTTCGAACCGAAGTTGCCGTTGAACTTCGTGAACGCGAAGTAGACGTTGCCATCGAACGTCCCGCCGGTGTGGTCGGCGTTGATCAGGTCCTTGTCGTTGAACACGCCCAGCAGATTCTTCGCGGAGGAGCCACGCTGCACTAACACCGTGCGTACGTAGTGCGATCCGTCCAGCCGGGTCGGCCCACTCGGACCCTGCGGGTTGTCGTAGACGGCGACCCAGACGTCTCCCCAGGTCTTTGGGTTCGTGCTGTTGGACGACTCGGAGCCGAAGAACGCTCGACCCGACCCGTCCCATGCGATGGCCGGGTCTCCGGCACCGTCGGTTCGCGCCTGGCTCCTCTGCGCCGCCGGCGACGTGTCGCCTGGGTAGCCGGGCACCAGCGAGTTGACCGGCCAGCTGGCGCCGCCGTCGGTGGAGCGGTAGTAGCCAAGCCAGATCGGCCCGATCGGCTGGGGCACTCCGTCCACGTCCTGGTAGACGCCGCAGTAGTCGTTCGAGCTGCCCAGCACGACGTTCGGATTGCGCGGGTCGACGGCAACCGCCGGCTCGTTCTTGCGTCCTCGCGAGACCGAGCACTCCTGCAAGATTGAATCCGTGTATCCCGGCGTGCCGCTGCTCGTGTAGGTGTGATCGGTGACGCGCACGTCCCCGGTCGGCGCGGCACCGGCGGCCGCTGGCAGCAACAACGCTGCTCCGGCGCCGAGCAGCGCGAGAAGCTTCTTCACGGTGACCCCCCATAGTGGAATACGACCGCTGATGTTCTAACGCCATGTTCCGGTTCCGTCAATCGGCAACTGGCCGGTGGGTTCCGGCCGCGGTCTGAAGAATCAGCCGGCGCGTGATCCGGTCCTGTTCTTGACGTCAGTCAGGATCGTCGTCCTCGCCATCCTCAGCGCCGTGGCAGCTAGCGTTCGTGCTCGGATGCTCGACGTCCCCATTTCCCTGCTCGATGTTGTGCCAGTTACCGGCGACGAGTCCGCCGAGCCGGCGCTGGAGCGTGCAGCAGCGCTTGCCCGGCTGGCCGATGAGCTCGGCTATGTGCGGCTGTGGTACGCCGAGCACCACAACATGCCCGGGATCGGCAGCACGGCACCGGAGGTGCTGACGGCGCGCGCGGCGTCGATCACAAGCCGGATCCGGGTCGGTTCGGGTGGTGTCATGCTGCCCAACCATGCGCCGCTTGTGGTGGCGGAGCGCTGGGCGACGCTGGAGGGGCTGTTCCCAGGTCGGATCGACCTCGGCGTCGGCCGTGCGCCGGGCACCGACCAACGGACTGCTCACGCGCTTCGACGGGGTCCGGGCAGTGAAGATCTGGACGCTCAGCTGGCCGAGCTGTTCGGGCATCTGCACGGTTTCCCGCCCGGCCATCCGCTCGAGGGGCTGATCGCCTATCCGCGCCCGCGCTCCGCGCCGCGCGTGTTCGTGCTCGGATCGAGTGACTACGGGGCTCGTTTGGCGGCGCTGCGTGGACTGCCCTACGCGTTCGCACATCACTTCAGCTCGCGGTATTCGGTTCCGGCGATGCGGCTCTACCGGGACGGATTCCAGCCGTCGGAGGTGCAGGAACGCCCACACGCGATCCTGACGGTCACGGTCGTCTGCGCCGACACGGACGAGCGCGCGCACGAACTGGCTTCGGCGTGGGCGCTCTCGTTCGTCCGGCTGCGAAGTGGTCTGCCGCCGCGGCCATTCCCGTCGCACGAAGAGGTTGCGGCCTACCAATGGTTGCCGTCCGAGCGCGAACTGGCAGATCAGGTGCTGGCAGCGCAGGCGATCGGCTCGCCGGAAACGGTCGAGCGGCGGCTGGCCGAGCTGCTCGAGATGACCGGCGCGGACGAGGTTATGGCGACAATGCCCGTCACGGATCAGGACGCGCGCGACGCATCGCTGCGTGCGCTCGCTCGACTCGCCTCGGCCGCGGCCTGAACGACGCTGATCACTCTGTGGGCGGGAGGGATCCGTGGCCGCCTGGGCCATCAATGGCCGTCGTCTCGTGCCGAGCACAATCAGCGTCGTGGCGTCGGTTCGGCATGGATGCCTCCGGCCGCTTGTCGAATGGGGCTCTCTGGCAGGCCGGGTCTACTCGTCGTCGGGAGGCGGCTTTCGGTTGCTGACCCGCTCGCCGCGCGCGGGCGGCCGGCTGCCCATGCCCTCGATCACCGGCGCCTGGCCTGGCGCCTGCTCGGGCAACTCGTCGAGCGGCGTGTTCGCCTCGTGATGAGGGTCCCCCGGGTCGTCGAAGTCGGGCGACACCGTCTCGCCCTGGTCAGGCGTGTGGTGATATTGCCTATCAGACTCGCGCTCGTTCATGAGTCCTCCATCCGGTTGGCTGCTGAGGTGCGGAGTTACCCCCTAACCGGCACGCCGTAACGGGCTCGCGGCGCGGCCGCCGTGGCGCTCACAGACGAGGTGTAGACCTCGTCCCGCCGTGGCATGGCACCGTCATGTCCACGTTCACATCCCCACTGCTTCAGACGCTCGCCCAGGTAAACGACGAGGACGACGCCGCGATCAGCGTGTATCTCGACCTCGATCCGTCTGTCACGCCCACTCGAGCCGACATGGCCAGCCGTGTTCGCTCGGCCGTGGACCGGCTGGAGACCGCCTCCGATCGGCGCTCGGGTGAGGCCAAGCGCACGTTCGAAGACGGCGTCGATCGCGTGCACCGGTTCCTCGGCGAACAGGATCTTCGCGGCGGCGCAGAGGTGCATGGCGCGGCGCTGTTCGCACTCGGCTGTGAGGTGTTCGAGGCGCTGCCGCTGTGGCGCTCGGCGGGCGACGCAGTCACGGCCGGTCGGCGCTTTGCCTTGCGGCGACTGGCCGTCGAGGACGCCCGCACGTCGCAGGTGCTGCTCGTGATCGCCGGTCGCGAACTGGGCCGCGTGGTGCTGCTGCGAGACGGGCGCCTGATCGAGCTGGTCGACGCCGACCAGGAAATCGAGAACCGCCACCACCAGGGCGGCTGGGCGGCGTCCAAGCTCCAGCGCTACACCGACCGCCAGGCGGAGCTGCACCTGGCGGCCGTGGTCGAGATCGCTGAGCGCACCCATGCGCGACTGGGCCAACCTCCGATTGTGCTGGCCGGCACGGCCGAGAACAGCGCGGTCATGCGTGGGCGGCTCGGCCAAGAGGCGTCCGCAGCCGTGATCGGTGAGCTGCCCAACATGCGCGACTTCGACGAAGCCAGCGTGCTGCGCGAGCTGACCGCCATCGCCGAGCGACATGACGGCGAGCGCGAGCGGGCGATGCTGGAGCGGCACGCCGAGCAGTTGGGCCGCGGAGAGCTGGCCGAGGGGCTGGACGCGGCGCTGATCGCCATCTCGGAGTCGAGGGTGCAGACGCTGCTGCTCGCGCCAGGACCGGGGCCGGAGGTCTGCGCATGCCCGCAATGTGGCCGGCTGTCCGACCGCGTTCAGGTCTGCCCGCTGGATGGCAGCTTCATCGTCGTTGAGCCCATGGGCCTCGAGCTCGCGGTGGCCGAGGCCATCAGCCGCGGAGCTGACGTGTGGCAGTTGAGCGACGCCAATCGCGACGCGCTCGCGGCCTCGGCCGGTGTCGGCGTGATCACGCGCTACTAGTCAAAACAGACACCTCGCTGCTCTGATGTTCGCTCCCCTCTGACTCGAGGTTCCTGGCGTTTCCGTCATCGCGGCCAGGGGTAGTGGCGCGTAGTCAAGGGCCGAAGGGAGCGGGGCGTGCACCAGGCACAAAGGAGTCCGGGCAATGGCGAGGTGGGCGCGCCGGTTCGGATCATGCTGCGACCGCTTGCAAGCCCATTGCCGATGGGATTCTTCGCGTTTGCGATTGGTTCCCTCCTGTTCTCGACCGTAGAGCTGACGTGGGTGGAGGAATCTCAGCTGCGCCAGCTGGCGCTGATCATGATCGTGTTCGTCGCTCCACTCGAGTTGATTGCGTCGCTGCTTTCCTTCTGGGCGCGCGATGCCGGAGGTGCGACGGCGCTGGGGCTGTTCGGGATGACGTGGGCGACCGTCGGCATCATCACGCTGACCGCAGATGCGCCGCGAAGCCCGATGTTGGGTGTGTTCATGGTCTCCATGAGCGCGGTGATCCTCGCCTTCGCCGGTGCTTCGGCTGCCACCAAACCGGTGCTCTCGGTGGTGGCTCTGCTCGCGGCGATACGCTTTCTGCTGACCGGGATCTACCAGATCCACGGCGACACGAGCTGGGCGCACGCGTCAGGCTGGCTCGGTTTGCCGTTGAGCGCCGCGGCGTTCTATCTCGCTTGCGCGACGATGATCGAAGACGCCAGCCATCGAACCGTGCTGCCGCTGTTGCGCCGCGGTGCGGCGCGAAGTGCGATCGAGGACGACCTCCGCCAACAGGTCTATGCGATCGAGCGCGAAGCCGGCGTCCGCGGACAGCTCTAGATCTGGCCGACCGTCGCAGCACACGGGTGACAGCTCCTGGGAGTGCCATCGGGTAATGACCGAGGGGCTGGCATCCGCCCGCCTCGTCGGCGAGGATGCGCCGGATGATTGCGGATCAGCTGCCTGCGCCGATCGTGCTCGCTCCGCTGGCGGGCGGCCCATCCACACCGCGCCTCGTGGCCGAAGTGTCCGAGGCGGGGGCCTTCGGGTTCCTGGCCGCCGGCTACCTGACCCCACAGCGGCTGGCCGAGCAACTCGCCGAGCTACGCTCGCTGACCGTGCGGCCGTTCGGCGTGAACGTGTTCAGCCGTCCATCGGGACCCGCCGGCCCGGCGACCTACGCGGACTACGTCGACGAAATCCGGCAGTGGGCGGCCGCCCGCGGCCTGCCGGTCGGGGAACCCCGGTTCCACGATGATCACTTCGCCGAGAAGCTCGACCTGCTGACGGACGATCCGGTCGCCGTCGTCTCGTTCACCTTCGGCATGCCCGACGCGGACACTGTCCGGAGGTTGCACGACGCCGGCTCGGAGGTGTGGGTGACCGTGACCTCACCCGGCGAGGCCTCGATCGCTGTCGACGGCGGCGCAGATCTGCTGGTTGTGCAAGGCATCGAGGCCGGTGGACACCGTGGCT
>JBJMLD010000244.1:0-17781 GCA_045805545.1 Solirubrobacteraceae bacterium | reverse complement strand
TCGGCGGCGTTACCCGGCGCGTCTCGCCGTGGTGCCGGGCTTCGCCACCGGCTCCCCGAGGCCGTGGCGGAAGCCGTCGCGCCAGCTCGCCCAGCGCGGCTCCCAGCCGAGCTCGCGCCTGGCCTTGGCGTTCGAGGCGCCTCGGATCCGGGTCATCATCGAGACGCCGACCTCGCCGGTCGCGAGGCGTCCGAGCCAGACCGGGACGCGTCGCGGCGGCTTGGCGTCGAGGGCCCGCGCGAGTACAGGCAGCCAGTCAGCGACGGCAGCGGGCTCGTCGTCGGCAACGTTGTAGACGCCGCGAGCGCCACGCTCGATGACCGCGATCGTGGCTGTCGCCGCGTCGTCGACATGCGCGAACGACCACACGCCGGCGCCGTCTCCGACGATTGGGAAGCGGCGCTTGCGCACCATGGGGGCGATCTCGCCGTCCTCCGCGAAGCCAGTGCCGGGTCCGTAGAAGGTCCCGTAGCGGAGCGCGATCCCCTCGATCCCCTCCGCGCCGCTGACGGCCTTCTCGAGGTAGCGAATCGCCGCGAGGGTTTTCCGCTGTTTCGTCGGCGGGTCCGGGTCGAACGGGTCGTCCTCGCTCTTGGGGCTCGCCCCCGTTCGCTCGTAGTTCCAGTTGCCGAAGCTCTGGGCGATGAAGCGTCGCGCGCCGGCGGCCCGCGCCGCCTCGAGCAGATGATCGGTTCCCTCGGTCCGCAGGCGGTTGGTCAGCGCGAACCCCTTGTCGAAGTTCCTGAGGCTGGTCACGCCGGCCAGTCCAGTCATCTGGTGGATCACGACCTCCGGCTCGCTTCGCATCACCGCCGTCACGACCGCGGCGCGATCGAGGCCGTCAGCGACGACCGGCTCGGCACCGAGCTCGCGTACGGACCGCTCCTTCTCCGGCGATCGCGTCATCGCCGCGACGTCGAAGCCGCATTCGACCAGCAGCGGCACGAGACGCTTGCCCAGCGCTCCGCTTGCACCCGCTACGAAGACCTTCATCGGTTCCTCCTTGGTCGAAGGCTGGTCCTGCAGTGTTGACGGCGCGGCTGCTTCGCGGCAGCTTGCCATCTTGAGCCGCTCGCTTAGTGGTCATTGGCGGACGCCTGCGGGCCGCGCCCTCGGCTGCACCTGTCTGCCGCGCCGGTTGCCGCGCCTCGATTGCACCGCTACTGTGACCTCTGCTCGCACGCTGAAGGGGGACTCGTGAACGCACGCAAGACAGTGCCGGCTGGCGGCAGCCGAGAGGCCCGAGGCCGAAGAGCCACCTCGCAGCCGAGGGGCGCGGCGGCGGTCGACGGCGCGGTGGATCCGCGGGCGCTAAAGGAACTCGTCGAGGCGCTCGACGCGGCGCGACGCGGTGATTTCTCCGTGAGGCTCTCGAAGCGGCGCAAGGGTGTGATGGGCGAGGTCGCCGCCTCCTACAACGCGCTGGTTGCGACCAATCAGCGGATGGCCAGGGAGCTCGTGCGGATCGCGCGGATCATCGGCCGCGAAGGCCGCATGACCGAGCGGGCGTCGCTGGCCGGGGCTGCCGGCGGCTGGGAGACGAGCGTCGACTCCATCAACTCCCTGATCGACGACCTGGTCCGCCCGACAACCGAGGTCGGCCGCGTGCTAATGGCCGTGGCGGAGGGCGACCTGTCCCAGAAGATGGCGCTCACGATCGAGGGCCAGCCGGTGAAGGGCGAGTTCCTGCGCATCGGCACGACCGTGAACACGATGGTCGACCAGCTCTCCTCGTTCGCCGACGAAGTCACCCGCGTCGCGCGCGAGGTGGGGACCGAGGGCAAGCTCGGCGGCCAGGCCGAGGTCAAGGGGGTCTCCGGCACCTGGCGCGGGCTCACCGAGTCGGTGAACTCGATGGCAGGCAACCTGACGGACCAGGTGCGCAACAACTCGCAGGTCGCGACGGCGGTGGCGAACGGGGACCTGACCCAGAACGTGAACCTGATGGCGGCCAACCTGACCGATCAGGTGCGGAACATCGCGCAGGTGACGACGGCCGTGGCCCGGGGTGACCTGTCGCAGAAGATCACCGTGGATGCCAAGGGCGAGATCCTGGAGCTCAAGGACACGATCAACACGATGGTGGATCAGCTGCGCTCGTTCGCTGACGAGGTCACGCGCGTGGCCCGCGAGGTCGGTACCGAGGGCAAGCTGGGTGGCCAAGCCGAGGTGGAGGGAGTGTCGGGCACGTGGCGTGGTCTGACCGAGAACGTCAACCAGCTGGCCGGCAACCTGACAACGCAGGTGCGTGCCATCGCCGAGGTGTCAACCGCGGTGACCCAGGGAGACCTGACGCGCTCGATCGCGGTCGAGGCGCAAGGCGAGGTGGCCGAGCTCAAGGACAACATCAACCAGATGATCGCCAACCTGCGTGATACGACGACGCGCAATGAGGAGCAGGACTGGCTGAAGACGAACCTGGCCCGGATCTCCGGACTGATGCAGGGCCAGCGCGAGCTGGCCACGGTCACGCAGCTGATCATGTCCGAGCTGACACCGACCGTGTCGGCTCGTCACGGCGCGTTCTTCCTCGCCGAGTCCGACGCCGACGGGCAGCCGCAGGAGCTGCGGCTGATCGCCAGCTACGGCTATCCGCCCGGCGGAGCGCTGCCACAGCGCTTCAAGCTCGGCGAGTCACTCATCGGCCAGGCCGCGCTCGACCAGACGGTGATCGACGTCGACGACGCACCTGAGGGCTACATCCAGGTCAGCTCCGGTCTCGGCGCGGCCGCCCCGGAGAGCATCATGATCATGCCGATCCTGTTCGAGGATCAGATCCTCGGCGTGATCGAGCTGGCCTGGCTGAGGACGCCCAGCGAGATCAACCGGACCTTCCTCGAGCAGCTGATGGGCACGCTCGGCGTGGCGCTCAACACGATCATCGTCAACATGCGCACCCAGGAGCTGCTCCAGCAGTCGCAGTCGCTCAACTCCGAGCTCGAGCAACAGGCCCAACTGCTCGAGGAGCGCAACCGGGACATCGAGACCAAGAACCGCGAGATCGAGCAGGCGCGGCTTGGCCTGGAGGAGAAGGCGGCGCAGCTCGCCCTGAGCTCGCGCTACAAGTCGGAGTTCCTGGCCAACATGAGCCACGAGCTGCGCACGCCGCTCAACAGCCTGCTGATCCTGTCAAAGCTCCTGGCCGACAACGAGACCGGCAACCTCACGGCCAAGCAGCTCGATTTCGCCCGCACGATCCACGCCGCCGGCAGCGACCTGCTGGAGTTGATCAACGACATCCTCGACCTGTCGAAGATCGAGGCCGGGAAGATGGACCTGGTGTTCGACGCCATCCCGGTGGCGGACATCTGCGCGTATGTGCGCCGCACGTTCGAGCCGGTGGCGGCTGACAAGAGCCTGAGCTTGGAGGTCGTGCTGGCCGAGGACGTGCCGAGCGCCATTGTCAGCGACGAGCAGCGCCTGCAGCAGATCCTGCGCAACCTGCTCTCGAACGCGTTCAAGTTCACAGCCGAGGGCGGCGTGACGCTGCGGATCGAGCGCCTCGGCGAGGACGAGCTGGCCTTCTCGGTCATCGACACAGGGGTTGGAATCGCGGAGGAAAAGCTGGCGGTGATCTTTGAGGCCTTCCAGCAGGCCGACGGCACGACGAGCCGGACGTATGGCGGCACCGGGCTCGGCCTGTCGATCAGTCGTGAGCTGGCCCGGGCACTCGGCGGTGAGATCTCAGTCCACAGCACGATCGGACGCGGCAGCACGTTTACGCTGCGCCTGCGGTTGAGTGCCGTGGCCGACCGCGCCGGGACGGTGGAACCGATCGGCGCCATCGAGGCCACCAGCACCGCTGGCGAGCTCGAGCTCGAGCCCGTCGCGCGTCAGCCTGAGACCGATGCCGAGGCGCCCGAGCATGACATGCCCCGACCCCTCCTCACCTCACGCCGGCTTGTCGTGCTCGACCGCGGCGGCCTGGCACTCGACGCGATCCGGCGCCTCGTGGGCCGCGATCACGGCATCGAGCTGACCAGCACGCAGACGAGCGAAGAGACGCTGGCTGTCGTCGATCACAACCCGCCCGACTGCCTGATCATCGGTTCGGGCCTGTCGAAGACGACGGTGTTCGGTCTGCTCGAACAGCTGGCCAGCCGCCCCGAAATCGATCACCTCACCGTAATCCTCCGACTCGATCGCCGCGTCACCGCGCGTGACGAAGCCCGGCTGCGACGCTACGAACCCAGGCTCCTGCCGCGGGTCGCCACCTCAGATGACTCGCTGCGGGCCGAGACGGCGTTGCTGCTTCACCCCAGCGGCGTCACCGCCACAGGCGAAACCGAGCTCGAGGTGACGGAGGAGCCCGCTCCGCCCGGACGCCTGCATGGCCGTGTTCTGCTCGTCGACGACGACGTGCGCAACCTGTTCGCGGTGGCCAGCTTGCTGGAGGATCGCGGGCTCGAGGTGATCTTCAGCGAGACGGGCGCCGAGGCGCTCGAGATCCTGCGCCGAGATCCGACCATCGACCTCGTGCTGATGGACATCATGATGCCCCAGATGGATGGGTACGAGACGATCCAGGCCGCACGAGCCATGCCGATGCTGCAATCGCTGCCGATGATCGCGGTCACGGCCAAGGCGATGCAGGGTGACCGCGAGAAGAGCATCGAGGCTGGGGCATCGGACTACATCACCAAACCGGTCGACCCGGCGAAGCTGATCGCGATGGTCGGCCATTGGCTACAGGCCCGGGACCGGCCGAGCGCTAACTAGGACCATGGCGCCGGCGCGCAGTCTCGACGATCGGCGTGACGCTCCGGCGAACCACGAGGCAGTCGTGCCGCCTGACACCGCCCAAGTAGACCTCGAGTCAAGGCATACCGAGCCGGCGGGGATCCTGCTCGTCGACGATCACCGCGAGAACCTGGCCGCCCTCGAGGCCGTGCTCGAGCCGCTCGGCCAACGATTGATCAGCGTCGACTCGGGCGAGGAAGCGTTGCGCGCGCTGCTGCACCAGGAGGTGGCCGTGATCCTGCTCGACGTGCGAATGGCCGGTCTCGACGGCGTCGAGACCGCCCGCATCATCCGCTCGCGTCCGGCGACGCGACACATCCCGATCATCTTCCTCACCGCGCTGGTCAGCGACGCCGCGCAGATCGAGCTCGCCTACGCGACCGGTGCGGTGGACTACGTGATCAAGCCGTTCGAGCCGAGCATCCTGCGCGCCAAGGTGATGGCGTTCGTCACGCTGGCTCACGAGCGGGCCGAACGCCTGCGCCAGTCACGCGCGCGCGCGATCGCCGAGGCCGCGGCCCGCGCGGTTCGCACGCTGCAGTCGCTCAGCGACGTGGCGCTCGCGCATCTCGACCTGGGACCGCTCAGCCACGAGCTGCTGGAGCGTGCCTGCGCGCTGTTCGCCGCCGACGGCGCGGTGCTCCTGCTGAGCGACGAGTCAGGGTCAGGAGAGCTGCGTCCGTTCGCCGCGCGGGGCGAGCATCTGCTCGCCTCGGATCAGAGCGTCGTCGACGCGTCGGTTGGAGCCTTGGGCGGGCTCATGGACGACGGGCGAGCCGCGCTGCTGATGCCGGCCGGTCCCGAGCGGCGGGAGCTCGAGCAGGAGCTGCCGGATGCCGGGCTCGAGGCGTTCGCCGGTTTGCTGGCTGTGCCGCTGAGGACCGCCGATCAGGCGCTCGGCCTGCTGCTGCTCGCCGCCGTGCGAGCCGACGCATTCGATCCAGCCGACCTCGAGCTTCTGGGGCTGGCGGCGGATCGGATCGCCACCGCAGTCGACCATGCCCGCCGGTTCGAGCACGAGCGCCAGCAGGTGGTCGTCCTGCAAAGCAGCCTCCTGCCCGATTCACTCCCCGAGCACCCGCGCTTGGAGCTGGCCGCGCGCTATCTCCCCGGGCAGGTCGGGGCGCAGATCGGCGGCGATTGGTACGACGCCCTCCAGCTCGATCGTGATCGCGTCGCGGTCATGATCGGCGACATCGTTGGTCACGGGACGCCGGCGGCGGCAAGGATGGGTGAGCTGCGCAACTCCTTGCGTGCGTACACGGCCGAGGGGCATTCCCCGGCCGAGGCGCTGCGCCGGCTCGATCAGCTGGTGGCGTCGAGTCTCGGGGAGGAGATGATCGCCACCGTGCTACTGCTGATCGCCGACACCGCGCGCGGGTCGGTCACGGTGGCTCGCGCCGGGCACCCGCCGGCCCTGATTCGCGCTGTCGACGGCGAGGTGCGGGCGCTCGAGTCGGAGAACACGCTTCCCATCGGCGTCATGCGCGGCCGGGCTCCGGACGAGGTCACCCACAGGTTCGCCGAAGGCGAAACGCTGCTCCTCTACACCGACGGCCTGGTCGAGCGTCGCGCCGAGCCGATCGATGACGGCATCGCGCGGTTGTGCAAGGCGCTGAGCGACTCCCCGCCGGATCCTGAAGGGTTGTCCGATCACGTCATCGCTCGCCTGCTCGCGGATCGGCCGGGACGCGACGATGTGGCCGTGCTGGCCATGCGCTTGCTCGGCGCGCCGGAGGGCGCGCTCGAGCTCACGCTTCCGGCCGTCAGCGGCTCGGTGACAGTGGCTCGGCATAGAGTTCGGGAATGGCTCCACGTCAACGCTCCCGAGCTCGATCGTGAAACTCTCTCAGACCTCGAGGTGGCCTTGACCGAGGCCTGCGCGAACGTCGTGCGCCATGCCTACGGCCCGGCCGACGCGTCATTCCAGGCCAGCGCAGTGCGCGAAGGCGACGCCGTGGCACTGGCGATCAAGGACCAGGGCCATTGGCGCCCACCTCGCGGGGACCACGGGGGCCGCGGCCTGCTCCTGATGCGCGCGCTGTGCGACGAGGTACAGATCGAGAAGGCGTCGGAGGGCACCACGGTCACGCTACGCCGTCGTCTCGCGCCGGCGCCGTCCGCGGCCACGACGGGATGAGCGGCGAGGAGGGTGCCGCCGGCGGCAAGCCGAGCGACCTGGTCCGGGTCGACATCAGCGGCGACGACGACTTCCAGATAGCCAGGCTGGCGGGCGAGATCGACATCTCCAACGCCGATCAGGTCACGGACGCGCTGACCCGGATGCCGAACACGCTGCACGGGCTGATCATCGATCTCACCGAGCTCATCTACCTCGACAGCGCCGGCGTCCGCATGCTCTACGAGCTGGGCAAGCGCCTCAGCCTGCGCTCGCAGTCGATGGTCGTTGTGAGCCCGGCTGGCCAGCCGCCCCGTCGCGTGCTCGAGCTGACCGGCGTTCCGGAGCGCGTCCAAGTGGTTGAGACGCTGGCCGAGGCGAATCAGGCCGTGCTCCGTCCGTAGAGCACCAGCGCCCAGGCCAGGCAGCCGAACGCGCCAACCGAGGTCACCACGCGCACCAGGTTCCACGCGGCCCAGCGCGCCTCGTGAAACCGGGCGCGCACCGCGGCCAGGTCTGTGATGTGGGCAGGGTTGCCGGCGGCTTTGATCGTGTCGTTCAGCGGCACGTTGACGGCGATCGTGACCACGAAGGCGATCAGGTACAGCGCCAGCGCGACGGCGATCCAGGGCAGTGTGCTGCCGCGATTGGTCAGCGTGGCGGCCAGTGTGAAGACGAGCGCGCCGACGAACGCGGTGAGCATGAACCACGGGTTGATGATCGCCCGGTCGAGGGATTGGAAGGTGGCCACGAACGTGTGATCGTCGGTTTTCTTCAGCGCTGGCATGATCGTGTGCGCGAAGAGCGCGAACACCCCGGTGACGAGGCCCATCGTGATCGTCGCACCAAGCAGCGTGACTGCGCGTAGCGTGGTCATGCCCGGCTCCAGGCGCCGGTCGTCGAGGCGGTGCGGGCGAACTGAGCGAAATCGCGCGGCGGGCGTCCGAGGGCTCTCTGTACGCCATCGGCCAGATGGGCGTTGCGCCCGTCCAGGACCTCGGCGAACAGGTAGCTGACCAACGCGACGACATCCTCGGGCAGTCCCTGCTCGCGCATGGCCTGTGCGTAATCCGCGACGTCAACCGATGTGAACGCGACCGGTCGCTCGAGCGCGGCGGCAATCTCAGCCACCGCCTCGCCGAAAGTGAGCATGCGCGGACCCGTCAACTCGTAGACCTGCCCCGCGTGTCCCGGTTCGGTGAGCGCCACGGTGGCCACGTCGGCGATGTCGTCGGTATCGACGAACGGCTCGGGCGTCTCGCCGACGGGGAGCGCAACCTCGCCGGCCAGCACCGCATCGCGAAGAAAGCCCTCGCTGAAGTTCTGCATGAACCAGCTGCAGCGCACGATCGTCCATTCCGCGCCCGAGGCCTGCAGCGCCTGCTCGGCCCGCTGGGCCTCTTCTTCGCCGCGGCCGGACAAGAGCACGAGCCGGCGGGTGCCGCCCGCGACCGCCAGGTCGGCCAGAGCGGCGATCGCCTCCGGCGCGCCGGGCACCGCCACGTCAGGAAAGAACGAAACGTAAGCCGCGCTGGTGCCTTGGAGCGCCGGTGCCCAGGTGCCACGATCCTCCCAGTCGAAAGGTGGCTCCCCGGAACGCGAGCCGACACGCACGGGCACGTCGCGTTGGTGCAGGCGCTCGACGATGCGGCGGCCAGTCTTGCCGGTGCCGCCGAGAATCAGGGTGGTGTGTTCGCTTGTGTTGTTCATCTGCGTCAATCAACCAGCGTGACGCGAGATCGGGAATAGCCAGGATGCGCGAATCCATACGTGAGCGTCCAGACTGCGGTGTACACTGAGGCTTGTGGATGCCGTCGCCGGTCTGCTCGACGGTCCGCGAGCGCGGGAGGCGTTCTTACTGCGCTCGAGCATGGACCCGCCGTGGTCGCTCATCGTGGCCGACGAGGCGCCGCTCACCGTCATCGCGCTCGTGCGCGGCGAGGCATGGCTCCTACCGGCTGGGGACGCGCAGCCGCTCGCCCTGGACCAGGGTGACGTGGCCGTCGTTCGCGGCCCGGAGCCGTACACGGTGGCCGACGATCCGGCCACGCCACCGCAAGCCGTGATCCACCCGGGACAGCGCTGCACCACCATCGGCGGCGAGGAGCTGGCCGAGCAGTGGAGCCGGGGGGTGCGCACCTGGGGCAACAGCCCAGATGGCAGCACCGTGATACTGACCGGCACCTACCACCTGCACAGCGAGGTCAGCCAGCGGCTGCTGCGCGCCCTGCCGACCACACTGGTGCTGCGTGAGGATGAGTGGGACTGTCCGCTCATCCCGCTGCTGGCCGACGAGATCGTCAAGGACGAGCCGGGCCAAGAGGCGGTGCTCGACCGCTTGCTCGACCTCCTGCTGATCGCAGTCCTGCGCTCGTGGTTCGCCCGACCAGATGCTGCGGCGCCAACCTGGTATCGCGCCTACGCCGACCCCGTCGTCGGCCACGCGCTGCGCCTGCTGCACCACAATCCCGCCCACGCCTGGACGCTGGCCGAACTCGCCCGTGAGGTCGGTACCTCCCGGGCCACGCTGGCCCGCCGCTTCCAGGAGCTCGTCGGCGAACCGCCGATGACATTCCTCACCGGGTGGCGCATCGCCCTGGCCGCCGACCTCCTCCGCGAGCCTGGCGCGACGATCGCCTCAGTCGCCCAGGAGGTCGGCTATGGAAGTCCGTTCGCCCTCAGCACCGCGTTCAAGCGCCTGCGCGGCGTGAGCCCGCGGGAGCATCGCGCCGCGTCCTGAGACGGCGCGTTGACGCGCAGCGCTGTGGGTAGAACCTCACCAGCAACGACGACCTTGGAGGTGCCAGATGGCCAAGGATCATGGGTCGAGTGTGAAAAACGACAAGCAGTACGAGGGCCTGCGCAAGAAGGGCATGAGCAAGTCGCGCGCGGCCGCGATCTCCAACTCCGAGGGCTCTTCGAGCCGCGGTGGCAAGAGCAGCGGCAGCAGCCGGAGCCGCCAGAGCAGCGGCGGCGGAAGCGGCGGCAACCGTGCCCAGAAGGCCGCTGCCGGACGCAAGGGCGGCAAGAAGTCGAGCTGACTGACGCGGGCAGCGGCTCGAAGTCGCTGCCACAGAGGTTGTCGCGGTTTGCGCGGCAACCTGCATACGCAGGATGTAGACCCTCGACGCCGAAAGGACTGCAGCGCGTCGCGCCGCCGTTTGGTGTCGAGGTCACACGCGTATCAGCGCACTCGATTCTCATAGAACATGGGTCCCGCGAGAGCGGGCCCTTGCCGGCCCGCTGAACGCGCGCCGTTCGGCGTCCCGCGGCGCGAGGGCGGCGGCCGTTGCCGCAATCCTTGTGGTGGCCAGCGCCGTGATCATGATCGCGGCGCTTGCGCTGGGACAACCGGTCGCTACTGCGTCGCGTGTGGCACGACGGGACGGTGGCGTTTCGGTGCGACCTGCCCGCTCGCGTGCTGCCCGGCGGCATGATGTACGCCGATCGCACGGCCAGGCTGGTCGGCCGCTGGGCGCCACCCCGTCGAGGGCGGTTCCATTCGCTCCCAACCCTTATGAGCGGGTGCCGCGCGGTGCCGAGGTTCCATCCTTGTACGCCGACGGCTACTTCTGCTCGGCTGCCTGCCGACCATACGGTGCCCAGCTCGGCTGGCCGCTGGCTCCGTTTCACCACCAGCATCCGTTGCGCGCTGGGCTGAACGAGCTTCGGCCGGCATCGTTGCACGTCGGCGTCGACATTCAGGCCCGCGACGGCCAGGCCGTGTACGCCGTGCAGCCGGGATTGGCCCGCGTGCTCGCCGTGTCCGGGCCGGACGCCCGAGTCCAGGTGGGTAACTACGTCTACTGGCACATCGTCCCCACAGTTGCGCCCGGTCAGTGGGTGACGCCGTTCGCGACCGTGCTGGGGCACGTGATGAAGGGGTACGGGCACGTCGCGTTCTCAGAGCTCGACTATCGCGGCAACTACGTCAATCCGCTGCGCCCGGGAGGGAGTGTGCTGAGGCCGTACCGCAACCGCGCCCGCCCGGTGATCGGGCACGCCGCGGTCGCCGCGGACGGTCAGGTGACGGTCGCCGCATACAGCCCGCAATCGTTCGTGCGCCGCACCACGTACGTGACGCCGACCCTGGCGCCGGCGGGGATCGCGTACCGCTTGTATGACGCAGCGGGTGCGGCGATGACTCCGTTGGGATGGGCGTTCCGCGGCACGCACCTTCTATCCTGGGCCGATCGCTCGCTGATCTACGCCCCGGGCGCGCGCGCCCCCGGCTACGCCTGCTTCGCCACCCGTTCGGTGTGCGTTCCGCACTGGATCTACCGCGTGGCCGGCGGGCTGGCCCCACCGCTGCCCTCCGGGGTGCCAGTGGGGCGCTACCGCTTGACGATCTACGCCTGGGACTGGGCCGACAACGCGACTGCGCTGGACACCGTTGTCACGTACACGTCACGCGGTTGGAGCTCGGAGTGACGCGGCTTCGATCCGTTGGATCTTCGCCAGCCAGGCGGGTGCGCCCTGCGGGGCGAACCTCGTCTGGAGCAGATCCGGGCTGATCGAGGTAACGCTCCAGCCGCTGTCGGGGTTGAACGCGGCCCTCAGCTCCTCCTGCCTGACCGGATGGGGACCAGTTGCATCTGACTCTTCGTCGCTGAAACACAGCACGTACAGGTGGGCGCCGGGAGGTGTCACCGACGCCAGACTCGCCACGTACGCTCGCCGCTCACCGCTTTCGGAGAACGTGTGGAACAACCCGCAGTCGAGCACGGTGTCAAATCGTCGGTGTGTGTGCTCCAAGTGCAGGGCGTCGGCAACCACGAAGTCGGCGTTCAAGCCCCGAGCGGCCGCCGTCTCCCGGGCTATCGACACTGCAGTCTCCGCTACATCGATCCCGAGAACATGCAGGCCCTGGGAAGCGACATGGAGGGCGTTCTCGCCCGTCCCACATCCGGCATCGAGCACGGCGCCGGTGAAGGCGCGTTCGACCGCCAAGCGTCGTACCGCGGGTTGGGGTTCTCCGATGTCCCACGGGGGAGGCCCTTCGACGTAGGACGCGTCCCAGGGCCGGCCGTGCCGCCGTTCGTGACTGGTTGGTTGCCGTCCGCTCATCGCGCGTAGGATCGCGAAGGCGGAGCGGCCGCACAAGGCGACCGCTCCAAACCTCGCGATGACCCGGTCTCTACCGTGGGCCGACCGTGATGTCCTTTGCGTAGATCGGGCCGGCGCCGGCGCCCGGGAACGCGGATCCGACACCGCTGAACAACACTGCCGTCACCGTGTACCTGCCCGGTCGCGCATAGGTGTGCGTGGGCGTGGCACCGGAGCCCGTCGAGCCGTCCCCGAATTCCCACAGGTAGTTGATCACCGGCTGGCCACTCACAGCCGTGAGTGCGCTGAAGCTGACGGTCCGGCCGTCGTCCCCGCGCCCGCGGCCTCCGGTGTCCCGGGAAACCGTGAACGCCGGCGTGAACCCGTTCCTGCCCGTGGTGACAATCCCGCCGGTTCCGGCGGACAGCCCGTCGGGATTGAATACCGCCACCCCGGTGGAGTACGGACCGGCGGCCGGGAACGTGTGCGTGATCGTCGGCGTTGTCTGCTCGACGGTCTGAGCCGCGAACGCGTCATTGAACTGCCAGCTGAAATCGGCCACGCCCCCGGGGGCCGTCGACCGCGACGCGTCAAACGTCATGTCTAGCCCCGCGCCGGCGGTCACGCGTTCCCGCGCGGTGGGAAGCCTCGCGGGTAGCGTGAGGCGCTGCACGCAGGTGTGACCCAGGTTGCTCCACTCCTCCTGATACCAGTAGAAGTGCCCGTTGATCACCTGGTTGTACGTGGCGCCGTTCGGAGCGGTCCCGAGTGGATTGCCTCTCACCCGGTTGCACTGGTCGCCGACCTCCAAGCCCTGGTTGGCGCCGAAGCCGTTCGTCCACGCGTCGTTTGGGATCGGGTCGGTAATCGACTCGATGTGCTCATGACTGAGTCCGCCGTTGATCTCGCCGTCCGAGATGCCGTTGGGGTAGTTGAAGTCCTGGCACCGCGGGTTGTCGGCGTCGAACGGGTCGTTTGCGTAGAAGAGCATGGTCGGCAGGGCCGTGTTCTGGTGGTACGCGCAGAATCCCGCGAGAGGGCGTGGCTCCCCGGCCGAGCATCCGTCGAAGTTCGTGGCCGGGTTGTTGCTGAAGCAACTTTCGACGTGCGGGGGCGTCAGCAGGAAGTACTCATGGCTCAAGTCGGTCTTGAGGTGGCGCCCGGTCACGAACCTGACGAGCTCCTGCTGGATCTGGGCGTCGGTCAGACAGTTGGTCACCGGCGCGGCGGTCGGACATTGGCTCTCCGGATACGGGTGCCTGTCGAGCAGCACCCCGCCGAATCTCGCGTCGTAGCTTGAGAACGCTCCGGTCAGGTCGTTGTACTGAGTCGCGACGGACTCGACGCTCTGATCGCCGCCGCTGTCGTGGGCCAGATCGCGGAAGTAGCGGGCGAGTCCTCCCACATACTCCGGCGGGTACGCCGACAGTCCGGTCGGGCTCCAAAGCACCATGTAATTGGTGTTCGACGGCATCACCGGGCCGCCGTTGTAATCCATATTCGTGAACACCGCGTCGAACGGTGTCACCTGAGTGCTTCCGCCGGCGAGCGGCTGGTAGGACACCGTCTGCCCGTTCGGAAGCCTCTTCAACACGGCGGAGGCACCCGATGCCGCGACCGCCGAGACGATTAGTACGGCAGCGAGAACCCCTATCGCGAGCCTTCTACGCTGACGAACCGTCATACGCCCTCCCTCCTCAATATGGTGTTTTTGTACCCCCACGGCACACCCTACCGCTGCTCTCTGGCTGACGACGTCTGGGTGACGCCACAGCGAGTGACTTCCTTGTGGAATCGCTACGGAGTCGAGCCGGATATGGCGACTTGCGGTGCCGGAGCCGGCTGGGTTAGGATCGAATCGTGGGGTTTCGCGATCTGATCAAGAGGCCGCTGTAACAAGGCGAGCCTCCAGCGCCGCGGCCATATTCGTTCCGCACGATCCTCCCCAAGGGCGTGCTAGCCGCGGGTCGGCCAGGTGGTCCTCGTGGGTCAGGGCGGCGGCGGGACAGGCAACAACTCGCCGCCACCGGTCTTCTGGGATGAGCCAGCTCCCGCGCTGCCGCCGATGCAGTTCCCGATGAGTTTCGGCGGAGACGACCCGCAGGGCATTCTCGGCACCCTCAGCTACATGGTGCAGAACGGCACTCTCGATCAGGAGGGCTTCGACCGGGCGAAGGACTACCTCGAGCGCGGAGGGTGGCCGCCGGCCGGGGAGTAGCAGGGACTGGGGAGTCGATCACGCGTTGCGGCTGCGGCTCCGCCCACGAGGAGGTTTTCCCACGGGCGTGACTTCGGCGATAAGAATGTCGTGCATGGCGCGAACCTCAACCCGGGGGTTGAGATGAGCTTCCGCGGCCGACCCCGGCCGGAGCCGCGGCAATGATCGCCCTCGTCCGTCGGCCGCTCCGCGCGGCCGTGCTTGTCGCGGGCGCGCTTGTTGTGATTCTCGTCCCACCGGCGATGGCCGATGGCCCCGCGGCGGCCCCTTTCTCCGGCACCTACCAGGTGTTGTCGGCCTCGCTCACCGCCACCGCCGTCGGAACGGGTCCGGGATTCGATCCGCCGCCGTGCGAGGCGACCGACGGGACGTCTCAGTACGCCGGGTCGATCAGCTCTCCTCAACCAGTCGACCCGCTCAACACCGTCGCCTCGGAAGACGGCTCGCAGACGCAGGGTCAGATCAACGCGTCCACGGACACGGGGACAGTCAACACAGTGATCCATGGGTGCAACCTCGCCGTCACCCCGCACCCGCCCTCGTGCACTGACTCCTCATCCAGCACATTCACCCTGGGATGGGGCATGTTGGTCGAGGCCGACGCGGGGAGCACCACGGTGAAGATCACGTGGACGCCGCCGGTGGTCGGTGTCAACTCGTTCGGAACTTCGTCGTGCGCGACGGCTCCGTTTCGCTCTCCGACGGGTGACCCGGGGGGTCCGTTCGTGACCCACGAGCCCGTCGACAGATTCGTCTCAGCGGATCCGCAGACGTTCGTCGTCAGCGGACGGTATGGCGGCGCCACCGTGCCGATCAGCGTCGGCGTGGATTTCACCGAGAGGATCACGATCCAGCGCGTGCCTGGCGACCTGGCGATCCGCACTTCGGCGGCCAATCGGCCGGACACGAACGCGGCCGGTGCCGAGTGGCCATTTGACTTCTCCTCGACGTGGGATGACGGGAACTGCGGGCAGCCACCGCCCAAGACGCCGTCCCCGCTCGCCTACATCGTCCTCGGCGCTGATCGCCAGAAGCTCACCGGGCTTCTCAAGGTGCCTCAGGCGAGTCTCATGTCCCAGCCTGGATTCGCGACAAATGCCTTCCGCCTCGGTACGCCGGGCAATGCTCACCGCATCACGGCGGGATCGAAGTCTCTGCGTGGTTCACGGCTGCAGAAGGTCGCTGACGCTCTGCACCCCAACAGCGGGAAGGTCATGAGCCCGGGCAACGGTGTCTTCTACGGAGCACGGATTGCCTGCACGACCGGACAGGGCCCAAAGGTCGCAACCGCCGCGCCGCGGGTCCTGTGCAAGAACAATCCGCAGCTTCCGGGCGCGGCGTGGGCCGAGTTGACCCCCGCGATGAAGGCCAAGCTGCTCCAGCTCTATGGCGTGCTTCACGCGAACAACATCTGCTTTGCCCTGAAGTCCGGCTTCCGCAGCACCAAGGAACAGGACAAGCTCTACGACGACTGGCACAACAAAGCAGATCGCCCCGACCCCGCCGACCGCACGCAGTCGACGCTGAACCAGCTGTGCCCAGGGGGAGCTACGGCCGGTGGTCCACTCGCAGGCTTCATACAGTGCCCGACGGGTTGGACGAGCGACGGCACGGCCAAGAACGGCCCGGCGAAGAGTGGAACTTCACGCCACAACCTCGGCGAGGCGGCCGACCTCCGGCTCGCGTTCGGCGCGGTGACCGGCCGCTTCGACCCATCGGCCACCACGCGCAAGGCCGATGTCTTGCGCTACTTCAACGGCTTCGTTCTGCAGGTGCCCGGACTTTGCCCGTCGTCACGCCGCGATCCCGGTCACGTCGAGTTGCCGTATGCCGTCAAGAACCCAAAGACAGGCGTCGTCGACCCACCGAAATGCCGCTTCAGCGACGGCGTCGAGGCGACGCCTGCCGCAACCCGCCGGGCCGGCGCATCGTCGCGTGTTACGGATGCGGCGCGAAGCAAGGTCAACGCGCTCGCGCGCAAGCTGGTCCAGCGCTCCTGGACGGATCAGTACATCGATTGGGAGATCGGCCGCTGCCGAAAGGCCGGCCGCGGGGTGACCTGCAAGCTCACGATCTTCGGCGAGCGCGCTACCGCCTACGCGTGTCGGACCGAAGCCGGAGTGCTCCAGCACGGCCGACGCCAAGTGACCTTGCTCTACGGCCGCAGAACGCGCTGCCGGTAGCGCGGGCTGGCGGCGGTCCCGACCGGCAAGAGCAGCGTTTGCAGGCAGAACGATAAGCGGGAGCGACGGGACTCGAACCCGCGACCTCCGGCGTGACAGGCCGGCGCTCTAACCAACTGAGCTACGCCCCCGGGCGGGGGAAAGCCAAGTATGGCAGGGACAAAGTTCTTCGGACGTGCCGCAACTTTGCCCGGCGGCGGGTGTCTGTGCGTCTGAATCGATCTCCGGAGGACGCACCCAACCCGGCCGTGGGTGCGTGTAATGGGATCAAGCGACGGGGACCCTGGAAGCGGGTCCCCGTCGTGGTTTAAGGGGTCGGTGGCGCGGGCAAGCGTGTGCGATCAGGACGATCCGTCGGCGCGACCGGTGGCGGTCGCCGGCGTCGGTGGCGGCGAGAGCCGCATGGCTCGCCGCACGCCTTCGGGCAGCCACCAGTTCCAGCGGCCGAGGAGCTTCATCGTCGCCGGCACGAGCAGCGCCCGGACGACGGTGGCGTCGAGCAGGATCGCCGCGGACAGGCCGATCCCGAACTCCTGCAGGCCGACGAAGCGCCCGGCGGTGAACCCGGCGAAGGCAGCGATCATGATGATCGCGGCGGCGGTGATGATGCGGCCGGTGTGCTCCAGGCCGTAGGCGACGGCGTGCTCGTTGTCATGCGTGAGGTCCCACTCCTCTCGCATGCGGGAGAGCAGGAAGACCTCGTAGTCCATCGAGAGGCCGAACAGCACGGCGAATAGGAAGATCGGGATCCAGCCTTCGATCTGCGAGGAGGACTGAAGGCCGAGCAGGGTGTGGCCCCAGCCGTGCTGGAAGAAGAGCACGAGCACGCCGTAGGTGGCGGCCACCGACAGAAGGTTCATGAACACGGCCTTGATCGGAAGCACGACGGAGCGGAATGCGCGCAGCAGCAGGATGTAGCTGATCACGAGCACGGCCAGCACCAGCCACGGGAACGCGCCGTACGCCTTGGCCAGGAAGTCGACGCCGAAGGCGGGAGCGCCCGTGAGATACACGCGCGCCGCGCCGAAACCAGCCGCGGGGATGTAGCGATCGCGAATCCGGTGGACGAGATCGGCGGCGGCGTGGGTGCCAGAGTCTCGGAAGCCGGCGGCCCGGATCTGGGCGATCCGGTCGGTCGGGTCGAGCAGGTTGGCCCGGTGGGCTTGCACTCCAGCCCCGACGAACGCGGGGGCTATCACGGTCGACTTGTCCACCGCCGGATCGGAACGGAGCAGCTGGGCCAGGCGCCGCTCGGCGGCCACAACAGCCGGCGCCAGCGCCCCGCCCGGCCTACCCGTGTCGACCACGATCTGGTTCGGCGCCAGCGCGCCCGGACCCAGGGTCCGCTCGAGCACGAACAGGCCGTCGGTGGCGCTCGTCCCGTGCGGCACGCCGCGGTTATCGCCGCTCGTAGTGCTGAGCTGCAGGGCCGGCACCGCGATGGCGAGCATCAGCGCGGCGGAGGCGATCAGGAT
>JBJMLD010000243.1:0-2768 GCA_045805545.1 Solirubrobacteraceae bacterium | reverse complement strand
TGCGCGCCCTGCGGCGGCAGGCGCATGCCCGAGCCGCGATACTCGGGCGATGCCACCGCGCGCAGGCGTCGATCTCGGCGGCACGAAAATCCAGACGGTCGTCGTCGACGGCCGCTACAAGGTCCTGGGGCAGTCGCGTGTCCCAACCCCCGCTGACGGCGGCCCGTACGACGTCGTCGACGCGATCGCCCAGTCGCTGGGCGCGGCCGCGGACGAGGCGGGGCTTGCGACCGATTCGCTCGTGGGCGTCGGCGTTGGCGCTCCCGGCGGCATCGACCCCGATGCGGGCGAGGTCATCAACCCGCCCAACCTTGCGGGCTGGGGTGACGCGTTCCCGCTCGGGCCGGAGCTGGAGCAGCGGCTGGGCACGCGCGTGCTGCTCGGCAACGACGTGTCGGTCGCCACCGAGGCGGAGTTCCGGCTCGGGGCCGGCAAGCCGTTCACGTCCATCCTCGGCGTCTTCTGGGGGACCGGTGTCGGGGGCGGCCTGATCCTCGAGGGCAAGCAGTGGGTCGGGCGCGGATCCGCGGGCGAGATCGGCCACGTCGTCGTCGAGCAGAACGGCGACAAGTGCCCGTGTGGCCGCCGCGGCTGCATGGAGGCCTACGCCGGCCGTGCGTCGATGGAGGCCCGCGCCCGCCACCTCCAGAAGAAGGGCGAGAAGACCAAGCTCTTCGAGATCATGGAGAAACGCGGCCGCGAGCGCCTGACCTCCGGGATCTGGGCACGGGCGCTGGCGCACGGGGACAAGATGGCGATCGAGCTGGTCGACCGAGCGATCGCTGCGCTTGGCAGCGGCGTCGCGTCATGTGTCAATGTGCTTGACGTCGAGGCTGTCGTCATCGGTGGCGGGCTGGGCATCCGCCTCGGCGACCCCTACGCCAAGCGCATCGCCAAGGCGATGCAGCCGCACCTGTTCGTCGACGAGCACCCGCCCGCCATCGTCGTGGCCACGCTCGGCGACCTGGGTGGCGCGATGGGCGCCGCCCTGCTCATCCCCACCAAGAAGGCCGCCGAGCGGTCCTGAGGCTCCTAGTGCTTGAGCGCGGCGATGATCTCGTTCGCCGCGCGCGTGCCCGTCTCCGCGCCACCCTCGAGATAGCCCTGGTTGTCGACTGACGTGTGCTCGCCGGCGAAGTGGCAGCCCGCCTGCTCGGTTCCCTCGATGCCCGAGAACGCCGTGTACTGCCCGACCTTCCAGTACGAGTAAGACCCCTTCGTCCACTTGTTGGCGGCCCAGTAGTCGATGTAGGCCCGGCCGTTGTAGTTGGCCGTCGCGCCCGGCAGCAGCGGCTCGATCTGCGCCAGGAACTGACGCGCGCGCGAGTCCGGCGTGCCGGAGCCGAAGCTGTTCCCGATGTCGCCGCCCGTGTAGTCGACGAGGATCCCCGACGCGCCGGCTTGCCCGCGCGAGACCTCCCAAGTGTTCTGGTAGCCCGTGTCCGCGTAGGTCTCGCCGTTGCAGCCGAGCCCGCGCCAGAAGCGCGTCTTGAAGCCGACGTGCAGCTTCGAGTTGGTTCCCATCCCGAGCTCGCGGATCGCCCGCATCTTGCGCGGCTCGAAACCGGCCTTCGAGAGGTCAATCGAGCGCAGGATCGTGAACGGGATCGCCAGCACGACGCGGTCGACCGTGGTCGTCTTCTTGTTCGCGAACGTGAGCGTCCAGCTGCCGTCGGTGTTCTTCTTCACCGCCGTCAGCTCGTAGCCCGTGTTGATCTGACCGTCCAGCCTCGCGGCCAGGCCCGCGGGGATCTGGTCGTTGCCGCCGGTCACGTGGTACTTCTCGTTCGACGGGCCGAAGATCCGCAGGTTGCCCTGGCCCGAGTAGCCGAGCAGGTAGAGCATGTTCAGCGAGCTCTGCTGGCTGCATTCCGCGCCGTACTCGATGTTGTAGGCGACGTCGAGCAGCTGTCCGAGCTTCGACGACATCCCGCCGGGCACGTACGCGTTGATCCAGTCCGTGATCGACATCGCGTCGAGCTCGCGGCCGCGCTGGGTATTGCTGTCCCACTGGGTCGGATAGCTCGCGGCCGACACGTCCGAGTGGATCTGCTGCCAGACCGCCTTGAGGTCGTTCGTGGCCTCGTCGTAGGAGTAGACCTGGCCGTCGAAGAGGTGGAACGGCTCGGTCCCGTTCTGCTCCGCCGCCAGCAGGTTGGTCAGGTTGAGCCCGAGCTCCTGCGCGAGCTGGCGCATCGTCACGTGGCCCTGGTCGATCAGCTCGCCGCCGTGCTCGGAGATCAGCCCGTCCGGGAACACCCCGCGCAACGACCAGCAGCGGCCGCCCAGGCGGTCCGAGCCCTCGTAGAGCTGTGCCGCGTACCCCGCCTGCTTCAGCCGATAGGTGCAGGTCAGGCCGGCCAGGCCGCCGCCGACCACGGCGACCCGTGGCGCGGTCGCCGCGTTGGCCAGCGGCGCCCAGCGGGTCGCGCCCGCGGCCACGACGCCGCCGGCTGCCATGCCCGCGCGCCGAAGCGCATCCCTGCGCGTGTAACCCTCGCCAACCTCGCCGGCGATCCTCTCCAGGCGTCCTGCAAGCGGTGTGCGAGCCACTGCGGCGTCCTCCTCATGAGGCGTGTGCGGTAGCCCCCAACGTACGTCACGCCAACCCATTTCGGGGGATTCGTCGACCCCCGTATCAAGGGGGACGGGGGCGTGGCCGATATCCCAGCCATGGGGCGAGGGATTCCGGTCGCGGCGCCCGTCGACGCGAGCGTCGACTCATGGGTTCGTGCGCGGGCGATGGGGTCGCTCTACCTGGCCAGTGC
>JBJMLD010000242.1:0-11992 GCA_045805545.1 Solirubrobacteraceae bacterium | reverse complement strand
CCGCGATCGGTCTGCTGGTCGCGTTCTCGCACCACGCCGCAGGTCCAGGGGCATGGGGCAGCGGTGGGAGCATTGCCACCCTCGGCCACACGTACACGGCGCAGGCGATTTCCGGCAATCCGAATGGTCAGGTGGTGGTCGCCTTCCAGGACTCTCCCGGTCCGATCGTCGATGCGGTCACCGGCACAGTCTCCGGCGGCTTCGGCGTGACGCCAACGATCGACCACCTATCGAACAACACCACGAACCTGCACGGTCCCGGCGTGAATGTCGATGACTCCGGTGGCGCAGTCGTCGGCTGGACGGACGGCTCGATCGTGGTGTACTCGCAGCGACCGGGCGGCGCCAGCGACCATTTCCCAGCTCCGGGCGGAGTGCAGTCGATCAGCCCGGTGCCCGTGATGCCTGCCAAGTTCGAGCTCGCCGGCAACGGGCGCGGCGACGTGATCGCCACGTGGGACGCCAACGAACCGCCGTCCGGCAACAACGTCGTGCGCGCCGCCGTGAAGCCTGCGGGCAGCGTTAGCTTCGGTGCGTCGCAGGTCATCTCCGACCAGACACGCGTCACTGACGACGCGACCATTGCGCTCGACGAGAACGGCGACGCGGTAGTCGGCATGCCGCTCTCGGCATCGGGTATGCCGGCCGGCGTCGAGGCGGCGATCTACGACGCCTCGCCACCGCTCCTGGGCACGATGAGCGGACCGACTCGCATCGCCCGCGGCGCCCGCGGCTCGTTCTCGACCACAGCCACCGACGCGTTTTCCGGCGAGTCGTTCAGCTGGTCGTTCGGCGACGGAAGCGCAGCGGCCACCGGCGCGTCGGTATCGCACACTTTCGGCCATAGCGGGTCCTTCACGGTCCGCGTGACAGCCACCGACACCGCCGGCAACGCGGCGGCCAAGCAGATCACCGTCACCGTGACGATCCCGACGCCACCGCCGAACTGCCGTGTGCCGAAGCTCAAGGGCAAGACCCTCAGCCAGGCCAAGACGCTGCTCGGCCGCGCGCACTGCAAGCTCGGCAGGGTGCATAAGCCGCGGGCGCGCAAGCATCACAAGCTGCGCAAGCTCATAGTGGCGAGCTCGTCGCCCGGCGCCGGCAAGGTCCGGCCGAACGGCACCAAGGTCGCGCTGACGCTCAAGGCAGCACCCAAGCCGAAGCCCAAGCACAAGCACTAGTGCGTCGTGCGCTTGCGGTCGTGCTGGTGCTCTCGGCCGCGTGCGCACCCTCGGCGTCCGCGCACGCAGGACTGACCAACTCGGACCCACCGGGTGGGTCCGCCCTCGGCGCCACGCCGACCGTGATCAACCTCACGTTCTCCGAACGACCCGACGCGGCGCTCTCGAGCATCGCGGTCACGGGCCCGGGTGGACAGGCGGAGTCGACAACGCGGCCGACCCTGGCTACCGGCGATCCGCTCACGCTCTCCGTCCCCGTCCGCCCCCTGCCCAAGGGCGTCTACACCGTGCGCTACCGCGTCGACTCGGCCATCGACGGCCACGCGACGACGGGCAGCTTCTCATTCGGGGTGCAGGTGGCGCCACCCCTAGTGAGCGCCGCGCCGCGCACCAGCGCCAACCCGGTCAGCTCCACGCTCGAGGTGATCGCGCGCTGGGTCCTGCTCGTCGGCTTGGTGCTGCTCGTCGGCGCGGCGACCGCGGCGCTGGCAGGTTTCGGCGGCGCAGACCGAGGCAACCTGCGCCTGGCCGGCACCGCCTGGCTCTTATCGGTCGTGGGCCTGGTGCTCTTGGTCAAAGCGCAACAGACCAACGCCGGCTCCTCACTGAATGCGCTGCTGAAGTCGCCGGTCGGGCACGCCCTCATCGGCCGCGCGATCGCGATCGGCGCTGCGGGACTTGCGCTGCTCGTGGCTTGGCGCGCGCAGGCGCGCCTCGGCGGACGCATGCGGCGTGCCGCGCTGACCGCCGCCGGCGCCGGGGCGATCGCCGCGATCATCGTGCACGTGGCCAACGGCCATGCCGCGGCTAGCGCCTGGGCATCGCTCATCACCGTCATTGCGCAATCGGTCCACGTCACTGCGGCCGGTATCTGGATCGGCGGCTTGGCGGCCCTGGTCGTCGGGCTGCGCAGCGTGGCGCCGGCGCAGCGGCCCCGCGCGATCAAGCGCTTCGCCCTGGCCGCCGCCGCCGGTCTCGTGATCGTCACCGTCACCGGAATCATCCGCGCCATCAGCGAGCTCGACCATTTCGACCAGCTTTGGTCGACCGGCTACGGTCGAGGCGTCCTGGCCAAGCTGGCGCTGGTGGCGATCATCGCCGCGGTGGCGCTGCGGACCCGCCGGCGCACCGGCGATCCCGACCGCGCCGGCGATGCCGGGAACGCGACCACTCTGCGGTCCTTCACGCAGCTCTCGGGTGCCGAGCTGACCCTGGCCGCGGCGGCCATCGCGGTCGCCGCGCTGTTGGGCACATTGGCGCCGCCGGTGGCCAGTCGCGCCGCCACGCTGCCAGGCCTGTCCGACAGCGGCTCGGATGTGCAGGGCGACGTTCACGTGAGCCTCCACGCCATCTCCGACGAGCCAGGTCCCAACCGATTCACAGCCGACGTCACCAACAAGCGCTCGGGCGATCCGATCCGCGGCGCCGCGGTACAGCTCCTGTTCACGCCACTCGACGATCCGGGAGTCGCGTCGTCCTCGCTGGCCCTCACTCCCTCGCCAGACCGCAGCGACTACGCCGGAGCCGGAGCGAATCTTCGTTTCGACGGCCGTTGGGGTGTGCGCGTGCTCGTCCGGCGCGCAACGGGAACGGTCGAGGTGCCGCTCGAGCTCGATCCGATCGGCCCGCCGCTACAGGTGTCGGTCGAGCGGATCCCGGGACAGCCGCCGAAGTACACGACACTGACCGGGACAGGCTACGTGCGCATCTCGCCCAATCCCGAGCGCGCCGGCTCGAGCGCCATCTACGTGAGCTGCTACACGGCCACGTTCGGCGGCTACGCCCCGCTGCGCTCGGTGGTTCTCACGCTGGCGGCGAAGCATCGTCCCATCCAACAGCAGCCTGTGCGCCGAGTCGGCGTGAACAGCTTCGTGGCCAATGTTCAGCTTGCGAGCGGTACGAACCAGATCGGCGTCGTCGCCCACACGACATACGGCGCACGGCTGCGCAGCGTGTTCAAGATCCACGTCCCGGGCGGCTGATCAGCGCTTGACTGCCGTCGTCGTGACGGCGGTCTTGAGCGAGCCGCGCACGCCGAACCTGGTCACGACCAGCTGGATCTTCAGCTTCACGCCGTTACGGGAGTGGGCGATCTTGTTCAGTGTCGCTGAGCTCAGCCTGACGCGCAGGTTTATCGTCCGCTTGCCGTGACGGCGGCGGCTGGCGCGGGTCTTACCCACCACCTTGCGCCCGAGCAGAGCGGTGACGGTGCACGTGTGGACGCTACCGGTGCGCACCAGGCAGCCGACGGTGATCGCGCCGTGTGACGGACGTACCTTGTCGCCGATCAGCGCAGTCAGGGCGGCCTGGGTGATAGTGATCCGCAGCGCCTTGTGCGTCGTCCCGTTGTGGCCATCGGAGGCTGAGAACGTAGTCGTGTATGTCCCCGGTCGTGCCGTGACCGTGCCAGACACGCTCCCGGTGCGGTTGTGGTTGTCATGGAAGCTGAGGCCCCTCGGCAATCCGGCGGCGCCGAGCGACAGCACATCCACGGGATCGGGATCGGTGGCTCGGATCCCGAAGCTCACCGGCCGATCGAAGTTGGCCCGCGTGCCGTTCGGCAGCACGAGCGCGGGCGGACCCACGTTGACGATCTTCAGGAAGAACGGAATCTGCGACTTCAGCCCATTCGAGTCGGTGGCTGTCAGGTACACGAACTGGCTGTTGTGCGCCCCGGTCGGGAGCGACCATTTGAAGTTCCCGCCGCCGTTGTCGACCACCGTCCCGACCGAGGAGGACAAGTTGACGTGGTCACTGTTGGGATCGAAGTACGTTCCGGTGACCTGCGCCGTCTGGCCCTGATTGACCTGGACCTGACTGGCGTCGACGTTGATGTCGGGCCGCTCCTTGCCGCTGGCCGGAACCACCACAAGCTCGGAGAGCATCCCCAGCGTGGCGTGGAAGAAGATGTGGCAATGGAACAGCCAGCGGCCGTACGCGCCGCCCGGCGTGACGCCATCGGTCAGCGGCCGGTCGGTGATCTGTAGGCGGAAGCGCAGCGTGTAGCCGGGCGGAATGTCGACGTTGTCGCGGAACTCGTGCGGGAACGTGTACGTCGTGGCTCCGCTCTTGAGATCGAGCGGCTGGATCGAGAAGCCGTGCAGGTGGAATGGGTGGTTGGCCCCGGTCGCGTTCGACACGCTCAGCTCGAGAATGTCGCCCACCTTCGCGTATCGCGTCGAACCCAGGTGCGCCGCCGTCTCGTAGTTCGGGACGTCGTGCGTTCCGAACGCTCCATCGATGTGCAGCAGCGGATTGGCCGATTGGAGCGCGATCGTCTGGCTGCTCATGCCGAGCTTCGGCGGACTGAACGTCGCCGGGTTTAGCAGCGCGCTGGTCGCCGGGCCCAGCACCGGCACCGGATTCCCGGTCGCGGCCCGGAGTGGTGTGCCGTCGGAGATGCTGTAGGCCGGGCTGACCACCGGCCCGGCCAGGTTGAGGTGCATCACCGGCACCGTCGGAATGTTCGTGAAGGTCATCCCGGTGCGCGAGTAGTCCTCGGTCCATAGTGTCAGCGTGCCGGTGGTCGGTGCCGCGGGGATTGCCGCAACGACGTCGGCGCGCGAGCCCGGTGGGAGCAGGATCTCGCCCTGCGTATACAGGGTGTCGAAGCCCGCGATGACCCCGCCCTCGACGACGGCGCTGTCGAGCAGCCCACCCTCGCCGCCGACCCGGACGAGCGGGACCGGATTCGGGTCGGCCGCCGCCTTGCTCAAGCGCAAGCGCATGTACCGAACCGCTGAGGCGTTGACGAGCTGCAGGCGCACTCCTTGTCCGGGCTGCACGTTGAGAGTCGAGGCGCCGGATGCGAGCGCGCCAGGGGCGCTCGGGCTGCCGGCCCGTCCGCCGACGTTCTTGCCGTTCGTGAGAACCGTCTGCCCCTCGTTCGTCGGCTGGCCGGGGGCTCCCGTGTTGTGCTGAATCGCCGGAATGTCGCCGGCCGCGTAGTTCGGCCGCAAGCTGCCGTCGTCGTCGATCGCCGTCGGTGCCTCGCACAACGTCTTCGGCGTGGGTCCGAGTTGCGGCGGCAGTGCGCCACCTCCAACCCACGGCAGCGACGGGTTGTACGTGGCCGTGTCATTCGTCCCCGGCGCCTTGCAGACCGTGGTGTCGCTGAGGACGAGCTGCTTGGTGTTCGCCGCGGAGGGCAGCGTTCCGCTCGCCTGCAACGCCGGCTCGTTCGGATCGGTGACGACGATCATCCCGTACAGCCCGCGGAACACCTGATCGGTCGACGCGTGGTGGTGCGGGTGGTACCAGAAGATCCCGGGCCGGTCGACCTTGAACTTGTAGAGGAACGAGTGACCGGGCAGCACCTGCTGCTGGGTGAACGGCGTGCCGTCCATCTCGTTGGCCAGCTCGATGCCGTGCCAGTGGATCGCGCTCGCGCGGGCGAGGTTGTTGTTGTAGTGCACGATCACGGTGTCGCCCACCTTGAGGTGGAAGGTCGGGCCCGGGATCGATCCGTTGAACGTCTCCGCGTGCGCGATCACGCCGTTGCCGACGTCGACATTGGCATTCTCGGCCGTGATCGTCGTCTCAACGATGTTGGGATCCGGGTTCGTGTCGACGACGCTCGGCGCCGAATACGGGTCGCCGCCCGATGTGGCGCGAACGTCCGCGCGACCGAAAATCAGCCAGGCCGCACAGGCCATGACGAGCAGGGCACCAATTGCGCCCAGACGACGGCGATGCCCCAACTTCTGCGTGACTCCCAACAATGTGTCCCCTTCACCCCGGGCACCGGCCGCTTCAGCGACCGATTCGTAAGAGCGTTCATATCAGCAATGCCCGACGATTACCACCTTCGCCGCCGAAACCGAGGAGCTTTCCTATGGCCTACGAACAGATCACCACTGACTTGTCGAACCGCATCCTGACGATCACGCTCAATCGTCCCGAGCGGCTGAATGCCTGGACGCAGACGATGTGTCGTGAGCTGATCGACGCCTTCGACCGCGCCGATCAGGACGACGAGGTTCGGGCGGTGATCATGACCGGCGCCGGTCGCGCCTACTGCGCCGGTGCCGATCTCGGAGGCGGCGGCGAGACATTCGATGCCCGCAGCCGCGAGGCCGTGGCCGGCGGCCACAGGGACAACGGCGGGCAGTTCACGCTGCGGATGTTCGAATCGACCAAGCCCGTGATCGGCGCGATCAACGGCCCGGCGGTCGGCGTCGGGGTCACGATGACGCTGCCGATGGATATCCGCCTGGCCGCCGAGGACGCCCGCTTCGGCTTCGTGTTCGTTCGCCGCGGGATCGTTCCCGAGGCGTGCTCGAGCTGGTTCTTGCCCCGCATCGTCGGCATCAGCCAGGCGATGGAGTGGGTCGCGACCGGCCGCGTGTTCTCGGCTCAGGAAGCGCTGGACGGAGGTCTCGTGCGCAGCTTGCACCCGGCCGGCGACCTGCTCGAGGCGGCCTATGCGCTGGCCGCGGAGATCGCCGAGAACACGGCGCCCGTCTCGGTCGCGCTCGGCCGGCGGCTGCTGTGGACGATGCTCGGAGCCGAGCACCCGATGGTCGCCCACCGGGCTGACTCGCGCGCGATGTTTCTCCGCGGCCAGTCCGCCGACGCGCGGGAGGGCGTCACATCGTTCCTTGAGAAGCGGCCGGCCGAGTTCACCGATCGCGTCAGCGAAGGCCTGCCCGACGTCCTGCCGGAGTGGGCCAGCCCGTCGTTCAGTTAAGGGCGCTGCTCAGGCCGCTTCAAGCGTGTCGTCCGCGCGGTGCGGGCGCATCCACTCGGTGAATGCGTCGGCCGTCATAGGCCGCCCGAGATGGAAGCCCTGGACGCGGTCGCATCCGAGCTCGCCTAGCCGCTCCAGCGTCGGCTCGTCCTCGACGCCCTCGGCGATGATCGCCAACCCCAGGTCGTGCGCGAGATTGATCGTTGAGCGGACGATGATGAGGTCGCTGGCGTCCTTGAGCATCGGCGAGACGAATGACCGATCGATCTTCAGTTCGTTGATCGGCAGACGGCTGAGGTAGGCGAGCGACGAATACCCGGTGCCGAAATCGTCGACGGCGAAGCGCACGCCCAGCGAGCTCAGGTAGGTGATGGTCGAGAGCGCACGCTCGGGATCGGACATGATCATGCTCTCGGTAATCTCGAGCTTGAGGGCTTCCGGCGGGAGCGAGTGGCGCGACAGCAGACGTTCGATCTCGAGCGGCAGGTGACGGTCGAGCAAGTTGCGCACCGACAGGTTGACCGACACACACATCTCTTCTCCCGCCGCGCGCCAGATCGCACACTCCTCCGCCGCGCGCTCGAGCACGAAGCGCGTCAGCGGTGCGATCAGACCCGTCTGCTCGACGCTTTGGATGAACGCTCCTGGCGGGATCAGACCCCGCTCGGGATGCTGCCAGCGCACCAACCCCTCGGCCCCATGCACGTGCATGTTCTGAAGGTCAACGATCGGCTGGAAGTGGAGCACGATTTCGCCTGCTGAGATGGCGCGGCGGAAGTCGCCCAACACGCTCAATCGCTCGATCGAGTGCTTGTCCTGATCCGGTGTGTAGATGCGAAATCCGGTGGCCTTTTCCTTGGCTATGTACATAGCGATGTCGGCGCGGCGCAGCAGGCTGTGGCTGTCGCGGCCATCGACCGGATAGCGCGAGATGCCGATGCTCGCCCCGATTTCCAGCGACAGCTCCTCGATCGTGAACGGCAGCTGGAAGCACGAGAGCAGCCGGGCGGCGATCACCTCGAGCACGCGCGGGTCACTCGTCCGGGCGGGTGGGAGGACGCCGAACTCATCGCCACCCAGCCGGGCCACCAGCCCGCCCTCGCCGACACATTCCGCCAGGCGCGGGCCGAGATCGCGCAGCAGCCAGTCGCCCGAGTCGTGCCCGAGCGTGTCATTGATCTCCTTGAAGCGGTCGAGATCGATGAGCAGAACGCCGAATCCCTCCCCGCTCGTCTCGCAGTCGGCAATCGCCTCCTCGAGGCGCGAGCGAAACTGCTCCCGGTTTGCCAGGCCCGTCAGCTCGTCGGTGGTGGCCATACGGTGGAGCTCGATGCCGCGCTGCTTGGACGCCAGCAGCTCGCCGACGAGGTACTGGAAGATCACGAGTACGAGGGCGAAGAGCATCAGACCGGTCACGCCCAGTCGCGTTCCCGCATACACGGCGGCCATGGTCAGAAGCGCCGAGAACAGCTCGGAGGAGAGCACGGGAACGACCGCGTCGTTGGCCTGCTGGCGGATCGTGGGTCCGCCGAGGTAGCGGTGGTAGGCCGCGATCATCGTGAAGTTGATGCTCAGCGCGAGCACGAAGACCGCGAACACGAGCAGGTAGTAGCTCAGATGTGTCGGCGTCATATTCGCCGCGGAGCTGACGAGCTGGAAGGTCCAGCCGCCGATCAGCGGGAACCACGCATACGTAGCCAGGTTGTTGAGCAGGAAGTGCCAATCCTCGCGCCAGCGGACCCAACCGATTCCGATCGTCAGGACGCCGATCAGCGCCGCCGGCGGGCCGCCGAGCAGCACCGCTGCCAACATCAAGCCGAGAAAGCTCCCGGACACCTTGAGCTTGCCCGCTCCGGTCGCCACCGATGTCAGGTCGCTGATCGCCGTCAGAGCGGAGATCACAAGTATCTCGGGGAGGTTCCAACGAGCCGAAGGCGCCGTAACGATGGCCAGTACTCCGGCGGCCACGAGCAGCCCGATGTTCGCGGCGTAGCCGCCGCGCCCCGGGGCGCGGCGAACAGAGCCCATCGCTGTTGCGGTGTTCGACGCTTGCACGTGCTCGGCTTTGTCGCAACCAACCATCCGGGTCGGCCGCTCTGTGTCCTGTCGGTGTTTCGGGCGCACCGCCATGCCGCAGCTACCACCCGTCCGGATCCGTAGGAAACCCGTACCCGGGCACGGCCGATTACCCCTACTTAACAGCCGTAGCCACTTGGCATGAGGTCATAACCAAGTGGCGTCTACCGCAACCGGATCGCGTACGTCAGCCTGTGCCGTGGCATACATGGCACCCCCATTGGAAAGGAGAAGGCTCATGGGGTACAGAACCGGTTGATTTTCGACGGCGCCGGGGGGCTCGATGCACACGAGCCCCTCTGGCGTCTATGGCTGCTGCTGGACGGGGTCATCGGCCACCAGTAGCAATAACTGAAGCCGCGAGGCTCGTGTTCTAGACAACTGAGGGATTTCGGTCGGTTCTCAGCCTGTGGCGCGGATGACCAGGATCGCGATGTCGTCCCGCGCCGGCTGGCCTTGGGTCGCGCTTCGTTCGAGCACTTCGGCGACGCCTTCGGGTCCCAGCCCCTGGGCGCCACCGAGCAGCTCGGCCAGGTCGCTGTCGGACAGGATCGTGTGCGGGGCACGGGCGTCGGTGAGACCATCGGTGTAGAGCACGATCGTGTCTCCTGGTGCGAGCTCGACGGTCGCTGGCAGATAGCGCACCGGTGTGGTGACCCCGATCAGCGGACCCGTGGCCGAGAGTGCCTCGACCACGCCGTCGGCACGCAGGACCAGGGGCGGTGGATGGCCGGCCACGGCCAACTCGAGCTCAAGAACCCCCGTCTCGCTCGACGCCACCGCGAACACGCCCGTCAGGTAGCGGCCCGGCCCATCCTGCTGATCGCGAAGCACCGACTCGTTGAGCAACTCGAGTACGGCGCCCGGCCCACGTTCGGCCAGCGCGCGGATCGTGTAGCGCGCCAGTGCGGTCAGCGCTGCGGCCTCTGGTCCCTTGCCGCACACGTCGCCAATCGCAATGCCCCAGCGATCTTCGCCGATTGCAAACGCGTCGTAGAAATCACCGCCGACCTCCTGGCCCTCGGCGGCGGCGAGGAACCGGGCGGCCATTTGTGCGCCTGGGATGGCCGGCAACCGACGCGGGAGCAGCCCCGCCTGGAGCGTGCCGGCGATGTGTCGCGTCTCCTCGAACAGCCGAGCGTTGTCGATGGCCAGGGCCGCCCGGCGCGCCAGCTCCTCGGCCAGGACCAGATCGTCCTGGCTGTATGGCGGGGATCCCTCCATCCGCAGCAACGAAAGCGTCCCCAGGGCACGGCGGCGCGCCACCAGCGGCACGACGATCGCCGAGTGATAGCCCAGCCGGCGCATCAGCTCGTAGTGCTCGTCGCCCTCCGCGATCGTGTGCTGGAACTCGGCGCTCATCACCGGGAGCAGCACGGGCTCGAGCGTACGCAGGACGCCGGCCACCGGGTGCGCGCTGCCGCGCCGGAGCGGATGGGCTCGGCGCATCTCCTGCACCTCGAGCGCTCGCGACGGCTCTGTGGCAGCAGCCACGGCCGTGCGTACGCACCCATCGTCGTCGAGCACGTCTACCACCGCCAGCTGGGCCAACTCGGGCACGGTCAGCTCGGTCAGCCGTCGGAGGGTCTCGTCGTAGTCCAGCGAGCGATCGAGAACGAGGCCGGCCTGGGCGAGGAACGCCGTCCGCTGTTGCAGGCGCTGGTTCTCGCGGTGAGTCGCCGCCCGGTCGCTGAGATCGCGCACGAACCCGGCAAACACCGGCGGGTCCTGGTCGGGCAGCTGGGTCACCGTGAGCTCGACCGGGAACTCGGTGCCGTCGGCTCTGAGGGCTGAGAGCTCGACTCGGCGCCCGAGGATCGTCGACTCACCAGTCTCGAGGTGTCGGCGCAACCCGTTTCGGTGCGCGTCACGCAGCGCACCCGGGACGACCAACTCGGCGAGCTCCCGCCCGAGTACGTCCGCCCGCCGCCAGCCGAAGACGGCCTCAGCGGCGGGGTTCCAGTCGACGACAAGCCCGTCCGCGTCGATGACGATGACCGCGTCGGGCACGGCCGCGAACACAGCCTCGCGCTCGCGCGTTCGTTTCATGACCGGCGGGCGGCCAGCGTCGGGGCCTTCGAACAGACCAGGAATAGAATCAATACCTACAGGGTCGCAGCAGTGGACGGCACGCTTCAGATCGACATCGGGCATCACGACGGCGCCACCGTGCTCTCGGTGGCGGGCGAGATCGATCTCGCCACCGCGCCGATGCTGGACGAGAAGATCACCGCCGCCTTCCAGGCCGGCACCGAGGACACCGTGATCGTCGACCTCGACCGGGTCAGCTTCATGGACTCCAGCGGCCTACAAGTCCTGCTCAGCCACATCTTTTCCGAGCAGAACGGCCGGCGGATCCGCCTGACCAAGGGCTCCCCGCAGGTCTACAGGCTGTTCGAGGTGAGCGGAATGCTCGACCAGCTCCCCTTCACATCTGGCGACTAGAAGCGTCAACCACGCTCATCCGGGTAGCCCCAAGGCGTGTCCGTGCGTCAGCACGCGGAAATCCTGCGACTCCGAATGCGGTGTGACACCTCGGCCCCGCGACTGGCCCGACAGGCGCTCGAGCGCCTGAGAGAGATCCGTTCCGTACGCGAGGATGCCCTCCTCGTCGCGAGCGAGCTCACCTCCAACGCGGTACGCCATTCCGGCGCCGCTCCGACAGGGGAGATCGAACTCCGAGCCCAGCTGGTGCCCAACGGGGTCTTGATCGAGGTGATCGACGAAGGTCGCTCGGGCGACGTCCCCCATGCCCGGAAGTCCGAGGCCGCGGCCCCGGGCGGGTTTGGCCTCCCGGTGGTCGAGGCGATCGCGTCACGCTGGGGCAGCGAGCGCCTGCGCGGCACGCGGGTTTGGGCCGAGCTCCCCCTGTAGCATCAAGGTGGTGCCGGATCGCCTGCACTTCACCGAGTCAGATGAAGCCAACGAGCTGATCGCGACGGACCCGATGGCGTTGCTCATCGGCTTCACGCTCGACCAGCAGATCACCGTCCAGAAGGCGTTCATGGGGCCGCTGGACATTCTCCGCCGTGTCGGCTCGCTCGAT
>JBJMLD010000241.1:0-8290 GCA_045805545.1 Solirubrobacteraceae bacterium | reverse complement strand
TTGACCGACGCCCAGGGCCGGACGGTCGACTTCCGGCACTGCATCGTGATCATGACCTCGAACATCGGAGCGTCGGAGATCGCGCGCAACACGCCGCTCGGCTTCGCCGTCACCGAGGACGAGACCGGGATCACCTACGACGACATGAAGAACCGGATCATGGGCGAGCTGAAGAAGGTCTTCCGGCCCGAGTTCCTGAACCGGATCGACGAGGTGATCGTCTTCCACAAGCTGGCCAAGGACGAGATCAAGCAGATCGTCGAGCTGCTGCTGCGGCGTATCCGCCAGTCGATGGCGGAGCGCGAGCTCCAGCTCGAGCTCTCCGAGGACGCCAAGGACCTGCTTGTCGACAAGGGCTGGGATCCGGCCATGGGCGCGCGTCCGCTGCGGCGGGCGATCCAGCGCTACATCGAGGATCCGCTGGCCGACTTCGTCCTGCGCGCCCAAGTGCCATCGGGCTCGACCGTCATGGTCGAAAAGCCCGAGCAGGACGGCGACGAGCCCCCGCCCGACGAGGTCAAGCTGACGGTGATCGAGCCGGCTCCGAAGCCGACCCCGGTCGGCGTGGGCGCCACCGACGGTGGCGAGGAGCCCGAGAAGGAGCCGTCCGAACCGGACGCTCCGACTCAGGACGAGTAGCCCGCGTCCAGCAGATTGGGATTGACGACGGCGGTCGCACGAGCGGCCGCCGTCGTTATTTGTGCCAACTCCGTGCCGGCGCGCCTTGGCGTCAGCACCGCCACGTAGTCTGGGCGGCGATGCCCCGCCCAACCTCGATCCACGTCTGCTCCGCGTGCGGCCACGAGTCGGCTCGCTGGGCGGGGCAGTGCCCGGGGTGCGGCGAGTGGAACACGCTCGTCGAGGAGGTGCGACCAGCTGCCCGCCGGACGTCCGGTGGCGGCGGCGGTGCCAAGCGCCGCGCCGGCGCGGTCAAGCCGGTCGCGCTGAGCGAGGTTGTGGCCGAGGAACGGACTCGGCTGAGCACCGGCATCGGCGAGCTCGACAACGTCCTCGGCGGCGGGATCGTCCCCGGGTCGCTGGTGCTGATCGGCGGCGCGCCAGGCATCGGCAAGTCGACGCTCACGACCATGGCCATGGCCAACCTCGTGGCCGCCGGCCGGCGGACGCTGTATGTCTCGGCCGCGGAGTCCGCGGAGCAGATCCGCATGCGCGCAGCTCGGCTGAGCGCGCCGGCCGCGCTGAGCATCCCGGTGATCGCCGAGACCGACCTCTCGACGGTCCTCGCCACGCTGGAAACCGAACGACCAGAGGTGTGCGTGGTCGACTCCGTGCAGACGCTGTCCAGCACCGAGCTGACGAGCGCGCCGGGATCGGTCGGCCAGGTGCGCGAAGTCGCAGGCGAGATCATGCGCGTGGCCAAGGCACTGCGGATCGCGGTGCTGCTCGTCGGCCACGTCACCAAGGAGGGCGCGCTGGCCGGCCCGCGCGTGCTCGAGCATCTCGTCGACTGCGTGCTGCAGTTCGAGGGCGAGCGCGAGCGCACGTACCGCACGGTGCGGGCGATCAAGAACCGCTTCGGCTCGACGAACGAGGCCGGCGTGTTCGAGATGCACGACCACGGCCTGGTCGAAGTCCTCGACGCGTCGGCGCGCTTCGTCAGCGAGGCGACGGGTGCGCCGGGCAGCGTCGTGCTCTGCGCGATGGAGGGATCGCGGCCGCTGCTCGTCGAGGTCCAGGCGCTCGTGTCCTCCTCCGAGCTCGTGCCTCCGCGCCGCGTCGTGTCCGGGCTTGACCGCAACCGGATGGCACTCGTGCTCGCCGTGCTGGGTCGCCACGGTGGCATCGGGCTCGGTGCCGCCGACGTGTTCGTCAACGTGGTCGGGGGAGTCCGCGTCGATGAGCCCGGGGCCGACCTCGCAGTGGCGCTGGCCGTGGCGAGTGCCGCCAAGCGGATTGCGCTGACCGGTGAGGGCGGTCAACCGCTCGCCTGCTTCGGCGAGCTGGGCCTGACCGGCGAGCTGCGCACGGTGGCGCACGCCGATCGGCGGCTGGCCGAAGCGACCAAGTTCGGACTCGGGCCGGTGCTCGAGCCGGACGGTCACCGAACGCTGCGGGCGGCGATCGCGGCAGCGCTCGGGCGTGAACCGCGCGTGGCCGCCGCGTAGTCGCAGAAGGGGGGCAAACAGACTCCGGCGGATACCGGGTAAAATCGGGCTTCATGCCGCCGCGTTCCGGGGAAGAGCTCAAAGAAGAGCTCGAGTCTCGACAGGAGTCACGGATGGTGAGGGCGCTCGAGATGGTCGCCCCGGGGACATCTCTTCGGGAAGGCATCGACAACATCTTGCATGCCCGCACCGGAGGCTTGATCGTGATCGGGGACGCCGAGGAGCTCGCCTTCTTGTTCTCCGGCGGGATCAAGGTCGAGCTCGACTATTCACCAGCCTTCCTCTATCAGCTCGCCAAGATGGACGGCGCGATCGTGCTCAACGCGAACGCGACGAAGATCGTGCACGCCAACGTCCAGCTGACGCCTGACCCGACGATCCTCACGCTCGAGACCGGCACGCGCCACCGCACCGCCGAGCGGGTCTCCAAGCAGACCGACGCGCTCGTGGTCGCTGTGTCCGAGCGGCGCGAGGTGGTCTCGCTCTACGTCGACGGCGTCAAGTACATCCTGGAGGAAATCCCGGTCGTGCTGGCCAAGGCCAATCAGGCGCTGGCCACGCTGGACAAGTACCGCAGTCGCCTGGATCAGGTCTCCACGCGCCTGACCGCGCTCGAGTTCGAAGGCGGCGCCACCCTGCACGACGTGCTCACCGTTCTCCAGCGCGCCGAGCTGGTGACGCGGATGGCGGTCGAGATCGAGCGCTACATCGTCGAGCTCGGCACCGAGGGCCGGCTGATCGAGATGCAGCTCGATGAGACGATGGTCGGCGTCTCCGCCGACAAGGCGGCGCTGGTGCACGATTACCTGGTCGAGGAGAGCGACGAGAACTTCGCCATGGCGTTCGACCAGCTCGTCCGCCTCCCGCACCAGGACCTACTGGACTTTGGTCGCCTGGCCGAGCTGCTCGGCTATGACCGCAAGCTGAATACCCTCGACTATCCCGTTTCTCCGCGCGGTATCCGCATTTTGGGGCGCATACCACGGCTGCCGAAGCTTGTCGTGCAGCGGATCGTTGATGAGTTCGGGGGACTCGAGGAGTTGCTCGCCGCCACAGATGGCGAGCTGGAGACCGTCGACGGCGTCGGCGAGATCCGGGCGAAGGACATCCGCGAGGGCCTTCGCCGCCAGCAGGAGATCAATCTCGTTGATCGGTACCTGCAGACGTAATGATGCAAGCTGCGGGTCCCTCGCCCCGCCCGGCCAGAACAGAGGAGGACACCATCACAGAGCTAATGGAAGAGCACCTGGAGGATGAGGATCTGGAGGCCGTCGAGCCGCTGCCTCACATCGAGTTCGAGATCGGCGACAACGTCGTCTATCCGCACCACGGGGCTGGCAAGGTCATCCGCAAGGAAGCCAAGGACATCCTTGGCGAGAAGCGTGAGTACCTGACGATCAAGATCCTGCATAACGACATGACCGTGATGGTCCCGAGCGAGAACGCGGCACTGGCCGGACTCAGGCGCGTCATCGACGAGGAGACGGTCAAGAAGGTGCTCGCCGTGCTGCAGGACGAATGCTCGGAGATGCCGAAGAACTGGAATCGTCGGTTCAAGCACAATCGCGACAAGATCAAGACCGGCGACATCTACGAGCTGGCAGAAGTCGTACGCAACCTCGCCATCCGTGAGGCCGAGAAGGGCCTCTCAACCGGTGAGAAGCAGATGTTCACGAGGGCCAAGAAGATTCTCGCTTCAGAGCTGATGTACGCGCTCGAGATGAACGAGGAAGAGGTGGAGGCGCATCTTTACGAGTTGCTCGGCGAGCCGACGCACGCCAAGGTGGCGGTCGCCGCCAAGTAGGACGCCGGCAGTTCAGATGCGATGGCGGTCGCGCTGATCGTGGCCGCAGGACGTGGCGAGCGCCTTGGGTTCGGCCGGCCCAAGGCGCTCGTCACGCTGGCCGGGCGGCCGATGCTCTCGTGGAGCTTGTCGGCCGTGAACGCGGTGCCCGCGGTGGAGCGGATCGTGGTCGCCCTGCCGCCGGAGTCACTCGGCGTGCCGGCCGGCGTGCCGCCCGGCGTGGTGGCCGTGGCCGGCGGCGCGGCTCGCTCGGAGTCCGTGCGCCTCGCCCTCGACGCTGCGGGCCCCGGTGATCCAGTGATAGTTCACGACGCCGCGCGGCCGTTGGCGGATACGGCCCTCTTTGCCCGGGCGCTCGACGAACTCGACTCGTCCGGCGCCGACGCGGCCATCGCCGCAGCGCCGGTGTCCGACACGATCAAGGAGGTCGGCTCTGACGGTCGCACGGTGACGCGCACACTCGAGCGCTCGCGCCTGTGGGCAGTGCAGACCCCGCAGGTGTTCCGGCGGGCGGCGCTGGAGCGGGCGCTGAGCCAAGCGTCGGATGAGCTGCTCGCGGCCGCGACGGACGATGCGTGGCTCGTCGAGCGGAGCGGGGGGACCGTCCGGATCGTTCCCTCGACACCGGAGAATCTGAAGGTGACGACGCTGAACGACCTCCACGTCGCCGAGCTGCTGCTCTCGGAGCGAGACTCGGCGGCATGAGCGTCCGCACCGGCCTTGGCTACGACTGCCACCGCTTGGTCGCGGGCCGTCGGCTGGTGCTCGGTGGGGTGGAGCTCGCATCGGAGCGCGGGTTGCTCGGTCACTCCGACGCGGACGTGCTCACGCACGCGATCATCGACGCGCTGCTCGGCGCGGCCGCACTGGGCGACATCGGCCAGCACTTCCCCGACACCGACGAGGCTTTCCGTGACGCGGACTCTTTGGCGCTTCTACGCGCCGCGGCGGATCTGGTGCGCGAGGCGGGCTTCTCCGTAGTGAACGTAGACGCCACCGTCGTGATCGAACGGCCCAAGCTGGCCGGGCATCGAGAGGGGATGCGTCAGGCATTGGCGGACGCGCTTGGGATCGCGGTAGGCGCCGTAAACGTCAAGGCGACGCGGGGTGAGGGCATGGGCTTCGTCGGTCGCGGAGAAGGAGCCGCGGCGCTGGCCATCGCCACGCTGGCCGAGATTGGCTGATTGCGAACACCCCTCGGACGCGAAAAGCCAATCCCGTTCGGCTTGGTACGAGAGCGTAACGCATCTGTTACGCTCTCGTACCAAGCGTGAACGCCATCCATAACATCATTTGCTCATCGGCGTGGTGGGACCGGCGGGTCAAGGACGAGCTGCTGCCGTGGGGACTGAAGGACGTCGAGCTGGGAGACGACGTGCTGGAGATCGGTCCCGGCTTCGGCGCCACGACGCGCCGGCTGGAGCCCTCACTTGAGCGGTTGACCGCGCTTGAGCTGGAGCCCCGCTACTGCGAGCGGCTACGGCGCGAGCTGGGCGACGCGGTCACAGTGGTCCAGGGTGACGCGACGCGCCTTCCGTTCGACGACGGCCGGTTCTCCGCCGTGGTGTGCTTCACGATGCTCCACCACATCCCATCGGCCGAGTCACAGGACCGCGTCTTCAGCGAGGTGGCGCGGGTGCTGCGGCCCGGGGGCACGTTCGCGGGGACCGACAGCATCGGCACCGGTGCGCTGTTCAAGCTGATCCACGTCGGCGACATCCTGGTCCTGATCGATCCGGACGGAATGCCGGCGCGTTTGTCTCAGGCCGGGCTTACCGAGGCCACGATCTCCCGGGGCGGGCGCTCGTTCCGCTTCCGCGCCACCAAGCCGTCGCCTTGATGGAGGCGCGGGGGCGCAGATGAGCGAGGTGCCGCCGCACATCGTCGATGCGGCGCGCCATGTACTCGCCCAGGACGGGCTGGCGGCGGCCACGCTGGAGCGGATCTCATCCGCCGCCGGCGTGTCGCGCATGACGCTCCATCGCCGCGGGGTGTCCAAGCAGCACATCCTGGCGGCGATAGCGGAAGAGCTCGAACGCGACTACCGCGACGCGATGTGGCCCGCCCTCGTCGCGGCCGGCTCGGGCCGTGAGCGCCTGGAGCTCGCGCTCGGCGCGCTCTGCGACGTGACCGAGCGAAACCTGGCGCTGCTCGCCGCGCTGTCAGCCGGAGCCCGTGACGCGATCTACCACGAGGAGGGACCTGGCGCGCTGACCCGCGGCGTGTTCGTCGAGCCGCTCGAGCGTCTGCTGCGCGACGGCGTGGCCGACGGCACTCTGGTCGCGACGGACCCGCGGGAGAGCGCGACGGTCGTCTTCAACGTCGTCGGGCACACCTACGTGCACCTGCGCACTGGTCACGCCTGGACGCCGGAGCGGGCGCGGGCCGGCGTCACGCGGCTGGTTCTGGATGGCGTGGTGGCGCGCGGGTGAGCCGAGCCCTCGCCACCCGCTGCTCGGCCGCTGGCCGCTGGCCGTTGACCGTTGACCGTTGGCCGTTGGCCGCTCGCCGCTCGCCGCTCGACTGCTCACCGCGACCCCACCGACCCGCAAAAGTCCGCTTTGCTCCAACACCCCGACGAGCAAAGCGCACTTGTGCGGTTCTATCCCGCACAACCCGTCCCTGCCCTCCTCGACCCCCGAGCAAAGCGCGCTTTTACGGGTCCAATCGACCGCCATCCACAGGCCACGGAGCACAAAACGCCCCATCCCAACCCCTCAATGCGGTGTTTTCGAACTTCCGTGCGGGCCAAAGAGACGGGACGCGCCACCGTGGGCCGCGCCACCGTGGGCTGGTGGGCGGACGCGAGCGTGGGCTGGTGGGCGGCGGTCCGCCGGTAACGCCTAGGCGCCGGCCTTGGCCGCCCGCCGCGCGGCAGCCCGCTCGCGCAGCTGCTCGTACTCGACCAGGCGCCCCAGCTGCTGCACGCTGCGGCGCAGATGCCCGCGGACGGTGGGAGCCGCGAGCTGCTCGGCGATCCACCCGAACGGCCCCGAGCCGGCCACTCCGTAGGCCAGGCGAAGCTCGACGCGTGTACGCCCATTGTTGGCGCGACGCAGGCGAAAGCGTCCCCGCTGGTCGACCCCGGTGACCGACGTCCAGGCGAAATCGCACGGCGGATCCCACTCCACGACCTCGATCAGGCCGCCGACTTCGGCCGAGCCCACTCGCATCAGCATCCGGTAGCGGGCGCCGAGCCCCGTCGGCTCGTCGCTCACGACTTCCCAGCGCGTGATCCCGGACATGAAGGTGAGCGCGCGCGTCGGGTCGGAGACGATCGCCCAGACCGACTCGATCGGGGCCGCGATCTGGGTGTTGGCCGTAGCTCTCATCCGATGATCGGCAGACGGCGCTCCGCCGCGAGCGCATCGAGCGTGTCCTGCATCAGCCGCGTGAGATGGTCGTAGACCTCGTCGAGGTCGGGCTCGTCTCCGAACTCCTCCCGCAGGTCGATCGGTGGCAGCGTCTCGATTGTGATCTTGGCCGGCAGCGGGATGTGCCCGAGCATGTCCCCGATGTTGAGCCCCCAGGGCAGGGCCAGCGAGATCGGCAGCACCTTGAGGCGGAACATCTTGTCCAGAGCCAACAGCCGGGCCAAGCGCTCCCCGCGGGAGAGAAACAGCGCCGTCTCCTGGCCGCCGATCGAGACGACCGGGACGACGGGGACGTTCTGCTCGATGGCGAGCCGGATGAAGCCCTTGCGGCCACCGAAATCGACCCGGTTGCGCTCCCAGCTTGGGCGGTGCACCTCATAGTCGCCGCCGGGATAGACGAGCAGAGCGGCGCCGGCGCCGAGCGCCTGGCGCGCGTTCTCGTGCGATGCGGCGACCGTTCCGAACTTGCGCAGCTGGCCCAGCCCGGGCATCGAGAGCACGAGGTTGTGCGCGAGCTGGAAGAACGCGCGCTCGACGCCGAAGTAGGTGTTGAAGGCCAGCGTGAAGACGAGCGTGTCCGGGGTCAGGTTGCCGCCCGAGTGATTGCCGACGAGCAGCACGGGCCCGCTCTCCGGGATGTTGCCGAGACCGCGGACTTCGCCCCGGTACCAGATGCTGGCCGCCAGCCACAGCATCGGGAGCCGCTCGCGGATGAAGTCGGGATCGCGCTCGTCGAGGTCGGCCCGCGGGATGCGGCGGACGGCTTGATCGGCCACCTCACGCAGCACGCGGGCCACCAGCGACGGCCGGCCCGCGCCGTTCGCCGAATCCGGCCGAGGAAGCGTTACCTGGCCGTTGCTCGGTTTGCCTGCAGTGCCAGTCCGCGCCATCGCGCCGATGATGTCACTCAGGCCGCTTCCGCGTCAGCGGCTTCCCCGCCGGCCGCCTCGCCGTCAGCCGCCGGCTGGGTGACCGGGACGGGCCGC
>JBJMLD010000240.1:0-26764 GCA_045805545.1 Solirubrobacteraceae bacterium | reverse complement strand
TGACGCCGAGCGCATGCAGCTCACTCAGGGTGGCCTCTGGCTGCTGCAGCAGGCCGCCTCCCGGCTGGAACATCGCCACTTGGCTGGTCGATGCGCTCGCGGAAACAGCCGCGAACAACGAGGCGATTGCGACGACAAGGCTTCCGACCAAGACACGTGGGATCAGGCGCATGACGATTAGAACCAGCGGCTCCGGGCGGAGTTGCGGCCGCACGACGTCGTGTCGCACCAAGGCCCCTACCGGACGAGCCAAGGCTAGCGAACGGTTAGATCGACCGCGCGACTGGAAACGGTCGGACCGTGCGGATAGGACCAGGCCAGCCGGACCCGGCCGCTGGCGGTGAACTTCTGCGTGACGTCGAAATACCCGTCGCGGTCCGAGACCGTGATCGTCCGGATGACGTGAAACGGTGCCCCGGGGGCGGCGAACTCGAGTCGGGCTTGTTGCGGCAGGACGGCGAAGCGCGCCGGACGCACACCTCCCCAGACCTCAACCGAGTCGTTCTTGTGCACAGTCGTCTTCGGCAGGAAGAGCGGCAGGCGAAAGGCCCGGTAGGTCGCCTTCTGGCGACCATCGGCGAACTCGATCCCGGTGGCGAAGTTCCCAGCGGGGGGATCTTGGATCAGGAACTGGTCGTAGGACGCGACCCGCGGGTCTTTCCACGAGATGTATTCGGACCAGTTGAGGTAGACGGCGGCGATAGATGGCGGTGTCGTCCGGGCGATGCGCTCCGGAGGGTTCGTTTGGTAGCCAAATTCGGTCGAGTAGATCGGGAGCTTCCGGCTGGAGCCGTAGGTGCGCTGGAGGCGATCGAGAGTCCGCTCGAGGCTCGGCAGGGAGGCCAGGTCCGCGTAGTCCGGCTCGCCGGGGATGACCTGGTTGGGCGGGAGCCCGCCCTCGGGGTAGGGATGGGCGGCGAATGCAGTCGCCTCGAACAAGGCGGGATGAGCGGACCGAAAAGACGCGGAAGCCGACGCCGTGGTCGGGCACGCGCGGGCCGCGGCGGCCGCACCGTTGAGCCGTGTGAAGCCGGCATCGACGCAGTAGAGCGCGCGCAGGAAGCGCAGCGGAACCATCCCGTCGAAATTTCCTGGATGGTTTCCGACCGTCTGACCGCGCGGCGCGGTTTCGCCGAACAGGATCGTGTCCCGTCCGTGGCCGGTCTGGTGCAGGGCTTGCCACGCCGCATCGAGCAGCTGGCGGTACATCGCGGGCGCCACCTCAACCTGGTTTACGGCCTGGGGGGCGAGGTCGATCCCGTAGTTCGGTTCGTTCCAGATCGCCCAGAACCCCACTCGCGGTAGCGGGCTCGTCGCGCCCGCCGGCTTGTAGGCGCCGCTGTAGCGGGTACCCACCGCGCGGACGAAGGCCCCGAACTCAGACGACGAGGGCTTCCACTGTGGGTAGGGGCCAGGTGCAGGAGCGCCCGGCCCGGCGGCCCACAACGGAGGCGCTCCGAGTGTCATGTCGATGGCGACGCCTCGCGCCTTGGCAGCTCGGATGATCGCGTCGTACTGATTCCACACCCCGGGCGGGTACGCCGCAGGGTTCGTGGCTTCGAACCGGGGCGCCTTTCGCGCCGTGGGTGTGGGAGCAACCGAGTTCCAGGCCAGAAAGACCTTCACCCGCGAGACGCCGAGCCGCTTCAGCAGGTCAAGCGTTCCGGCGGGATCCTTGCTCAGCGGAAAACCGGCCTCGAAAATCGTCTCCATGTGGTGTCCCACGGACGTCGTTGTGGTTTCGCTGGAGCCGCATCCAGCAGCGCTCAGAGCGCTGACTGCGGCGATTGCGAGCACGCGAAAATGGCGGCAGAGCCGAGACACGCGCGGCAGGATAACTGCCTACACTCTTCCCGGATGCTCCTCCCGGCGCGAACGGGCGATTCCCACCGCGCGCCGGCTGGGGCCGCTGCTTGGCGCGAGCGCGTGTCCGCCGAAACGGCTCTGGTCGTCGGCTTCACCCTCGCCGGAGCGGTGCTCCGCTTCGCCACGTTGTCCAAGCAGAGCTTCTGGCTTGACGAAGCCCTGGCTGCGCGCGAGATTCATCACTCATTCGGCACCATGCTGTCCTCGATCGGCCACAGCGAGGCCAATCCGCCGCTGTACTTCGTGGTGGCGTGGGGCTGGGCCAAGGCGTTTGGCTTTTCTGAGGCCGGGCTGAGGTCGCTCTCGGCGGTGGCCGGAACGGCGCTCATTCCGCTGGGCTATCTATGTGGTCGCGAGCTCGTCTCGCGGCGGGCCGGGGCCCTGGCCGCGGTCCTCGTCGCATTCAGCCCGTTCATGATCTGGTACTCACAGGAGGCGCGCGAGTACATGCTCTTCGCTGCGTTCGCGGGAGCCTCACTGCTGTTCTTCGCTCGGTCCTGGCGCACCCCATCGCGAGGCAACCTGCTCGGGTGGGCAGCGTTCTCGGCGCTGGCATTGCTCACCAACTACTTCGCGGTCTTCGCCCTCGCCCCCGAAGCGGTCCTCTTGCTCATCCGCGCCAGGAACCGGTGGCTCTGGATCGGCCTCGCTGGGCTGGCCGTGGTTGGCGCCGCGCTCCTGCCGCACCTGATCAACAATCTGGGTTCGCCGGTTGGCTGGATCGGCTCGCTGCCCCTCTCGCTGCGCATCAAGCAGCTCCCGACGGCGTTTGCGATCGGCAACCTCTACGAGAGTTCGGCGGTGAGTTACGCGTTGATTGGCGCGGCGGCGCTCGCGGCGGCCGTCATCGCGCTCCTGGTCATCGGCGCCTCGGGAGTGCAATTGCGCGGCGCCGGGCTTGCCGCCGCAATCGGCGGCACGGTAGTGCTTGCCCCGCTGCTCCTGGGCGTCGTTGGGCACGACTATTTCGTGCCGCGCGCCCTGATCGCCGGCTGGCTTCCGCTTGCCGTCGTTGTGGCTGCCGCATGCACGAGCGCTGGATGGTCGCGCGCCCCCGGGGCCGCGCTCGCGGTGATCACGCTGGCTGGGTTCGTCTACAGCTGGACCGTGGTTCAGCGAGAGCCGCGATATCAGCGCCCGGACTGGCGTGGGGTGGCGGCTGCCTTGGGGCATGGATCGGCGCCGCGCGCCGTCGTGGCTTATGACGGGGGGTACGCGGCAGAGCCAATCGCCCTGTACCTGAAGGGGCAGACGTTTGCTCTCGGCGACCCCGCGGCGTTCCGCGTCGACGAGATCGACGTCGTAGGCAGTCCGTGGCAGTCGACCCCGACTCGGCTACCCGGCGCGGCGCGCTTGCTGAGCAGCCGGCAGCTCGGGCCCTACCTGGTGCGGCGGTTCAGGCTCGCGGCGCCCGTGCAGCTCACGCCGGCCCAGATCGCCGCGCGGGCGGGCCAGCTGCTCGTGCCCGCGACCGAGGACCCCGCAGTCGTCGTGCAGCGTTCATCTGCTTGACACGCCGTACTCTTAGCCGCGATGCGCATCCGCTCCACCGTCACCGTGCTCCTACTCGCGCTCGCGCTGGCATCGACCGCGTCCGCGAGTCAGAACCCGGTCGTGACCGACTGCTACTCCCATGGTCGGCTCGTCAACACCTACCCGGCCGCAGAACTGCGCTCGGCGCTGCAGACGATGCCCGCGACGGTGAAGGAGTACACGTCGTGCCAGGACATCATCGAGAGCGCGTTGCTGGGCCAGGTGGGCCAAGGCGGAAGGGGCAACGGGGCAGGCTCGAGCTCCGGCGGATCATTCCTGCCCACCCCGGTGATCGTTGTGCTCGTCCTGCTGGCGCTCACCGGCGTCACGTTCGGTGCGATCGCCATTCGCCGGCGCAGCGACGGCACGGCGACCGGGACCAGCCGCGAATCCTGACGGGTTCGCAGCCGGCCCCTGGCCGCACGCTGCGCTAGTGCACCGAGATCTTGATGGTTCGGCTGTGCGCGGTCCCGCCCAGCGGGTCGCTCCAAGCCAGCCGCACCGATCCACTTGCCGGGAACGTCACGCGGGTGTCGAAGTACCCCCGCCGGTTCTTGAGGGCCAGGGTCTGCACGGCGCTGAAGGCACCGGAAGATCCGCGCCGGTACTCGATTCGGACCAGCTGCTGGCCGCTCGCGAAGTGGGCCGGCCGCACACCGCCCCAGACCTCGACCGAGCGTCCTCGCCGAATTGAGGTGGTCGGCAGGAACAGCGGCAGACGGTAGGCGTCGTAGGTGACCTTGTGCTTGCCGCCGAAGAACTCCAGCCCGCTGGCGAAGTTGCCGAGCGGTGGGTCAACCAGGAGGAACTGGTCATAGCTGCTGATGCGCGGCTGCTTGTAGCTCAGATACTCGGCCCAGTTCATGTAGCCCGCTGCCACGTCAGGATTGATCGTTGCGAATTTGTCCGGCGGGTTGGTCCAGTAGCCGTACTCGGTGCTCCAGATCGGGAATCGCGTGTGCGACCCGTAGGCGCGGTTCAGACGATCCAGCGCGCGCATGAGCCGCGGCAGGACCGCGAAATCCGCGTAATCCGGATCGCTGCGGGAATGCGAGCCGCAGACGGTGCGCGGACCGCAGGCGTAGGTCATCGTCGTCGGGGTGTAGCCCTGCGCGTAGGGGTGATCCGAGAAGCCGCTGGCGTGGAACAGCGCTGGATGCTGCCTGGCAAACGCGCGCGACCCCGACGATGTCGTCGGGCAGCCTCGGGCGCTTGCCGCCGAGCCGCGGAGCTGGTGGTAGTTCCGGTCCACGCAATACAGCGCACGCAGGAATCGCAGAGGCTTGACGCCGGAATAGTTGCCGATGGGATGATCCAGCCCGCGCGGCGCAGTCTCGCCGAAGACAATCGTGTCGCGGCTGTGGCCGCTCGAACGAAGAGCGCTGTAGGCCGAGTCAAGGATGTTCCGGTAGGACCAGGCGCCGACCTCGATCGTGTCGTTGTGCGTCGCCTGCGGAGCGAGGTCGACTCCGTAGTTGGGCTCGTTCCAAATCGCCCAGAAGCTGGCCCTCGGCAACGAGTGATAGTGGCCGCTGTAGCGGGTGCCGACCGCCTTGACGAATGCCCCGAACTCGCGCGTGGAGGGCTTCCAGGGGCCCGCGGCGCCACCGCGGGGGACGCCGGATCCCGTGGCCCAGAGCGGTGCCGGACCAGTGAGGTTCATGTCCACGGCGATGCCGTCGGCGGTTGCCGTCTTGATGATCCGGTCGTACATCGCCCAGTTGGCCGCCGGGTAGGACCCGGGGGTGCTCGCGTTGAAGTGGCTGGGCTTGTGGTGCGACGTCGCGCCGGGCGCGACCGTGTTCCAGTTGACGATCACGCGCAGACGGGTGATGCCGAGCGAGCGCAGCGTTGCCAGCGTCGTCGTCGGGTCGGAGCGGGTGCCGACGTCTTCCTGCAAGATCGCCTCTTGATTGCTCGAGGCCGACGCCGCGCTCGCCAGCCAACCGCAGGCGATCGTGACGAACGTAACGAGGAGTGGAAGCAGTTTTCTGATTGGGGGCATGACTTCCAGTGACACCTGAGCGGCGGTGAAGTTTCGCCCAGGGCTGTCTCTCTACACTGGCGGCATGGCCTCGCAGCGTCAGATCCACGTCGGAGGCGTGCCGATCGGTGGGGGCGCGCCGGTCGCCGTGCAGACGATGACAAAGACGGAAACCGCCGATTTGCAGGCGACGATGGCTCAGATCCATCGTGTCGCCGAGGCCGGCGCCGACATCGTGCGCGTCGCGGTGCCGCGCGATCAGGATGTCGAGGCGCTGAAGACGATCGTGCGCGACTCGCCGATCCCGGTGATCGCCGACATCCACTTCAACTACACGCTGGCGCTAAAGGCGCTCGACGCCGGTGCGCACTGCGTTCGGGTCAACCCGGGCAACATCGGCGGTCCGGACAAGGTGGCGCTCGTGACCCAGCGGGCGAGGGAGCTCGGCACGCCCTTGCGGATCGGGGTCAACTCCGGGTCGCTGCCGGCACATCTGCGCGAGCTGGAGTTCGAGAACCCCGTCGAGGCGCTGGTGACGGCGGCCACCGAGTGGGTCGAGCTCATGGAGCGCCTGGAGTTCACCAACTTCAAGGTGTCGATGAAGTCGACCAGCGTGCCGAACACGATCGCGTCGAACCGGCTGCTCGCCGAGCGGATTCCCTACCCGCTGCACCTCGGAGTGACCGAGGCGGGGACGAAGTGGTCGGGCTCGCTCAAGTCCGCCGTGGGGCTTGGGACGCTGCTGGCCGACGGCATCGGCGACACGATTCGGATCTCGCTCTCGACCTTCCACGCCGAGGAGGAGGTCAAGGTCGCCTGGGAGATCCTCAAGGCTTTGAAGCTCCGAGAGCGCGGGCCAGTGCTGATTGCCTGCCCGACGTGCGGACGGCTTCAGTTCGACATGGACGCGGTCGTGGCCGAGGTCGAGCGCCGGCTGGCGCAGTACGAGGATCCGATCGAGGTGTCCGTCCTCGGCTGCGCCGTGAACGGGATCGGCGAGGCCCGCCACGCCGACTTTGGCATCACCGGGGCCAAGGACATGGGCATGATCTACTCGCGCGGCGAGCCGCTGAAGAAGGTCCGCACTGAGCGCTTGGTCGATGAGCTGTTCGCCGAGATAGACCGCTACTACGCGGCCGGCAAGAAGGTCGTGCGCGACGAGGCCAAGGCCGCCGAGGCCGCCGAGTGGTTGGCCGAGAACGAGGACGAGACGGCGATGACGCCCGAGCGGATGGCCGCGCTGGAGGCCGAAGCGGCCCGGGCCGAGATCGACGAAGCTGTCTCCCCGGTCGCGGGCCGCCGCTTCACGCGGGCTTAGCCGACGGCGCTGAAGCCCTCAGCCACCTTCGACCTGTTGACCACATTCCACCACGCGTCGAGGTAGTCCGGGCGGCGGTTCTGGTACTTCAGGTAGTAGGCGTGCTCCCACACGTCGACGCCGAGCAGCGGGGTCTTGCCGTCGCTGATCGGGTTGTCCTGGTTGGCGGTGGAGACGACGGCCAGGCCGGATCCGTCGTGCACCAGCCACGACCAGCCTGAGCCGAAGCGCTTAACGCCGGCGTCCTTGAACTGGGCCTTGAAGTCGTCGAACGAGCCGAAGGCCGACTCGATCGCCGAGGCCAGGTCGCCATCGGGCTCGCCGCCGCCGTCGGGCGACATCCACTCCCAGAACAGCGAATGGTTGTAGTGGCCGCCGCCGTTGTTGCGCACCGGCGTCTGCTTGTCGTCGGGCAGTTGACCAAGGTTCTGCAGCACTTCTTCGATGGGCTTCTCGGCCCAGTCGGTGCCCTCGAGTGCGGCGTTGACCTGCGTTACGTACGCCTGATGGTGCTTGTCGTGGTGCACCCGCATCGTCGCCTCGTCGATGTGGGGCTCGAGCGCGTTGTAGTCGTACGGAAGATCCGGCACTGAATACGCCATTAAGTGCTCCTTGCAGACAAGAAACGAGGAAAAATCCACTTGTATCAGACAGCGTCGGTTCAGCCGTCCCGGCTGCCTGCCGATAACTCCACCACAGTTTCGCCAGTCCGGACGATCTGGGGCGTTGAACCTCCGACTATCTCCACGCGAGCAGGCGGGTGCCGCGGAAGTCACGCGGATCTCCCCCGGCTGGGCCGGGGAGAACTCCGCGGCGCTGGAGCGGCTGTTCTCGCTGGTCTCCGACCTGGTCGTCGCCACGGATCGCGCCGGGCGCATCGTCCTCGTCAATCCGGCTTGGGAGCAGGCACTGGGATGGTCTGAGGACGAGCTGCTCGGTCGCTCGGTGTTCGAACTCGTCCACCCTGATGACGGCGCGGCCACCCGCGCAATGGCCGGCGATAACCCCAGCGTCACCGACTTCACGAACCGCTACCGGCACAAGGACGGCAGCTGGCGATGGCTGTTGTGGAGCGGGCGCCGCGACGGGGATGTGTGGTACGCCGTGGCCAAGGACGTGACCGAGCGGCTGACGCTGGAGCGCCGGGCGCTCTACGACGACCTGACCCAGCTGGCCAATCGAGCGCTGCTGCTCGATCACCTGCGCAGCGCCGTGGCCCGCCTCGGCCGCTTCGAGGACACGCTGCTGTCCGTCCTGTTCCTCGACCTCGACGGCTTCAAGCTGATCAACGACGGACACGGCCACGAAATCGGCGACCAGGTGCTGAGGGAGGTGGCGCAGCGGCTGCGCCAGATCGTGCGCGACACCGACATGATCTCCCGCTTCGGCGGCGACGAGTTCGTGATCGTGGCCGAGGGCCTGCAGCACGAGAGCGAGGCGCTGCTCCTGGCCGATCGCGTGATCGACGCGCTCGGCCGCGAGTACATGCTCCCGACCGGAGCCGCCACACTCTCCTGCAGCATCGGCATCTCCATCGCCGCCAGCCCAGGCTCCGCCCCGGAGTCGATCCTCCGCGAGGCGGACACCGCCATGTACCGGGCCAAGACGCGCAGCTCGCGGCGGGTCGAGCTGTTCGACCGGCGGGTCCGCCTCGAGGTGGCCGAGCGCGTGGATGTCGAGCGCGAGCTTCGCCGCGCGCTCATCGAGGACGAGCTGGCCGTCCACTACCAGCCGGTCGTGGCCGTGGCGGACGGCACGCTGGTCGGCTGTGAGGCGCTCGTGCGCTGGCGCCACCCACGGCGGGGCTGGGTGCGCCCGGACCAGTTCATTCCGCTGGCCGAGGACACCGGCCTGATCGTCCCGCTGGGCACGTTCGTCCTGGAGACGGCCTGCCGGCAGGCGGGCGAGTGGCGCCGGCAGGGGCGCGAGTTCACGGTCTCGGTCAACGTGTCGCGCCGGCAGCTGCTCGAGCCCGACTTCGTCGACTCGGTCCAGCGGGCACTCAAGCACGGCGGCGTGCCGGGTCAGGTCATGTGCGTCGAGGTGACCGAAACGGCGGCGCCGGCCCGGCATGTGCAGATCGTCGCGCGGTTGCGGGCGATCCGCGCGCTGGGGGTGAAGATCGCGCTCGACGACTTCGGCGCCGGCTACTCGACGCTGATCAACCTGCGCGAGCTGCCGATCGATGTGATCAAGATCGACCGCTCGTTCGTGCGCGGTGTCGCCGAGGCGGGCGACGACCGCGGCATCGTCGCGGCCACGATGGCCCTGGCGCGCGAGCTTGGGATCGCCGTCATCGCCGAGGGTGTCGAGCGCACCAACCAACTCGAGGCGCTGCGCGACCTTGCCTGCCCGCTCGCCCAGGGTCACCTCTTCGCGCCGGCCAGCGCGCCGGAGGAGATGCTCCGGGCCGGCGGCTTCTCCGGTGCTCCGCGGCCGGGCATCGGCGACGCGTTCGTGATCCGCGAGTTCATGCGCCAGATCGGGATCCCAGCCAGGATCGAGCAATGACCACCGCGGTCGGCGTCCTGAACCTAATCCTCGGGTTCGTCTTCATTCAGTACGGCAGCCTCACCCTGATCGAGATGCGCCGCAACTGGCCGCAGATGGGGTTCTCGCATTTCGGTGCCGCCTGGGTGGCGATGGCGTTCACCTGCGGGGCGCACAACTTCGTTCATGGCCTACACCTGCTAGCGGCCGGCGGCCACGCCGGCGCCTTGGACTTGATCACTGTCGCCGTCGCCTTCCCTCCATGCGTCGCTTGGTTCGTGCTTCGCCTGGAGGCGTTCGGCGGCGGGCGCGGCGATCGATTCATCCCCGGCAGGCCTTTGCGGGTGCTCGCGCTGCCAACCCTGTTCGGGATGTACGTGACCGCGACCGGGGCCGCGATGATCGCGGGCCGGGTGCACAGCCCGACCGGGCTCGCGGCGGTAGTGCCCAACCTCCTGCTGATCGGGATCTATTCGATGATCGGCTACTTCCTGATCCGTACACAGGTGGCCAACCGAACGCCGCTCCGCGGATGGTCGGTGTCGGGATTGGCGCTGGCGCTCATCTTTCCCATGTGCGCGCTGATGCACGCCGTGTTCGCGTACTACACGCTGACCGGGCGCTACCCGGTCGTCATCGGCGTCACCGTGATCGACTGGCTGGCCGTGCCGGCGGGCACATACTTCCTGTGGGTCGTGCACTCGCTCTACAAGGGCGAGTTCCTGGATTGGAACCGGACACGGGCCGTGGCGGGCTGAGCCCGGCCACCGATGGGGAGCGCCGCGGGTAGGCTTCGGCGCCTCCCGATGACCCGCCTGTCCGAATACTTCCTGCCCACCGAGCGCGACCCGCCGGCCGACGCGGAGGCGCTGTCGCACAAGCTGATGGTGCGCGCCGGCCTGATCCGCCAGGTTGGCTCGGGCCTGTGGTCCTGGCTACCGGCGGGCTGGCGCGTGCACGAGCGGATCGTCCAGATCGTGCGCGAGGAGATGAACGCGATCGGCGGGCAGGAGATGCTGATGCCGGTCCTGCATCCCGCCGAGCCGTGGCGGCGCACCGGCCGCTACGCGATCGATGAGCTGTTCAAGCTCAAGGATCGCCGGGGCGCGGACATGGTGCTGGCGCTCACGCACGAGGAAATCGTCACCGGGCACGTGGCGGCGGCGGTCAAGTCCTACCGCGAGCTGCCGCTGATCCTCTACCACTTCCAGATCAAGGAACGTGACGAGGCGCGACCGCGCGCCGGCGTGCTCCGGACACGCGAATTCATCATGAAGGACGCCTACACGTTCGACCGCGATCAGGCCGGGCTCGATGCCGCCTACGAGAAACACGTGCACGCGTACGACCGGATGCTCGACCGCTGCGGGCTCGAGTGGTATCGGGTCGAGGCCGACGTCGGAGTGATGGGCGGGCTCGGGGCCCACGAGTACATGGCGCCGTGCGCGGCCGGCGAGAACGACGTGGCGCTGGCGCCCGGATACGCGGCCAACGTCGAGGTGGCCAGCGCCGAGGCGCAGGCGGTGCAGTTGCCGGGAGCGCTCGACGCTCCGGAAGAGGTGCACACGCCGGGCATGACCACGATCGAGGCCGTGGCGGGCGCACTGGAGCTGCCTGCCGGCGCGCTGCTCAAGGCCTTCCCGGTGATCGTGCTGGCCGACGGCGAAATGCGCCTCGTGGTCCTGCGAGGCGACCATCGCGTCAACGAGATCAAGCTCCGCCTGGCCCTGGGCGCGGACTTCCGGCCCGCGCACGCGGACGAGGTCGAGCAGCGGCTCGGTCCGCCTGGCTTCATCGGGCCCGTGGGGACGGACCTGCCGATCCTCGTCGATCGGGGGGTGGCACCCGGCCCATACGTGGCCGGCGCCAACAAGCCCGACCTGCATCTGCGGGGGGTCGAGCCGGGCCGCGATTTCAGCTACGACTCGGTCGACGTGCGGGCCGTCGTCGACGGCGACACCGTGAACGGCGCTGCGATCCGGATCGAGCCGGCGATCGAGGTCGGGAACATCTTCAAGCTCGGGCTGCGCTACTCCGAGCCGCTGCATGCCACCTATCTGGACGAGAACGGCAAAGAGCAGTTCATCTGGATGGGCTCCTACGGGTTCGGGCCGGCGCGTGCCGCCGCCGCGGTCGAGCAGTACGCCGACGAGCAGGGGATCTCGTGGCCGCGCTCGATGGCGCCGTTCGACCTCGAGATAGTCACGCTCGGGAAGGCCGGTAGCGAGGAACGGACGGTGGCCGAGCTTTTGTACGACGAGCTGTCGGCCACAGGGATGACCGTGCTCTACGACGATCGCGATGCCGGGCCGGGGGAGAAGTTCGCCGACGCCGAGCTGCTCGGTTGCCCGCTGCGGGTCACGGTTGGCCGGCGGACGCTGGCGCAGGGGGAGATCGAGGCCCAGATCCGGCGTGGGCGCGAGACGCGGAACCTCCCCTTGGAGGGCGCGGCGCAGGCGGTGGCGCGGCTGTGGCACGAGCTGCCCTGAGCCCTCGCCTTCGCACGTGAGCCCGATCGCGAAGAAGCGGCTGTTTGGGATCGACCGCTCCGGGCCACCTCCGCGGCAAACGCGGTCCGACCAGCCGCTGAACCCGTGGACCATCCCCAACGCGATCGGGTTCATCCGCCTGGCTTTGATCCCGGTGTTCTTGGCCATCGCGTTCTCCAGCGACAACGGCCAGAGCGCGCTCGCAGTCGTCCTGTTCGCGGTGATCGGCTGGGCCGACTACCTCGACGGCTTCGCGGCGCGGCTCACCGGCCAGTACAGCCGCCTCGGCGCACTGCTCGACCCGATCGTCGACCGCCTGCTCGTCATCTCGGGAATGGCAGTAGCTTGGAACTTCGAGCTCCTGCCGCGTTGGGCGATCGCGGTCGTGATCGGACGCGAGCTGTTCATGCTGGCCATCAGCCGCTACGCCCTGAGCCGCGGGCTGGACCTGAAGATCAACTGGCCGGGGCGGCTCGGCGTGGCCCCGACGATGGGTGCCCCGTTCTTCGCCATGGCCGGTGTGCACTGGCTGGCCCTGATCATGCTGTACTCCGGGATGACGCTCGCGCTGCTCGCCACCGTGCTGTATGTCCGCGACGGCTTGCGGCAAGACCGGGAAAACCGGGGTGAAACGCGCAAAGTCTCAAGCTCAGGTTGATCCTCTGAGAAGCGCGGGTATACTCGGCGATCCGGCGACTTACTTTTGCACGAGGGGGTTCGTTCCACCAATGGACACTTTTCCTGACCTTGGGTCCCTGACGGACCAGGAGCTCAAGGATCTGATCAAGCAGCTGACCGATGAGGAGATGGAGATCTCCTACAAGCGGCGGATCTTGCACGGCAAGATCGACATCCTGCGCGCCGAGCTGGTCAACCGGCTGCGCAAGAAGGACGAGAGCGGCGAGCTGGTTATCTCCGGCGCGGACGTCCAGCAGTTGACCGACATCCTGTCGGGCCGCGTACCGCCAACGGATCCGGAATAGGCGGTCGATATCGCGGTGGCCCAGCACTGTCCTGAGTGCGGATTTGCGAACGCGGACGGAGCGAACTACTGCCAGCGCTGCGGTGCCTTCCTGGCCGGAGCCGAGCCGCCGCCCGGCGCGACGACGGCCACCTACCGGGTCGGCGAGACCGGCGAGATCGAAGAGGTCGAGTTGGAGAACGTCGTCGCGCGTGGTGCCGCGCTGGTCATCCGGGCCGGCGGCGGCCGAGCGGGCGAGAGCTTTCCGCTCGACGGCGAGCGCCTCACGGTCGGACGGCGTCCGGACAGCGACATCTTCCTCGACGACGTCACGGTGTCCCGCGATCACGCCGTGCTCGTGCGCCGCGGTAAGGACTACTTCCTCGACGACCTCGGCTCGCTCAACGGCACCTACGTCAACCGGCGGCGGATCGAGTCACACCGCCTGGCCGACGGCGACGAGCTGCAGATCGGCAAGTACAAACTCGCGTACCTGAGTCGCTGATGAGCTCCTCTGACATCCGCAACCCCGAGGTCGAACTCCCCGATCCACCCGCGGATGAGTCCGAGCGCCCGCGCCAGAAGCCGGTCACCATCGGCGCCGTGTGCAAGGCGCTGGAGCAGGAATTCCCCGAGATATCGATCTCCAAGATCCGCTACCTGGAGGATCAGAAGCTGCTCTCGCCGCGCCGCACCCAGGGCGGCTACCGGCTCTACACGCAGAACGACATCCAGCGGCTGCGCACGATCCTGCGCCTCCAGCGCGACGAGTTCCTGCCCCTGCGGGTGATTCGCCAGGAGCTGGCCTCCGGGCGCTCGGACAGGGAAGTCGCGCCACCGGCCGCCGATGGGCGCCCGTTGCGGCGCGCGGCTGTGACGGTGCGCGATCCCGGCGCGCTGTACTCGCTCGAGGACGTGGTCGAGGAGACCGGCGCGGATCCGAAGCTCGTCCGCGAGCTGGTCGAGTTCGGCGTGATCAAGGGCGATGTGCGCGGCGGTAACCGCTACTACGACGAGACCGAGCGCGAAATCGTGCGCGCCGTCTCCGAGCTGGCCCGCTACGGCGTGGGCGGACGCAACCTACGCGTGTTCCGCAGCTCGGCCGACCGTGAGGCGCAGCTGTTGCAGAGCATCCTGGCGCCGGCGCTGCGCTCGCGCAATCCCGAGCGGCGTAAGGAGGCGATCGAGGCGCTGGAGAACCTGGCCTCGGTGACCACCCACCTGAAGCACCTGCTGCTGATCCGCGATCTGCGCAACATCGCGACCTAAGGCCTGATGAGCACCGGGACCTCCGGTATCGATCTGCGCGCCTACGTTCGCGACATCCGCGACTTCCCGCGTCCGGGGATCGTGTTCAAGGACATCACGCCGCTGCTGCTCGACCCGCGCGCGATCGATGCCGCGGTCGCCCGGCTCGCCCAGTTCGCCACCCAGCTCGAGATCGACCTGGTCGTCGCCGCCGAGGCGCGCGGGTTCATCCTCGGAGGCGCCCTGGCCCGTGCGCTGGGCGCCGGTTTCGTGCCTGCGCGGAAGCCGGGGAAGCTGCCTCAGGAGGTGATCAGCTCGGAGTACGCGCTCGAGTACGGCATCGACGCGCTCGAGGTGCACGCCGACGCGCTGGCCGGCGGGCCGCGCGTGCTGATCCATGATGACCTGCTCGCCACGGGCGGCACGGCCAGCGCCGTGTGCGACCTCGTGAAGCGACTGGGAGGCGAGATCATCGCCTGCGCGTTCCTGATTGAGCTGACCTTCCTGAAGGGGCGCGAGCGGCTGGCGCCCAACCACGTGCACTCGCTGATCCAGTACGACGTCTGACACCGGATTCGATGGCTGTCGCGCGCCGTACCCGAGTCATCTCCGCCGCTCCTCAACGGGTTTGGGAGCTGATCGAGGACCCAAACCACATGCCGCGTTGGTGGCCCGGTGTGGTGCGCATGGAGGGCGTCGAGGACGATCGCTTCACCCAGGTGTTCGTGACCAAGAAGGGCCGTCCGGTCCGGCTCGACTTCCAGCTTCTGGCCTCAGAGGCGCCGTGGCGGCGGACGTGGCAGCAGGACATCGAGGGCACGCCGTTCGAGCGCGTGCTCGACGAGGCGATCACGGAGATCCTGCTCGAGCCCGATCCGGCCGGCACCAAGGTGACGATCGCGCAGCGCCAGAAGCTCCGGGGGTATTCGCGCACGGGTGGCTTCCTGCTCCGCCGAGCCACGGCGTCGAAGCTGGACGAGGCGCTGGACGGGATCGAACGGCTGCTCTAGGTTTTCTAGTCGGCGAGGGCGAGGGCTGTTGCGATAGTCACCGCGACGGCGATTGGCTCCTCGGTCAGCTGCCGCCAGGTGATCCGGATCACGCGATAGCCCGCCAGCACGTGGGCGGCGTCGCGCTTGCGGTCGCGCTCGAACGCGCGTCGGTGTCCGTGGAACTGGAAACCGTCGACCTCGACGATCAGTCGCTGCTCGGGCCACACGAAGTCGGCCTGGAAGCCTGCGATCTTCCGGTTGGTCTGCGGGGTCGGGAGGCCGGCCTGGCGAAGCAGCAGCTTCATCCGCCGCTCCGCCTCGCTGCGCGTCCAGGCGGGGCCGAGCTCGCGGTCGAGTTCGGCTCGGAGTCGGCCGGCGCCCGTCCGGTGCGGGTAGCGGTCGAGCACGGCTCTTAGCTGCGTTTCGGTCGTCAGGTTGAGCGCGTATGCCTCGGCGATCGCGCGCTCGAGCTCGTCGCCCTCGGCCTGGCCAGCGAAGTCGAGCAGCGTCCGCGCCGGCGAGGTGATCGGGATCCCGCGCCAGACGGTCACGTCGTCGGGATGGAGCTCGGGTACGCGATGCGCGATGATGCCGGGGCGCTGTGGAAGGGAGCGCGCGACGACCGTTATGTGGACGGCATCGTTGTCCGCCGCGGCCAGACGGTAGAGCGCCGTGGCCGAGCGGTGGCTGACGAAGCTCGACGCGCCGCAAGCCCGGACGGCCGCGAGCTCACGGGCGCCTCGTGGGAGCGTCCGGACCCCGAACAGGTAGACGCCTTGATGGACGCGGTGCAGCAGACCCTTGCGCACGCGTCCGGCTATGGCCGTGCGTCCGAGCCCACAGGCACGCAGCTGGGCGGTCGTGATCAGGGCCAATTGTTGGGTCGCGACCCAGGCCACGACGCGATCCGGTGTGCCCGCGGCGCTGCGGCCCTCCTCCTCGGCGCGGTGCAAAAGTCGACAAATCGCGTCGAGCGAGACGAGTCGAGCGAAAAACTCCTCGTGGCGAGGCTTTTCTACACCGACGGTGGCGCGGGCGGCCGATTTGGTGGATTTCTCACCGCGCGTGGGCATCTCTGCATATACAGAGGGCCGAGGCGGCGAGATTCGCCCCCTAACTACGTGCCGGCAGGGAGGTTGAGCGTGCCCTGGAGGACGGTCGCGCCCGGGCCGTGCGGCTTGGCCTGGGTCTCACGAGTGACCAGCAGATGCTTGAAGTGCGAGGAGTTGGCGGGGAGTGGCCCGAGCGTGCGGAGAACGCCGTTGGCCTTGATCCCGGGGTTGACGAAGCCGAGCAGCTTGCTATCGCTGGCCGAGTTGTAGAGCCACACGGCATAGGCGTCGTGGGCGGTGTTGGCCGGCACGCCCTGGGCGAGGATCTCGATCGCCGTCGTCGAGCCCTGGCGCACGATCACCGCTGCGCCCTTGGTCTTGGTGTTGCCGCTCGGCGAGGTGAGGTTGACCTGGGCCACCGGGGTTGGCGTGCCGGTGGCGGTCGAGCTCGTCCCGGTCGAGGTGGCCGCCGTGCTGGAGGCGGGAGCGGTGGTCGAGGCGCTGGCCGCGGTTGTCGTGGTGTGCTTCTTTGAGCTGCCGCCGCTGACGAGCAGGATCACGATCACGACCACGACGATGATCCCGAGCGCGCCCGCGCCGAGCAGGATGGCGCCGCCGCGGCGGGAGCTGGGACGATCGTCGCCGGGGCCGGCCGGGGCCGGGCGCGGGCCCGCGGACGCCCCCTCGGCGGCCGGTTCGGCGGCGGCTACGGTGGCGGGCTCGCCGGCGGCTGCGGCGGCGGGCTGCTCGGGCGCCGCGTCCGCAGCCACTGGCTCCTCGATCGCTTCGGCGGCGACAGCGCCGGCGTCGCCATCGCTGGCGCCCTCGACCGGGATCTCCGGCAGCGGCCCACGGGCCAGCGTGCCGAGCTCGGAGGCTACGACGCGCGCCCACGCGCGCTCGCTCGCCGACTCGGCCAGCCGGTCATGAACATTGTCGGCGACGCCACCAGGCAGCTGACCGAGCAGGTAGTCGGTGATCAGCGCACGTTGCTCGGCGGGCACGCGCGTGCCCGGTCCGAGGGCGTCGAGCGCGGAGAGCGCGCGCTCGCGTACTGCCGCGCGGTCGATCGAGAGCAGCTGCGCGATGTCGTCGTAAGTGCGCCCGCGCTGGAGCACGAGCTGCAGGACAGCGCGTTGGTCCGCGGGCAAGCCGTCGATCGAAGCCATGGCCTGCTTAGCGTAGAGAAGCGGGCATCGCGATGGCGCGCTCGATAAAAGGGCGGGTGCAATAAGGTCCCGCGCGCGATGCAGTTGGAGCTGCCATACCACGCCGAGCGCGGTTTCGATGGGCTCTATGGCCTCGTCGTGACCGACGTTTCGGACGACGTGGTGCGCGGCCACGTACCGGTCCGCGACGAGCTGAAACAGATCGCCGGCCTGGTCCACGGCGGCGTCTACGCATCGATTGCCGAGAGCTTGGCCTCGATCGGGACGGGGCTCGCGGTGATGCGCGAGGGCAAGCAGGCGATGGGCCTCTCGAACCAGACGAGCTTCGTGCGCCCGATCACCCAGGGCACGATCTTCGCTGAGGCTGTGCGCAAGCACCGCGGGCGGACGACGTGGATCTGGGAGGTCGAGATCAGCGACGAGGCGGGACGGCTGTGCGTCCTGACCCGGATGACCGTCGCCGTCCGTGAGATCCCGGGAGCGACGCCGCCGGCGCAGTAGCAGTCGTGCACGAGACTCCCGAGGACATCCGCGCGCTCCAGGAGCTCCTCGACTCAAGCTACGAGGCGGCCGGTCCCCATCTACGCCGCATCACGACGCCCGAGCGCCGGGTCGACGCGGCCACGCTGGCGCAGCGGCTCACCGGGATGCGGTTGCTGGTCCTGGCCACGGTGACGGCAGACGGGCGGCCGATCAACGGGCCAGTCGACGGGATCTTCTATCGCGGCGCGTTTCACTTCGGCTCATCGCCCGACTCGGTCCGCTTTCGACACATCCGCCGCCGCCCGTACGTGAGCGCGACACATCTTCCGGTGGAGGAGTTTGCGGTCAACGTGCATGGCCGCGCCGTCGAGCTCGACATCCGCTCTCCACAGGCAGCCGGCTTCCGGCAGACCCTGCTCGAGATCTACGTCCCTCGCTACGGACCGGAGTGGGAGACCGAGTTCCTTGACTCCGGCCCGGTGTACGCACGGATCGAGGCGGCGAAGATGTTCACCTTCCAGATGGGTTCCTAGGGGGCCGTAGTTGAGTGCCCGGGCGCGCCCCGCCCGAGCCAGCGCTCTGCGAATGACTGCAGCAGCGACCCCGGCGTCCGCACCTGCAGCATCCGCGTCCAGGCCAGGCCCATCAACCCGTTCGTGCCCCGGCGCGGCCAGAGGATCACCGCCTGGCCGGCTGCCGCCAGCGTCGGCGTGAACGGACCCGCCACCGTCCGCGCCAGCTTCGGCAGGCCGACTGGAGGCTGGCGGCTGCCGTAGGCGATCACGACATCGCCGACCTCGAGTGCCTGGAGCAGCTGGTCGTTGCTCAGGTGCGAACGGTCGCGCGTCACCCGCACGGGCACGTGAGCGCCGCTCGTGGGCGGATCGGAGTTGTACGGTGGGCGCAGCTCATCCACTCGCAAGTGGGTGTGGCCGAGATCGGCGAACTGCTGCCCGGCCGGGCCAGACGTGCCGTTGACGCCAGCCGGATCGTGACTCTGGAAGAAGCCGGACAGGATCGCGATCAGCCCGATCGACAGCACCAGTGAGGCGAGTCCGATTGCGACGCGCTCGAGCGCCGTCGTCGCTTGCTTCACTCGACCGCGCGAACCGTACGCGGTCGGCCGGCACGGCGGCGCGCCGTCGAGCCGAGAGCGCTCGGGCCGGCGCAGGCCGCGAGCTCATCGATCGCCGAGCGCAGCTCGTCGGCCAGCGTCTCGACGTCGGCCAGCGCGTCGTAGTCGGCCGTGAGGCCGAAGTTGAGCTGGCCGTTGTAGCTCATGATCGCGATGCCGAGGGCCGTGTTCTCGGCCAGCGGCACCATCGGGTAGATCGCGGACAGCTCGCGTCCCAGCATGTACAGCGGGAACTGTGGCCCCGGCACGTTGGTAACGACCAGGTTGAAGAGGCGCTGACGCGCTTGGAGCCGAGCCGCCTGGGCCATGATCGTCGGCGGCGCGAACCCGGACAGCTCGGTCAGCATCTGGGCTCCCACGGCCTGGCCCGACTCCTTGAGTCCTTCCATCGAGGCTCGTATCGCGCCGAGCCGCTCAGCCGGATCCGTGATCCCGACGGGCAGCGGCGCCCACATCGCGGCCACGCGGTTGCCCAGCGCACCACGTTGCACGTCGGCGCGGACGGAGACCGGCACCATCGCCTTGAGCTCGACGTCCTCGGTGGGCTGACCATGCAGGCGCATGTAGCGCCCCAGCGCTCCGGACACGACGGCCAGAACGACGTCGTTGACCGTGCCGCCGAGCGAGTTCTTGATCGCCTTGAACTGGCTCAGGTCCCCGCGCACCCACGTGAAGCGGCGGTGGGGACCGATGCGGACGTTGAAAGGGCTCGCTGGTGCAGCGTTCAGGCCGGCTCGCGTCATCGCACCGACGCCGACCAGCGCCTTGCCCATACCCTCGGCCACGTGGCGGGGCCCGCGCAGCGCGGCCCGGACGCCACGAACGATCTCCCCGGGCACGGTGGCGCGCTCGAGCAGCGCGTCGGCGAGCAGCTGAGTGGATGTCGGCAAAGGACGGGGAACCCACTCCTGGTCGGGCGGCGCGACGGGCAACGGATCCGGCGAGGCGTCGAACAGCACGGTGGCGATGTCGACGCCGGAGACGCCGTCCACCAATGCGTGGTGGGTCTTGGTCAGCAGCGCGAAGCGGTTGCCGGACAGGCCTTCGACCAGCCACAGCTCCCATAGCGGGCGGCTGCGATCGAGCGCCTGCGAGAACACGCGACCAGCCAGGCGCTTGAGCTCGCGATCGCCGCCGGGTCGCGGCAGCGCCGTATGGCGCACGTGGTAGGTGATGTTGAAATGAGGGTCGTCGACCCACACCGGTCGGCCTTGCTCGAGCGGCACGAACGCCAGCCGCTGGCGGTAACGCGGGACGAGATGCAGGCGCGCGAGGATCTCCTCGACGAGCTCGTCGTAGGCCGGCGCATGTCCTTCGAACACAGCGCAGCCGGCCACGTGCATGTGCGCGGAGTCGCGCTCCAGATGCAGGAACGAGCTATCAAGGCCGGTGAGCCGGTCCGGATTGGCCACGCCTGGATTCTTGCAGGGCGGCGGAACCTCGGCACTCGTAGCCCCAGGTTCGTTCCCAACGTGTGTGACGGGGATCACACTGCGCGGGCTTCTGGTTTGCCAGCCTGCCGAGGTCGTATTCGACCTGCCGAGTCACCCCTGCCCGGTGCGGGGGTGAACGGGGGACCCATTGCCGGGTATCTGCATCACCACCCGGCCGGGGCGAATCGACTGCCCGGCATCGTCCGGCGGCAGTTGTAGCGACTACGGCTCTCGTGCATGAGAAAGAAGCACGAGGACCGAGGCCGCGAGCCCGTCAGCTAACCCCGTAGGCGCCCGGTCGAAGATCAATAGGAGGTCCTCGACTTGAGGCCTATGCAGATGCTGCGCAAGTCGCGCCCGCTGCAGGCGGGCGTAGGCGCGTTGATGCTGGCAATTCCCGGTTCGGCGGTCGCGCTCACCGTCGGGCAAGCTAATGCTCAGAGCGCACCCACGAAGATCAAGCTCGACCATCACCACGTCTCCTTCGGGCGCGCGGTGAGGGTCAGTGGAACCACCGCGCCGAACGCGGCGGGGCAGGCCCTGGCGCTCCAATTCGCCGTTCCGCATGGCGCCTGGCGCGCACTTGCGAGAACCACGGTTGGCCGCAAAGGCCAGTTCCGCTTCGCTCCCACGCTCGAGCGCTCGGGGCTGCTGCGCGTCGTCGGCACGGGATCGCCCGTGACGCCGCGTAGCGTGACTCCGACTGCCGGTGGGGCGGCGATTGCACCCAGTCCGGCCCAGCGCGTGTCCGTCGCCGCGCGCTTCAGCGTCGCGACGCACGAGTTCAGCGTGCTCGGCGGTCAGCCGGTGCATGTCCGCGGCAAGCTGCTGCCTGCCGCCGGCGGCCGGCGCGTGGTGCTGGTGGGCGGCAGCGGCCGCCGCTGGCACGCGCTGAGTGCGGCCCGCACCAGCCGACACGGTCGCTTTGACCTGCGCTACACGCCGAGCGGGACCGGACAGCAGTGGCTGCACGTCCAGTTCAGCGGCGACGGGCGCAACGTCGGAGCCTGGGCACGTGCCGGGCACGTGACGGTGTTCCGTCCCAGCCTGGCCTCGTGGTTCACCGACGGCGGAGCCACGGCGTGTGGTTTCCATGCCTACTACGGCGTGGCCAACAAGTCGCTGCCGTGCGGCACCAAGGTCACCTTCCGCTACGGCGGCCGGAGCGTCACGGCCACGGTCGAGGACCGCGGCCCGTACGTCGGCGGCCGTGAGTGGGACCTCAACCAGAACACCGCCGCCGCGCTCGGGTTCGGAGGCGTCGGCACCGTCTGGTCCTCGCAGTAGCCGTTGCGAAAGCTGTTCGCGACCGGCCGGACGCCTGCCCGGGCTGTCTGGCCGGTCGCTTACTGTCCAAAGGCGTGAGCGAGCGCTGCGTGGCTCATCTCGACATGGACGCGTTCTACGTGTCGGTCGAGCTGCGCCGGCGGCCCTCGCTGCGCGGATTGCCAGTCGTAGTGGCGGGGACCGGACCGCGCGCAGTCGTCACCACCGCCTCGTATGAGGCACGCCGCTTCGGCGTTGGCTCGGCAATCCCAGCTTCGCGCGCGCGCCGGCTGTGCCCGCAGGCCGTCTTCCTCCCGCCCGACTTCAGCTACTACCGCTCGGTCTCGCGCGACGTCATGGCGATCGTCCGCTCGCACGTGGAGATCGTCGAGGTAGTCGGTCTCGACGAGGCCTACCTGGAGCTGACCGGACTTCCCGCGCCGCATGCGGCGATGCGCCGGATCGCGACCGAGATCGAGCGCGCCACCGGGCTGGGCTGCTCGATCGGGATCGGGCCCAACAAGCTCGTGGCCAAAGTGGCTTCGGACGCCGAGAAGCCGCGCGGCTTCGTCGTACTGGGGCGCGCCGAGGCGGAGGCGCGCTTCGCCGCGTCGCCCTGCGGGCTGGTGCCGGGGATCGGACCCAAGACCCAGGAGCGGTTGCGGGCACTTGGGATCGACACACTAGGCAAGCTTTCGGCCGCGTCAGCCGTCGAGCTGGCGTCGCGTTTCGGGGCTCGGTTTGCCGGCGAGCTTCAGCGCCGAGCGCGCTTCGAGGACGACTCGCCGGTGACCGAGGAGCGCAAGGTCATCTCCGAGTCGCGCGAGACGACGTTCGATCAGGACATCAGCGATCCGGGGCGACTGGAGGAGATCCTGGACGGACTCGTCGCGCAGCTGTGTAAGGCGCTGTCCGATCAGCAGCGCTGCGGGCGGACGATCGGCATCAAGATCCGGCTCGACGACTTCTCGACGCACACCCGCGCGCGCACGGTCTCGGATCCGGTGAGCTCGGCCGACCGCGTCGGGCCGATCGCGCTCGAGCTGCTGCGGCGCTTCAAAGCGCAGCGCCCCGTGCGCCTGCTCGGCGTTCGCGTGGCGGGGCTCGAGCCCGCGCGCAGCCCCGACGAGGGCCAGTTGGCCCTGTCGGTGTGATCGGCCTCGATTAGTAGAGCGCCGAGGCGAGCCGGCGACGCGCATCGCGCGCCAGCGGATTGTCGACGCCGAGCTCGTCCAGGATCCCGACCACGACGCGGCGAATGTCGTCCTTGTAGCCGTCGGCGTCGGACAGCGAGCCGATCAGCAGATCGAGCGCCCGCTCCTGATCGCCGGCGTCGAGCGCGGCAAACCCGTCGGACAGGCCGGGCAGCTGTGGCCCGTCATCGCTGGCCGCTGCCTGCTCGAGCTTGATTCGGCTCGTCAGGCCCTCGGCGGCGAAGCTGCCGGGCACTCGAGCCAGGATCTGCTGCGCTTCCTCGGTTTCGCCACGCTGAAGGTGCAGTCGGGCCAGCGGAACCGCCGCGTCGGCACGAGTCGGCTCGAGCTCCACGGCGCGCTTGAGCGACTCCTCGTCGCCCTGCTCGACCAGCGCATCGGCCTCGGAGGGGACGAGCGCGTCGAGGAACCGCTCGACGACCGTCGGCGACTGCGCGCCCACGAACTCGGATACGACCTTGCCGTCCTTGAATGCCTTGACCGCCGGAATGCCCTGGATCCGGAAGCTGCGCGACAGCATCGGGTTGGCGTCGGTGTCGACCTTTGCCAGCTCGACTTGGCCCGCGCGCGCCGCCACCGCCTTCTCGAGCAGCGGCGTGAGCTGACGGCATGGACCGCACCACTCGGCCCAGAAATCGACGACGACCGGGACCGTGTGCGAGCGCTCAATGACCGCGGTCTGGAAGTTGCTCTCGGTTACGTCCATACCCTGATGGTAGAAAACGGCGATGGCCGACTTTTCCATCACCCGCGCGGACGTGACGCTTTCGGGTTCTGAGGCGGGGGAGGGGACACCGGTTGTGCTCCTGCATGGACTCACCGCCACCCGTCGCTACGTCGTCATGGGGTCCAAGGCGCTCGAGCGCTCCGGACACCGTGTGATCGCCTACGACGCGCGCGGACACGGCCGTTCCTCGCCGGCCGACGACCCGGATGGGTACCGCTACGAGGAGCTGTGCAGCGACCTCGAAGCGGTCCTCGATCAGCTCGGGATCGACCGCGCGGTCTTGGCCGGCGCTTCGATGGGTGCGCACACGCTGCTGTCGTTCGCCCTGCGCGCGCCCGAGCGGGTGGCGGGAATGGTCGTCATAACGCCGGCGTATCTGGGAGACGCGGCAAGCGCTTCGGAGCTGGCCCGCTGGGACGCACTCGCCGAGGGACTGCGCCACGGCGGTGTCGAGGGATTCGTCTCCGCATACGGCACGCCGCGCGTGCCCGAAGCCTGGCGCGACACCGTGATCCAGGTGATCCGCCAGCGACTGGCCCTGCACGAGCACCCGTCGGCTGTCGCCGACGCCCTGCAGGCCGTGCCGCGGTCGCGGCCGTTCGGCTCCGTTTCTGATCTCGCTGCGATCTCCGCCCCCGTGACGGTGGTGGCGAGTGCGGATGAGCCAGATCCCGAGCATCCATTCGCGGTGGGGGAGGAATACGCGGCCGTGATCCCGGGCGCGCGGCTCGTCACCGATGAGCCGGGCCGCTCGCCGATCGCCTGGCAGGGCAGTCAGCTATCGAAGGTGATCGCCGACGTGGCGGGGCGGGCGGTGCTGGCGTGAGCCCTGCGGCGGTCGGCTCGCCACAGTGAAAATAAATCCGTCGTGACGCAACTCCAAGGCGTAACCTCGACATGCCGGATACGGAGAGCCTGCCACGAGGGGACTCGCGTGGTCGGGTTTGATCTCATCTGAACGAGGGGCGAGCCGGAGCCACTGTTGCCTGCCACCGCTCCGGAACTGGAGGTTCAATGCACCACCTTCGAGCACACCGGCCGTCGCCGGCGCTGGTCATTTCGATCCTCGCGCTCGTGATCGCGGTCGGAGGTGTCGCGTCCGCGACGATCCCCGGTGCCAACGGCACGATCCACGCCTGCCACGCCGCCGACGGTGCCCTCCGAGTAATTGACCCGAGCGCCGGCGGGATATGCCAGACCGGCGAGGAACCGCTGCACTGGAATTCGGGTGCAGCGTTCGCAGCGTTTGGCCACCACACGGGAGGGGCCAAGGCCAGCAATGGCGCAGAATGCACGTTAGGCCAAGTGCTCCTGAGCGCCAGCCCGATCCACAACGCCGACGGCCTACCGGCCGACGGGCAGCTCTTGCACATCCAAAAGCACCAAGCGCTTTTCGCGCTTCTCGGCACGACGTACGGAGGCGACGGCAAGACGACGTTCGCGCTACCTGATCTGCGACTCCAAGCACCAAACCACATGACCTACAGCATTTGCGATGAGGGTCGCTTCCCCCAGCGCCGATAGAAACGTGACCGGCTACTCGGGCACCCCGCTACCGCGCAAGCTCGGGATCAAGCCGGGCGCCCGGCTCGGGCTGATCGGTGCGCCCGACGGGTTTGACCAGACGCTCGGCGGCCTGCCGGGCGACGTGGCCGTCCGTCGTCAGCTCCGGGGTTCGTTCGACGTGATCACGGCGTTTTTTGTTGACCGCGCCGAATTAGAGCGCCGGATGCCGGCCTTGAAGCGCGCACTCGACCCGGCCGGCGGGCTGTGGATCGCGTGGCCGAAATCTGCTTCAGGCGTGCCCAGCGACGTGACCGAGAACGTCGTCCGCGAGCTCGGCCTGGCGGCCGGGCTCGTGGACAACAAGGTTTGCGCGATCGACGACGTGTGGTCGGGCCTGCGGCTGGTCGTGCGCCTGCGCGACCGACCAGCCGCCAGCTAGCCGCGCCTACCCGATCGTCGCGGATCCGCGTCGGGCGTCGACCGGAGCCAGGTAGCCGCTCCCCTGGTAGTGGACCTTCACCGTCAGGTGGACGCGACCGCTGCCCCTGCTGTGATGGAACGTCACGGTGGAGGAGTACCGGCAATCCGGCGTGATCGGAACCACGTGTGAGGAGACCCGTCGGTGGCCACGGAAGAACTGGACCGTGACCGACGAGGTGCAGCCCTGGCCTGGCGGGACCTGCCGCGCTCCTGTAAGGCGACCGGACGTCGTGAACGTGAACGGCGAGGCCACCGCTCGGCTGGGCGCCGTGCCGGCCGACAGTCGGGGTACGAAGCGTGGCGACGGATAGGTCAGGAATGTCTGATCGAGGCCGGCCTGGATCACCGAGGTCCCGTGCCGGGCAACCAGGCGATAATGGAACAGCGTGAACTGCGCCAGGCCCTGGAGCTGGACGGCGACGAGGACGGGCTTTGAGCCGGCCGCAACCGTTTGGCTCGCCGTCTGGAAGCCGTATGCCGTAGTCAGTCCGTACTGGACCGACCAGTTCGTGGTCTCGTGATTGGGGTTGATCACCCCCGCGACGGTGGCTGAGTTGGAACTGATCTGGACGACCGGACCAGTCGACGCGCCGGGGGGCGGGTTGCCCTTCGTCTTGAACTGGCGGTCGGCCGCGATCGTGGCGCCGTTCTTGCTCAGCGCGTCGAGCCGGTAGTGGTAGGTCGTGCCCGGGATCAGCCCTGACACGGTGCGGGCAACGGCGACGGACTTCGTCCCGCTGCCGGCTGATTTGATCGAGGTCGACGATCCATAGCCGGTCGTCAGGCCATATTCGAAGCGGTAGGTGGTCGCGGCTCCGTTGGGATTGATCGTGCCGTTGAGGACCGCGGAGGTCGTCTTGACCGACGTGGCGGATCCCGTGGAGGCGGACGGGGAGGCGGCGGCTACGGCAACGCCCGCGAGCGTTGCGGAGACCGCGAGCAGCCCGAGAAGCAGCTTCAGCGTACGGTTCATCCCTAACTCCCTAGAAGGTGGACGCCCCTTCTATACCCGCGACGCGAAAGAAGTTGCGGCGTGATTAACCCACGCGATAGTGGTCGACGTAGCGGCCGCAGGCATGCTGCAGCGGGATCGTGGTCTCGCGGACGTGCGCCGGCATCGCTGTGACCCGTCCAACCGCTTTCAGGCCCGTCGGGGCTGGCGCCCGCGTCAGGCCTTGCGCACCGAGGAGGCGGCCAAGCATAGGCAGCCGGCGAAACGTGACCACGATCCGCGCATGTCCGCTCCGTTTGACCCGGATCGTCCCGGCCGACCAGTACGGACCGAGCGGCTCGAGCACCGCCGGCAGCGTCGCGTCGAGGCCAGGGCCACGCACGTTCACGCCGGTGGCGGCGCACGTCCGCGAGACCACGATCCCGCTGCAGCATGCCTGCGGCCGCTACGTCGACCACTATCGCGT
>JBJMLD010000239.1:0-23214 GCA_045805545.1 Solirubrobacteraceae bacterium | reverse complement strand
GGCCTCTTCCTGGGCCTCGCCTGCGTGCTGCTCGATCATCGCCCGGATCGGGGCGGAGATCGCCCTGATGTAGGCGGTGAAGTGCTCCGGGGAGTCGAACTCGAAGGTGACCTCGTCTTGCTCAACGATGACCTCGGAGAACCCGCCGCCTTCGAGCAACCGGCCGATTGAAGAGCGGGTGGGCCGCGAGAAGATCCCGGGCGTTCCGGCCCGGGGCGGGGGCACGTCCAGCCGCTCCATCGTCGTTCTCATCGGAATCGAGAGGAAGGGGACCTGATCGGGCTCGCCCCATGCGCTGATCGCAATCCGCACGCCCGGCTTGAGGAAGCCTCGGATGCGCGCCGCGGCGGCCTCCGCGTCAGGCTCGAAGATGATTCCCCAGCGCGAGACGGCGGCGTCGAAGCTCTCGTGCGGAAACTCGAGACTGGAGGCGTCGGACTCGATGAACTCGACGTTGCCCAAGCCGGCCGCCGCCGCGCGTTCACGCCCGAACGCGAGCATCTCGGCGGAGATGTCCGTGGCCACAACGCGGCCTTCCGGGCCGGCATTACGCGCGGCCGTTAGCGCCGGCTCGCCATAGCCGGCGGCGACGTCCAAGACCCGGCTTCCCGACCGCACGTCAGCGAGCTCGACCAGCCGCTCGCTGATATGCCGGTCTGCGCTGTCATTGAACTCGCTCCACTCCTTCCATCCCACCGCAGCAGAGTCCCAGTGTTTGTGCTGCGCCTCGCGGAACTCGACCTGGTCGATCGCCTTGGAATCCATGCTCGCTCCTCCTCACCACCCCAGTGCAATGCACGGCCACGCTAACCGATCCGTGGCACGAGCCGACGCGCCGCGACGATTACATCGCCTGCCCAAACGTTGTTCTTATATCATATTCGCTATATGGCATACTTGCTATATGAGCGCGTCGCGAATGCTTCGGCAAGCCCGCTTAGACGCCGGGCTCACGCAGGCTGCCCTGGCGGCTCGCCTTCGCGTCTCCCAACCGATCATCGCTCGCCTCGAGAGCCCGGGCGCGAATCCGACCTGGGACACGCTGGTCCGCGCGCTCCGGGCCACCGGCCACGACATCCAACTAACCAAGCGACGTGCGGTGCCGGTGGACGAGGGTCAGCTCTTCGAACGCCTCGCCCTCACCCCGGCGGAGCGTTTGAGGACGTTCCAAAGCTCACACGACAACCTCGAGCGTCTGCGCCTCACCGCTCGGAAGCGGAAACCGTGACGGTAGGCCGGCGGCCGCCGCTCAGGGCCGACGAGATCCTTCGCCGGCTGACCGCACGCGGCGTCGACTTCGTCGTCATCGGCGGAATCGCCGCGGTGCTACACGGCTCGCCACAGAACACGTTCGACCTAGACATCTGCTTCGCCTCAGACGCCGGCAACCTCCGTGGTCTCGGAGATGTGCTCCAAGAGCTACATGCTCGGCTCAAGGGGCTCGATGACGACGTCCCGTTCGTGCCGGACGCTGACACGCTGCGACGGATCGAAGTCCTCACGATGGTGACCGAACTTGGCGAACTCGACGTCCTGACCCGCCCGGCTGGAAGTCCGGACTACGAGGCGCTCCGACGTAATGCCGATCGCTTCGACCTCGACGGGTTCTCAGTTCTCGTTGCCTCGATCGACGACCTGATTGCGATGAAGACGGCCGCCGGGCGTGAGAAGGACCTGATCGCGGTCGACGAGCTCGAGGCGATAAAGCGGCTCGGCGACTAAAGCGATCGGCAGGGCTATCCGACGGTGACGGGCGGCTGGCGTTCCGGCTCTGGGCGCTCCGGCTCAGCGCGCTCCGGCGCCGCGCATTTTGACTGCATCATCGGCGGCTGACGGAGTCGCGTCAGGCCGCGCCTGCGTAGCGGCCATGCGCACGCGAGCACAACGAGAAGCAGGAGCGCGGCCCCGACGATGTAGTTGCGCCGATACGTGCTCCAGCCCGCGTAGCGGAACGCGCCAGAGCCACTTGGCTGCCACCGCGCCGCGTCCGGCATCTCTACGCGCATCGCCACCCCCGCCGGCGCGGGCGCCAGCAACCGAACCCTGAACGGCCCGGCGCGGCGGGCTGGGACCGGCGTCCAGTCGCGGCAGCCGTGGCCGGCGGCGGTCCGCGCCATGACGAGCGACGCCGGGCGGTCGGAGCGGTAAAGCGTGACCCCCGGCCAGCTGCGCTCGACCGCGATCCCGGGGCGCCGGGCCAGGTCACCGTAGGACTGCCAGTCGGCCTGGTGCAGGACGAGGATGCGCCCGACGCCCAGCGCGGCCAGGCAGGCGGTGAAGTCGCCCCGCGTCGCCGGACTGGCCAGGAGTTGCTGCACTGCGGTCTGCTCAGGGTCGGTCTGGTCCTCGGGTCCGCCGACGGAGCGACCCACCAGCGTGGGAGCGCCGAAGTAGCTCGCGGCGGGATTGGCGACCAGGCGGTGATGCGCGAAGGTCAGTGCGAAATAGCCGTGGAATGGGAGCACGAGCGTGCGCGATCCCTGGCCGACGCGATCGAGGTAGCTGTTAGCCCGTGCCCAAGCGCTCGGATAGCGCGAGGTGTGGAGCTGCCCCCACTCCCCCCACAACTGCCGCGCACCGAGCACTAGCGGCACGGCCAGCAACAGCGCGGCCACGGCAAAGCGCGAGCGGCGGCGAACGCTTACGTGCTCGACCAGGTCATCGACGGCGACGGAGCCGGCATAGGCATAGGCGAAAGCGACGAGCGCCAGCCCCTTGCCCGACTCGCGGAACGAGCGCAGCGGCGGCACGTGCGCGAGCAGCCAGGCGAACGGCGCTCGCGTCGGGCCCCACGCGTAGCCCAACGCCAGCACGAATCCGGCGAGTCCGGCGGCAAGGACACCCCAGACGACACGATCGCGCCGGCGCAGCCAGGCGCCGCCGGCGCACAGCATGAACAGCGTCAACGTCAGAGCGGGCCAGCCCGGAACATGCGACACCGCGGGCGTGGCGTCGTTCCAATATCCCGAGAGGGCAGCGAGTGTCGGAATCAGGCCCCAGTGGGGATCGCCGACCGAGGCGTAGAGCGACAGCTGTGTATGGCCGACGTGACTCCACAGCGCGCTCACCCCGGGGGTCGGGAGCAGCCACCATGCCGAGGCCACGGCGGCGAGACCGAGGGCGAGCCAGCCGCGTCGCAGGCCGAGGCTCGGAGCCGAGCCGCCCGCGCCCGCGGCAAGCAAGACAAATCCACATAGCAAGGCCAGCAGTAGCGCCATGTGTGCGCTGGCGATGCCGGTGATCAGGCCCAAGGCGACAAACCGCCACACGGTCGCCGAGTCGCGCCGGATGAGCCCGCGGAACGCGGCGAAGGCCCACGGCAACAGCGCGTACCCGAGCAGGAGGTAGAGCTGACCGGTCCAGATGCGCTCGTACACGAACGGGTTCACTGCGTAGAGCAGTCCCGCGAACAGCCGCGCGGCCGGGTGTCGCACCTCGACGAGCCGGTGCATCCCGAGGCCGGCGAGCATGATCGCGGCGAGCAGCACGAGCTTCTGCGCGAAGGCCACCGACGTGAGCCATCCGAGCCCGGCAAGCAGCGCGTCGAGCGGCAGGCGGGCCAACGTGCCTTCGTGGGTACCCTGGCCGAGGCCCCAGTAAGAGGGATCGAGGTGCGCTCGCGGGACCGGCGCCGCGTCGACGGCGAGGATCAACCCGGCGGCGAGCAAAGGCCCGGCCACTGCGGCTGCGAGCGCGCCGTAGCCGGCGATCAGGAATCGGGGTCGTCGCATCGGCGTCGACTGCAGAGGGCAGCGGCGGCAACGGCGATCGCCATCGCTGCTGTAGCGGCCACGGCGAGCGCGTTGCCGGCGTGGCCGGGGCCGTGGGAGATAGCAAACGGGATCGGGATGAGCAGGGCAAGAGCGACGAGCCAGGGAGCGCGCCACGTCCAGTCGGACCACGGGACGCGCGACGGCCCGTGCTCGTTCATGGCTTCGTCGCCGTCCGGGGGCTGAGGGGAATCAGTGACTGTCGCCGGTTTGCGGCGTGGCCAGAACAGCAGCGCCAGCGCGACGAGCGCGGCAAACACGATGCTGGCGACGGCACCCAGTTGGACCAGGCGGTCACCGGGATACGAGATCGTGCCCCGGTAGCTGCCGGCGGGAAGCCGCCAGGCCTGAAGCGTTCCCCAGCTGCGCACCGGCTGGGCGCCCCGAACTCCTGACAGCCGCCAATGCGGATCCTGGCTGCGGTCGAGGACGAGCGTGAACGCGCGGCTCGCGTGCGCTGTGAACGTCACACGGTCCGCGCCGTAGCGCACCCAGGTCAGGCTGGGGCCAGCCGAGCGCGGCACGCCGCCGCGTGGCGGGGCGAGGACCAGATAGTGGGCGCCGAGGGTGTTCAGCGGGATGTGCATGGCGACCCCGCCTGACTCGGGTATGAGACGGGCGGCGCCAGTCAAGCGGCCGTGACCTCGGCCAAGATGCGGCTGGTCGACGAACTCTGCTCGCGCGGCGGCGTCCACCGGAATCGGGAGATGCACGGCGACCGTGTTGAGCGCTGGTGACAGCGAGAGCGCCCCGAGCTCGAGCCGACCCGAGTGCGCGTTGTCGTCGGCCGCGATTCGGACCGACACCACATGGCGGGCCACGCCGGGATTGGCGAACAGGGGAAGCGCCAGCCAGCGCCATCCCGCATCCCGGTCGGTCCAAACGAGCTGATTCGTATAGCGGTGATGGGCGTCGCCGTCGAGCAGGATGCGAAACACGGCACCGCTGGCCTGTCCGCGGACGCGCAGGAAGGCGTAGGCGTGGGAGGCCCAGTTGCGCGGCGTGCGGAAATAGTGCGCCAGGAGCGCGTGGTAGCGGCGTCCAGAACGAAAGGTGAGTGACACCCCGCCCGCCCCTGCTCCAAGCGAGGATCGGTCCGGTTCGAGCGCCTTCCAGTAGCCGGCGCCGCCCCCGACCGCGACCCCGGGAGCGAACTGCGCCCGGTTCGCCGTGCGCAGGGCGTCGGCGAGATCAGCGGCGTACGCCGTGCGTCCGGCCACCGCGCCGAGAGCCGCGGTGAGCGCCTGCTGAGCCTGCCGCCGGTTCGCGGCCGCCAGCAACCGAACGTCATTGATCTCGTACTCGCTGCCGTACGGCGACGGGGCGGCGCTCACGCCGAGCCGATGGCCGCCAGCGGTCAGCCCTGCCGTGCCGATCCGGACCCACGAGAAACCAGCGGCGGCAGGCGCGACGGGTGTCAGCGCACCGAGCGGTCGGCCGTCGAGCGTGAAGCGCAGCGTGGCCGCGTTGGGCACGGCTCGCACCTGGGCCCAAAGCTCGGCCTGCGGCTGGGCGGAGTGCACCACGAACGATGTGCGCGAGCTCGGCGCGCCACCGAGCGGTGGCGCAGCGGACTCATCGAGAGCGGCGCCGACGCGTGTTGCCACGTCCGGGGGCAACGTCTCGGTGGCTCGTGCGCGGTCGGCATCGCTCGAGATGCCCGGCAGCTGGGCGAGGGGCGGCGCAGCGGTGATGGCGACTTCCTGAGGCGCCGCATCGGCAACCATTACGAGGTCCGCGCCCCGGATTGCTGCGGCCAGACCGGCCACTCCCCCGCGCGTAATCAGATCGGCGGCGTCCTCCGCGGTCCAGTCGGCCGGGAGGAGCCCGTGTAGGCGAACAAGTGCTCGGAGCCCGGAGCGGCCGCCGAGGACGACGGCGCGCAGCGGTCGCGCCGAGACGACCGGCGCCGCCGCCGGCACGCGCAGCAACGATCCGGCCGCGGTCCGGCGGATCGCGGCCAAACCGTGCAGCGTCGCGATCGCCTGCTGCTGATACAGCGGATCGGCCGGGTTGACGAGATGGGGCGCCGTGGGCGCGTAGTCAAAGGAAAGAACGTCACTCACGCCGAGCGCCGAGAGCAGCGGCGTAAAGGCAGGATCCCGGCGGCCCAGCAGCGTGTTCAGGTAGGCGATCGTGCTCGCCGCGGACGGGCTCCAGCCGCCATCGGCCAGGGCGGGACGGCCCGTCCACAGCGAGCTCTCGGCGCCGAGGTCGTGCTCCCAGCCCTGATAGCTACCGACGGTCATGAACCGGCGGGTCTGGTCGAATGGCACGGTGGCGAGCGGGGAGCGGCCCGCGGCGGCGGCCGCGTCCAGCAGCTCGCTCTGCGCCTCAGTCGGGCGCCATGTGGCAAACCCGGGCAGGATCGTTGGCGCATTCGGCAGCGCGACCATGCAGACGGCGGCGCCGACGACCAAGAGCCGGGCCGGGCGCGTGGCGTCGAGCCAGCGCAGAAGCTCGGGCAGGCGCGCGGCGGCGACTCCGGCGAGCACGGCAACGGCGAGCGATCCGACGATCAGCCAACGGTTCGGGTCGCGGAGATTGCCGAACAGCGGCACGTGCTGGGCCGCCCACTTGTAGGGCTCGCCGAGGGGCCCGTACATCCCCTTGGCGGCAAAAGCGGCCAAAACGGCGCAGGTCAACAGGTAGAGGGTCCGCGCGTCGCGCCGCCAGGCCAGGACCGCCCATGCAGCCGCCACCGGGATGGCGGCGAGCGCGGCATAGGCGCCGAAGCCGATCCACGGATGCGACGTCCACGTCTGCCGCCCCGTGAAGGCCAGATAGCCGATCTCCCGGGCAAAGCCGAGCAGCGAGGCGAGCGCGGGAACGCTGCGCGCCTGGAACTCCTGGAGGTTGAACAGGCCGCCGCTCGAGACCCACTGTGCATGGATGCCGCCGAGCATCGGCACGACCTCGTAGAGCGACAGGCCGATGGCCACGGTAAGCCCCACAGACGCCGTGAGCAGCCCGTTTCGCATCGAGTGCCAGAAGCGACGCTCGACCAGTCCGCGGATCGGCACGTACAGAGCAGCCAGCGGCACCACGTACAGCGCCATGTCAGGCCGGGCCAGGATGAGCAGCGCCAGCGCGACGCCGAGCCCGACTGCGCGCCACACCGAGAAGCGCTCCACCCCGGCAACGGTCAGTCCGATGACGAGCGGCGCCAGCGCCAGCACGACGCACACATTGAGATGACCGCTGGCAGTCTGCGCGAGCGAGATCTGGCTGCCCATGTACAGAAGCCCGGCCACTGCGGCGGCGAGGCGCCGGTGGTACCAGCGCCAGGTGAGCCAGTAGGTCCCGACGCCGGACAGGACAAGCGTGGCCAGCATGAACAGCTTGACGGTGGTGACCGGATCTCCGGTCAGCTTCGTGAGGAGGCCGAGCAGGCTCTCGAGCGTCACGGTCCGGGGCGCGCCAAACGACTCCGGACTCCAGGCTGAGAGCCACGTGTCGGCGCGCGCGTTGGAGGCGGCCCGGGCGACGAAGCCGAGCGTGTCGGTGCCGGCCGGAATCGCCGACCCGACGAAACCGCGACACAACCAGGCGGCCAGGGCCACCTGGAGACTCAGGCCGGGAAGGTGGGGCCAGCGCAGGACGCGTCGCAGCGCGGCCGGCACGGCCACGCCTCGGCGCGACAGGGCCGGGCGGTCAAGCACTCCTGACTCGGCACTCACCGCGCCACCTCGGCATACACCCGCTCGAGGCGGTCGAGCGCCGAACCGACGAGATATCTCTCGCTTACAAGCTCAGCGCCGTACTCGCCCGCGCGCTGCGCCTCGTCGCGGTCTCGCAGGTAGTGCTCGAGAGCTGCGGCGCCGGCCTCCACATCTCCGAACGGAACGACCGCCCCGCCGCCATGCTGAACCTCCTCGGCCAGCGCGACCCGATCGCTGACGACGACGGGCCGCGCCTGCTGCCAGCCCTCGACGACCACGCGGGAGAACGCCTCGTAGCGCGACGGGACGAATACAACGTCAGCGGCGCGATAGGCCCGGCGCAGGTCACGAAGCGACAGCCGCCCGAGTGCCCGCACGCCGTCCACTCGTGCCAGCGGCACGTTGTCCCCCAGACCGACCGTGCCGAGCACGGCGTTAGGCACGCGGTCTCGTAGCGCCGTAACTACGGCAGCGGCGTAGTCGAGGCCCTTGCGCCGGTCCGGACGGCCGGCCACGCAGAGCACGAGCGGCGCATCACGGAGGCCGAGGCGCTCACGCAGCGCCTGAGCCTCGGAAGCCGAGACACGCGCCGCGGGATGCACGGCGGGCGGGACGAGCGCCACGCGCCGTGCCCCCATGCCTGCAAACAGCTGCGCCTCGGCTCGTGTCGCCGCGCAGACGGCGTCGGCCCACCGCGCGGCGCGGGGAGCGCAGGCATCCCATAGCGTCATGGCGCGCCCGGCCAGCCCGTGGTTGCGCCACAGCGCCGTGCGCGCCGGGTGCAGCATCGGCGTCCAGACAACTGGCACTCGCGCGCGATGCGCGGCCAGCGCCGCCGTCCAGTGCATGTGCACGGGCAGACACGAGTACACGTGAAGCACGCGGGGCGTGCGGGCGCGAACCACACGACGGGTTCCCCCGGCGAGGCCGAACGCGACGCCGGCGCGAGTGCGAAGCCACGGCTCGAGGCCGTGCATGACGACGTCTGGCCCGAGGTCTCCTGCGCTTCCGTCGGGCGAACGCATCGCCATGACCTCGACGCGGTGACCGCGCGCGCTCAGTCCCTGAGCGACGTCGGCGATGTCGATGCCCAGTCCCCCGCTCGCCGGATCCGCCTCACGAAACACGATCAGGCTGTCCACGCGCGAGCCCACCGGCGCTCTACACCCCGGCCAACGGGCTTGCGTTGGGCCACTCGAGCTCGATTGCCCGGGCCACCCCGCGCCAACCCTCACTCTCCCCCACCGAGCGCTGCACCCGCGGTGGCAGCGCACGGCGCGCCCGGGCAACGGCGGCGAGGTCTACGTGACCTGGTGCGATCGCCGCGGCCAGCTCGCATGCGGCCCGCGTCAGCGCGGCCGCCGGCGACGGCCGGCGCACGGGCGGCAGCGTTGGGATGCCGCGCAGCGTGCGCAGCGCAGCCCACTGCAGAGAGCGCAGAGCGGTTTCGCGCCGCGTCTCGGCGTGCGCGGCCGCGTCGGGGAGGAGGGCGTCGCGCGCCGCGATCCAACCGCTCGGCGAATCAAGCGCGAACATCAGGCGCGGCCACGGTTCTCCGAGTGACTTCACGGCCTCGGGCAAGGTGGTTGCCCAGGCGCGTCGGCGGGCGAGCTCGAGCTGGGCGGCGTGGAGCAGCGCCTTGCCGACGAGATGGGAGGTGGTCCGATCAAGACGCTCAGAGCCACCCGCCACGGGCGCTGCCGCGGTCAGCAAGAACAGCAGGCCGGTCATCGCATAGGAGCGAAACGCCCCGGTGTCGCGCGGCGGCGCGTCGACCTGACCGAGCTCCCAGCCGGAAGGCGCTGCCACGACGACGGCTTCGCGACGCAGCTTGAACGGGAGCATCGTGCCCGGCCGCGGCCGCAGCCGGCGAGCCGGGAGCGGATTCAGCGAAACCGCGATCCCCAGTTCGCTCTCGAGCCGAGCGCGCAGCGCTCTCAAGGGCGCCAGCGCGAATGGCACGCGCCAGCCGGGCAGCACAACGTAGGCATCGAGGTCGGACTCGGGGCGGGCGGTGCCGAGTGCGCGGCTGCCGAGGAGGAGCACGGGCCGCTCGCCCATGCTCCCGCGCACCGCCTCGCCCAGCTGCGCCGCGGGAGTCACCGCGCCCCCCGGCGCAAGCAGACGATCGCCAGGCCGACCGCCGCGGCCGTGAACGCGACGGCGTTGACGGCGAGCAGATGCCCGACGGTCGGCGAGACGAGGACGAGCGCGCCGATCTGACCGGCGGCGGCTGCGGCGAGAATCAACACCGCGGCGCGAGAGCGGCGCGCGGCCAGGCCCATGCCGAGGACGTACGTGAGCGCGTAGGGGGCGAACGCACATGCCGCGGGCCCCAGCCAAGGCGCAGCCGCCTCGAAGCCGTGCCCGGTCAACGGCACGATCACGACCGAAGGTGCCAACCACTCCACGCCGGCTACGACAAACGCCACCAAAGCCACGCCCGCGAGGCCACCGAGCAGCAGCTTGCGTCCGTCTTCGCCACGCTCGTCGCGCGCGCTGAGCATGGGAAACAGAACCCAGGTCAGCCCCGAGGTGGCGAAGAACACGATCTTGCCGGCCAGGGAGATGGCCGCGTACACACCGGCCGTGTGCGAGCTCATCCCGTGGCGCGCGGCGATGACGTCGGCCGAGAGCATCGCCGCCAGCAGGACCAGGCACCCGAGGGTCAGAGCGCCGTCACGCTTGGCGCCCACGAGCGGGCCCCCACTGGGTGCTGCCGCCGGCAGGACACGCAAGAGGCGCGTATGGGCGATGGCGGCACACCCGAGCGCGGCCGCCGTGGCCAGCACAGCGCCGTTCACGTTCGGCCACAGGAGCAGCACGGCGGCGACCAGCGCGATCTTGCTGATTGCTTCAGCGGCCGTGGAGGTCGCGTAGCGGCCGAAGCTGCCGATTCCCTGGAGCGCTCCGCGCTGCACATTGACGGCGGCGGCGAGCGGCATCGATGCCAGCAGCAGCAGGACGGGCAGAGGCGAGGACAGGCGCAGGAGATGCGCGATCAGGCCGGAGGCGAGGCCGGCCAGGCCCACGAGCAACGCGGTCCAGGCGGCGGCGCTCCAGGCCTGCCGCGCCATCTGCGGGCGGATATCGCCGGGTCTGCCTGCGGAAAGCAGGCGAGCCGCGCTGGCGCTGGCTGTGGCCTGAAGCGCGTAGAGAAGCGGGCTGACGACATAGAGCAGCGCGACGACCGCCGCCAGCTGGCCGTAGCCGCCGGCGCCGAGGGCCCGTGCGCCGACGGCGTTGGAGGCGAAGTTCGATAGGTGCCACAAAAGCGTGGCGGCGAGAACGAAGCTGCCACCGCGGAGAACGCCTCGCGCAGTGCTTCGCGCACGCGCGCGCGAGGCGACCGGCGTGCCGACGACTTGCGCGCCGGCGACCGTGGCCGCCCCGGCCATCAGGCGGCCCACCGCTGCGGCACGTGGGCCGGCTCCAGACCGGCCAGGCGGGCACAGAGATCATGCACGTCGACGAGTTCAACCGGCCCTGCGACCGGCTCTTCAGCCGGCGCGATGAAGATTCCCTGCTGGTCGGGATCGTCGGGGTGATACGCGTGCATCGCGCGCGGGTTCAGCATCGAGTGGAAGTTGGGGAAGATCGCCACCCCCGGCTCGAGCAGGTACACCTCGTCGCCGTAGAGGCGGTGATCGAACTCGAGATGCAGCTCGGCGAGTTCGCGCCGGGTCAGCCAACGCCCGGGCGCCCCGGCCGCGATCCTGGCACGCACTTGGGCACGCAGCGCTTCATCGTCATCGTGGAACCAGACGCGCACCATCGTCGCGTCCAGCGCAAAGCAGAATCGCTCGGGGAAGCCCCGCTGCGTCCACAGGTCCGGATAGGAAACGGTCTTCCGAACCTGCGACATGCCGTGATCGGAGAACACAACGAGGTTCACGTCACCCAGGCGGGCGCGCAGCCGGTCGACGACCTCCCCAGTCAGCGCGTCTGTGTGCCGCACGGCGCGGCGAAACAGCGCGCTCTCCACGCCGAGCAGATGCGAGGCCATGTCGATGTGATGCAGGTAGACGAAGGCGAACCGCGTGTCCTGCGCCAGTGAGTCGATCGCGCGCAGCATCGGACGCGTCCGGTCGCGCGCGGCGTCGAGATACCGCCAGGGAATGCCCGCTCGCGTGAGCCGATCGAACAGCGTCGGCATCCCCAGCGCACCCTCGGCCGACATCGATTGGCGAAGCGTCCAGTCGAACTCGGTCAGCGAGCGGAACGGGAAGTGGCGCATCGACAGGTGGGCGTAACCCTCGCGCGCGGCGATTCGCCGCACCGCCGTCTGCGACAACCCCCATTTGACGCTGCGGCGGAACAGGTCGACGGGCATGCGGTCGAGGTCGCGCAGGGCGGCCAGGCGCCGCATCGGCGCCGCCTGCGGCCGGTAGCAATACTCCATCCAGTACCCGTGCTCGTCGGGATAGGCCCCGGTGAACACGGTGGCGCGGATCGCGTCCGAGTAGCCGAGAATCGGCCGCAAGCGCGTCGAGGCGCCGGCCGCGGCGAGCGCCGACAGCCTCGGGGCGAGATCGGGCTTCAAGTAGTCGTGACGGAACGCGTCCACGAGGACGCACACCGTGGGGCGATCAGGATTCATCGTGTGTTCCTCCAAGGAGTCGCAGGGGCCGCGGCGTGGCGGCGGCCGGCGGCAGCGCCGGGGCGGCGTGCAGCAACTGCGCGACGTGTGGCAGCTCCAGCCTGGCGTTTTGTGTTTGAGTGGCGGGCGCGGGACACAGCGAGCGATACATCCGTTCGTACTCGGCCGCCACCGCTGACCACATGAACCGCTGGTGCACGAGCCGCCGCGCCTGGCCGCTCATGTGTGCCAGCAGCGCCCGGTCGCGCAGCAGGAAGCGCAGCGCGAGCGCAATCTGGCCCACATCGCCGGGGTCGACGAGCACGCCAGTGTCGTAGTCGCGGACGACTGTCGGCAGCCCGGCGATTCGGGACGCCAGCACCGGCGTCCCGCAGGCCATAGCCTCGAGCACGACGAGCGGCATCGCCTCGGACACCGATGGCAACAGCAGCAGCTGGGCTCGGGCGTAGAGCGCGGGCAGGTCGGCAGCGCGGACGTGACCGAGGAACGCCACCCGGTCGCGCAGCTCGAGCTCGTCGCTCAGACGCTCCAGCTCGGGCCGCATCGGTCCGTCTCCGACGAACACGCAGTTCGCGCCTGGCGCCTCGACCAACGCCTGCAGGAGCAGGTCCGGCGCCTTGCGCGACTCGAGACGCCCGACGAACAGGCAAAAGTCCTCGAACGGCACGGGGCGTCCGCCGTCCCGTAGCGCAGCGTCGAGCGAGCGCTCAGCGGGCGTGATCTCCGGAGCGGTGAACACGCTCAGGTTGGTGCCGTTGGCGATCGTGGTGATCTTCTCCGGCGAGAGGCCAAAGCGGCGGATGGCGTCCTCGCGTAGCGCGGCGAAGGTGGCCCCGACGCGGTCGACGAGCCTGAACGCCGACGCGTTGATCGTCCGGTATGCGGCGTGCCGCACGACCCGCTCGACCCGCGAGCGGTAGCGACACAACCACGGCGGCGCATCGTGCTCGGTGTAGATCACCGGTACGTCGACGACGCCGGCCAGCAGAGCAGCACTCAGCGCGCCGTGCGCGTGCACGATGTCGTAGCGCTCGTCTTGCACGAGCCGCCGAGCGCGCCGAAACACCGCAACGTTGCCGGCCAGATGCCGGGCCAGCCAGCTGGGGAAGGCGCCTGGCACTCGGTGTGCGGCGTGCACCAGGCGCGAGTCCAGCGGCTGGACGGCCAGGCCGGGGAACTCGTCGAAGTCGCTTTCCTCGAAGTCGGTGACGAGCGTCACGTGGTGGCCGTTGCTCACCAGCGATCGTGAAAGCTCGTGAGCCGCGAGCTCCGCGCCACCGGCACCCGCGGCGAGCGGCGCAACCCCGCGGGTGAGCATCAGGATCCGCATGGCGCCCTCGCCGGCCGTTGCGGCTCGAACGGGTTGCACTCGCAGGCGCGGCACGATGCGAAACGCCTCAAGCGCGATCCGCCATGACATCTTGCTCGTCCCGATGGTGCGGTCCACGAAACGGATCGGCACCTCGGTCACGCGAAAGCCACGGCGCAGCGCGCGGTACGTCGTCTCGATCTGAAAGCCGAATCCCTTGCATTGGATGCCGGGCAGGTCGAGGCTCCGCAGCACGTCGGCGCGGATCGCTTTGAAGCCGCCCGTCAGATCGCGAATGTCGACGCCGAGGACGGTGCGGGCATAGGCTGACCCGGCGCGGGAGATGAGCCGCCGGCTCGGTGTCCAGTCCGTAGATCCGCCGGCTACGTAGCGCGAGCCGATCGCGATGTCGGCGCCATCGTCGAGTGCGGACAGCAGGCGCGGGAGCGCCCCCGCATCGTGAGATCCGTCGCAGTCCATCTGGACGACGACGTCGGCTCCGTGCTCGAGCGCGTATGCGAAGCCGGCCAGGTAGGCGCGGGCCAGCCCCTCCTTGCCGCGGCGGTGCAGAACGTGCACGCGCCCGTCAGCAGCGGCGAGCCCGTCGGCCAGCTGTCCGGTGCCGTCAGGCGAAGCATCGTCGACGACCAGGACGCTGAACGACACCTCTGCTGCGCCTAGGTGCCGGCGAATCGCGTCGACCGTCGCGGCAACGGTCTCGGCTTCGTTGTACGTGGGCACGATGACCCACACAACGGCTTTATCGGCGGCCGTCTCGGGGATGCAGCCGCCTGTCATAACCCGGTCCACTTCTTTCCCCTCTCTCTGCGTCGCGCCGGGAACCCTGGGCCGGGCAGCTCGCAAGCCGCCCGGCCCAGATTTCTCACCGACGCTGTTCGTGGTGGTGATGGTCACCTTGATGGCGTCACCGTTTAGGCGGCTTACACTGGTCCTCTTTGTAGTGGACGTGGTTACGGTCGCCGCAGCCTTTACCAGGCTTTACGGAACCGCTGTTGCCGGCTGCGGCGGCCACCCCGGTTAGCCCAACGCTGATCGATGCCAGCGATATGGCTGCCCACCGGGTGATCCGGCGCACAGTCATTGGGGACCTCCTCGCGTCGTGGTTCCAACATCCGTCGGCGCGGCCGTGACGCAGACCCTCGGGCCCGGCTCCCGCGTGGACGCTTGTCGTAGCCGAAGCCCAATCTCGACTAAACGGTTAATCGATGTCTACGACGTCCGGCTATGCGTCGCCCGAGCTCGCACAGCATGGCTGTCGTAACGATGATGCGCGTATACAGTCCTGCTCATGCCGAGACGGCGGGTCGTGATCGATCATGTCAGCGTCGGTGTCAGCGATCTCGCGCGCAGTCGCGAGTTCTATCGCCACGCGCTCACGCCGCTGGGGTTCTCCGAGTTGGGGCCCTGGCGTGATGGCGCGGAGGAAGTCACGTTCGGCCTCGAGGAGGCAGACGATTTCGCGATCTCGACCGCCTATGCGACCGGCGCACCGGTTCATGTCGCGTTCGCGGCGGACAGGCGCGAGCAGGTTGACGCGTTCTATTCTGCCGCGCTCGAGGCGGGAGGTCGCGACAACGGCGCTCCGGGACTGCGCCCGGAATATTCGGAGGGCTACTACGGCGCGTTCGTGCTCGACCCCGACGGGCACAACATCGAAGCCGTGCACCACGGGCAGTAGTCGGTGAAGGCCCGGGCCCGCGGACCTGTCACCGCTTTCGACGCGGCGGCTCGCAGGTGAAAATCGGACTCGTTGCAGATAGTCCATGCCGACTGTGGCGCCGAGTAGATTGGCGCAATGACTCCACAGCCAGCCACCACACAGTCCCCATCGCCAGAGCCGCCGGCCTCGCACGGGACCTCATGGCCACCCGAGGACCCCGATGAGCTGCGCGCACTTGCCGAACTCGGCTTCAAGGAACTGCGCGGCGCGGTTCGGGGCATTGGCGACATCCACGGAGCGGTCGCAGAGCGTGTCTTCAAGGCGGTCGGACCGACCGGGGCGATTGTGCGGGCGGCGCACGACGCGATCTCCCGGGCCGCCTACAACGCAGTTGCGCGAGGTCCGACCGCGGCGGGCAAAGCTGCCGACGTAGCACTCGGCAAGCGGGATCGCACCGGCGAGCGCCGGTTCTCGACCACGCCCTGGGGCGGACTCGCGGTGGGTGCGATCAACGGTCTGGTGGGCGACACGCTGGAGAGTGAGAAGAGTGTGCTCCATGAACCAATGGCCGTACGCATCGACGGGGTCAGCGTTCCGTGCGAGGCGAGCGCGCTGGCGGCGGCGTTCCCAGGGGCGACTGAGCGCATCGTCGTCTTCGTGCACGGCCTGATGGGCACCGAGGTCCCGTGGTGGTGGGGCGGCGGCCCGACCGGGGAGTGCTACGGCACGCGCCTGGCACGCGATCTCGGCTGCACCCCGGTGTTCGTCCGCTACAACACGGGCCGTCACATCTCTGAGAACGGCCACTCGCTCGCGGAGTTGCTGGGTGAGCTCGCCGCAGCGTGGCCGGTCGAAGTCGACCAGCTCGCATTGGTTGGGCACTCGATGGGCGGTCTCGTCTGCCGCAGCGCCTGTTATCAGGCAGCGGAGCAGGACGCCGACTGGGTCCGCCACGTCGGCCACGTGGTCTCGCTCGGAACGCCGCATATGGGCGCGCCGCTTGCGCAGGGTGTCCACTACGCGAGCGCGGCACTGCACCGGGTCCCGGAGACGCGACCGTTCGCGCGTTTCCTGCGCCGGCGCAGCGGCGGCATTCGCGACCTCCGTCATGGGTCACTTGTCGATGAGGACTGGCGCGACCGTGACCCGGACGTTCTGCGCGCCGCGGCGTGCAAGGAGGTGCCGCTGCTCGAGGGCGCCACGCACTGCTTCGTGGCGGCGACGATCATGGACAGTCCGAAGCACCCCGTGGCGCGAATGCTCGGCGATTGCCTGGTGCTCGAGCCGAGCGCCTCAGGTCGCAGCCGCACCCGCCGCATCCCGTTCGAGGCGGAGTACGGCATGTACATAGGGCGCACACACCACATCGCGCTGCTCAACCATCCGCTCGTCTACGAGCGGCTCCGCCAGTGGCTTGACACGCCCCCCGTTCGGCTTGCCGTTGCTGCTCCTTAGTCGTTGAGTGACCCGGGGGCGCCTCCCGGACAGCGGGAAGCCGGACGAAGACCCACCTAAGCGACACGTATGAACGCCTCGACTGTCGATTCCGGGCTGCTCCGTTCGATGCCTAGATGAAGGGTCCAGATGGATCCGCTGTCATCTATGAATGGAGGTTCGAATGCGGAGGGTCGTTGCGATCGAGAACGTGACGCTCGACGGCTTTGTCGATTCACGGGAAGGGCTGGGCTTCGAGTGGACGGCTCGTGCCTACGACGACGAGGTGGATCGGTACGGCAACGAGCATGTCCGGGCGGATGTCGACACGGCGATGTACGGCCGCGCCACCTACGTGGGGATGCAAGGGTTCTGGTCGAAGATGCTGGACAACCCCGACGCCACCACGACCGAACGCATGCACGCCGAGTGGGTGAACAATGTGGATAAGGTCGTCTTCTCGACCACGCTTGAATCGGCGGACTGGGCGCACTCGCGGCTCGTGAGCGGCAACGTCGCCGAGCAGGTGGCGAAGCTCAAGGCGCAGCCGGGCGGCACGATTGCCATCTACGCCAGTCCGAAGCTGGTCCATGGGTTCGTCGACCTCGGCTTGATCGACGAGTTCCGCCTCCTCGTCCACCCCTTGACGCTCGGCGGCGGGACACCGCTCTTCCACGACAAGGCGAAGCTCGAGCTCGAGCTTCTGGAGTCGAAGGCTTTCGATTCCGGCGCCGTGTACGTCCGCTACCAAGTCCTCTAGCCGCTCTGTGAGGTGATCTCGATGCGTTATTTGTTGCTGATTCAGCTAGACCCGAATGCCGAAGGCCCTACCGGTCCCGATGAGCGGCTTGCCGAGGAGATGGGCAAGTTGCTCGAGGAAATGACCAAGGCCGGGGTCCTGCTCGACACGGCGGGGCTGCGCCCGGTCGAGGAGGCCACCCGCATCCGTCTAGCCGATGGGAAGCAGACGGTGGTCGATGGTCCGTTCACCGAGTCCAAGGAGATCGTCGGCGGTTACTGCCTACTTCAGGCGCGCTCGAAAGAGGAAGCCGTCGAGTGGGCCTCACGCTTCCTCGCGCTGCATGGGCCAGAGTGGGAGATGGGCGTGGAGATCCGCCAGTTGGATGACCCGGTGTGAACGGACGCCGCTGATCGATCGCGAACTGTCAGCGAGCGAGCGGGGCCGCAGAGCGGCTGAAGCGGCATGGCGGCTCGAGTGGCCGAGGCTGGTTGCTGGGCTGACGCGGATGCTCGGAGGCATCGACGCGGCGGAGGACCTCGCGCAGGACGCGCTGCTCGCGGCGCTCGAGCAGTGGCCGCGGGACGGAGTGCCGCCGAACCCGGGCGCATGGCTCATGCTCACCGCGAAGCACCGGGCGATCGACCGGCGCCGGCGCGACGCGACCTTCCGGCGCAAGCTCTCGGTCTTGGGCGGCGAGCTGGCGATCGAGGAGGCCGAGCAGCCGCTGCCGGCGAGCGTCGACCCGGACTTCGCGATCGAGGACGACCTGCTGCGCATGGTGTTCACCGCGTGTCACCCGGTCCTCTCGCCGCCGGCGCGGGTGGCGCTGACCTTGCGCCTGGTGGGCGGTCTGACTACTGGGGAGATAGCTCGGGCGTACCTGGTGCCGGAGTCGACGGTGGCGCAGCGGATCGTGCGGGCCAAGCGCACGCTCGCAGCGAGACGGATCCCCTACGAGGTTCCCCACGGCGCGGAGCTGACGAGCAGGCTGGACTCGGTGCTCGATGTGATCTATCTGATCTTCAACGAGGGATATGCCGCGACGTCGGGCGAGGATTGGGTGCGAGTCGAGTTGGTCGAGGAGGGGTTGCGGCTGGCGCGCATCCTGACCGGGTTGATGCCACGGGAGCCTGAGGCGCACAGCCTGGCGGCGCTGCTCGAGCTGCAGTCCTCACGCGTATGGGCCCGCCGCGGCGCGTCCAGGACGCTCGTCCTCCTGGCAGATCAGAACCGCATGCGCTGGGACCGCCTGCTCATCCGCCGTGGATTCGCCGAGCTCGGACGCGCCCACGCGCTGAACCACCGCCAGCATCGACCGCCGGGGCGCTACGCGCTACAAGCGGCCATCGCCGCGGCGCATGCCATGGCAGCGACGCCTGAGGAGACCGACTGGCGCCGCATCGCCGGTCTCTACGCCGTTCTCGCACAACGGTTCCCGTCCCCGATCGTCGAGTTGAATCGCGCGGTTGCCGTGGCCATGGTCGACGGTCCGGGCGCGGGCCTTGAGCTGCTGGAGGCGATCGAGCGGGACGGTGCGCTCAGCGACTACCACCTCCTCTACGCCGTGCGAGGCGATCTCCTTGCCCGCCTCGGGCGTGACCAGGAGGCAGCGACGTCGTTCCTCCAGGCTGCGGAGCTGACCGCAAACGTCGCCGAACAACACTTCCTCCGAGATCGCGCCGACGCCTGCGTCAACGTGGGGTGACGGCGGCAGGTGGCGTTGGAGCCAGGATCCCAACCAGGTCGTCGACGAGGTCGTCGTCGAGGGGCTGGTGGGTCGCGAGGACGCGGTACCAGATGATGCCGAACACGACGTCGGCCACGGTCCCGGCCGCAGGGCGGTCGGGCAAATCACCTCGGTGTCGTGCACGGTTTGTGATCACGGCAAAGGCTTCTCGGCGCCGTTCTAGGAAGGCGATGCGGAAACGGTTTCCGAATTCAGGGTCGATCTGCGCTTCGGCCATCATCGCTCGTAGGAGATCGCCGAGCTGCGGCTGGTTGGCCAGCCGGTAGCTGGCCTGAAGGAACGCCCGCAGGTCGGCGCGGTAGCTGCCGTGATCGACCACGGGCACGTGCAGGTCGGCCTTCACGGCGCTCGCTTCCAGCAAGACGTCAGCTTTGGATGGCCACCATCGGTAGATGGTCTGCTTGCCAACGCCGGCGCGGGATGCGATGCCCTCGATGGTGAGCCCGGCGTATCCGGTCTCAGCCACCAGCTCCAACGCGGCGGTCAAGATCGCCTGCTGAGACGTTTCGCTGCGAGGTCGCCCCGGCGCTCGGCCTTGTCTCATCACGCCAATCTTACAAGGCGTTCCGTCTCGTTATAGTATCGAGACGTGACGCATCGAAATCGTGAAAGGACCAGAACATGCGTGCAGTGATCATGGGTGGAACGGCCGGCATCGGGCGGGCCACCGCCGAAAATCTCGCCAGCGCCGGCGCGGACGTCATCGTCACCGGGCGTGACCCGGCCAAGCTAGCCGCCGTGAATGGCACATTCGCCGCCGCCGAACGTCTTGACGGCACCGACCGAGTCGCGGTCTCCGCGTTCTTCGATCGGCTCGGGCCATTCGAACATCTCGTGCTCGCCTTCAGCCCGGGCCCGGTTGGGCTCGGCGCGGTCCGCGAAATCAGCCTCGAGGACTTCGAAACTGCCTTCACCGCCAAGCTGTTCGCGTACATCCACGCGATCCGACAGGCGCAGGTCACCGAGTCGATCACGATGATCTCCGCCGCCAGCGCCCGCTCCGCGCTACCCGGCACGGTGGCCTTGGCGGCCGTCAACGGCGCGATCGAGCGGCTCGTCTCACCTCTGGCGGCCGAACTCGCGCCGATCCGCGTCAACGCCGTCAGCCCCGGCATCGTGGACACCGCATGGTGGTCCTTCCTGCCCGACGACCAGCGGCAGGCCCAATTCGCCGCCGCCGCCAGCGGCGTACCCGCCGGCCGCATCGCCACAGCCAGCGACGTTGCCGACGCCGTCGGGTACCTGATCCACGCCGGCCTGGTCACGAGCACCATCCTGCCCGTCGACGGCGGCTTCACCGTCGCGTGATCGGAGCGGCCTCTGAGCCCATGCGACCTGCGCGGCGATTACGTCGCCTGGGCGGCAACGGAACGCTCGGACATCGCTGGCCCGAGTTCGTTGCGTGAGGTGATGCCGAGCTTGTTGAAAATCTTTCGCAGGTGCTCGCGTTCGGAACCGGCTCTGGGACAGGGGTTACTTTGTGAACAGCTCGGCCAGCGCAGCCACGAGTGACTCGGCCCCGTCTTCGCCGGGAGGGTGAGCCCGCTGACGGGCGGCACTGGGTGCCGCGACCAGCGCCGGGGCGCGCCCCAGTTGATCCAAACAGCCCAGTGCAGCGGCATGGTGGTGGACGGACTCCAGGAGCTCGCTGAGCTGGTCTCTCAGCGGCCGGAGCGACTCGGTAGTAGGGTCGATTAAGCGCGCTTCGACGCCGTCGCGGGCGGCAAGGAAGCGGTTCTCTGCGAGCACTTCCTCGGCCGAAATGATGTTCTCTGACGCAAATCCCTCCTCAAGCTCCAGCCGGGCAATCGATTGGGTAAGCGCCACGAGGGCCGCGGTCTCGGCGGATCCGGACTGGGCATCCATGATGCGGATCTCGACTGTCCCGAAACGGGGCTGAGGGCGGACGTCCCACCAGAGGAACGTCGGCGCCGGGAGTGCGCCAGCGCGCAGCTGAAGGTCGACCGTCTCGACCCACTCCGCGTAGCTGCCGTATCGACGCGGGATCCCCGTCCGGGGAAACGCCTGGAACAGGATCGCCCGGGTTGACGCGAATCCTGCATCGCGTCCCCGCCAGAAGGGTGAGTTGCTTGACAGCGCCAATAACAGCGGAAGGTGGGCCCGCAGCCGGTTGTAGAGATCGATCGCCCGCTCGGGATCCGGCACCGCGATGTGCACGTGCAACGCGAACGTCGGCTCCCGGGTAGCGAGGTCTCGCATCGTTTGGCGGATCAGCTGATAGCGGCTGGAGGACGTGACCTCGGTCTCGGACCAGAGCGCGAGTGGGTGCGCCCCCGCCGCGGCACAGGCGAGCCCCACCCGGCCGAGGAGCGCGGCCAGCTGCACGCGCAAGTGGCGCAGCTGCGCGATCGCCATGCCAACGGTCTCGTGCGGATCTGTTCTGAGCTCGATCGCCGCCTGATGCGTCTCGGCGCTGACGTAACCGACCAGCGCCGGCGGGAGTATCTCCAGTACATCCTCGATCCGTTGCGCCAGCGCCCACCGCATTCGCGGGTCGAGCAGCATCACCTCCTCTTCGACCCCGACGCTGTAGGGATGGACGGCGGCGTTCCACTCCGCCCACGAAGCGTCGACCCGGACTCGGGTATGAGCGACGGAAGTGACCATGGCCTACCCGCGACGATACGCCTGTGCGACGGATTACACCTGGGCCCTGTGGCCAAATAAGCCACGGAATTTGCGGAAATTGGCATCTTTGATGCCAGCCCCTATCCAGCAGCGGTCGGCGAGCTGTCCGGCTAGGCAGCTCGAGGCAGCCGGTTCGATCCGGCCGCGATGCTCACGAGCTCTTCGAAGAGCGCCAGCTGGCCGGGGACGGCTTGCAGCGTCTCCGCGTGCCACTGAACAGCCATCACGAATGGCTGCTCCGGGTCCTCGATCGCCTCGATCGCGCCGTCCGGCGCCCAAGCGCACGCAGACAGGCCGTCGCCGAGGCGATCTACCGCTTGGTGGTGGAAAGAGTTGACGCTGAGCTGGGTAGTGCCCAGCACTCCGGCGAGCCTACTGCCCGGGAGAATCGTGACCGGATGGGTCGGAACCCGACCGTCCACGCTCTGACGGTGTGCGATCACATCGCCAACGACATCCGGCAGGTGCTGGTGCAACGTGCCGCCGCGCGCGACATTGAGCGTCTGCGCGCCGCGACAAATCCCCAACATCGGAAGCTCCAGGCGAAGGGCCTCCCTGGCCATCGCGTACTCGAACGCGTCGAGGCCGGGCTCGGTGGAGCCGAGCTCTTGATGAGGCTCGGCGCCGTAGCCAGCAGGAGCGAGATCCGGGCCACCCGAGAGCACCAGCCCGTCCAGCCGGGCGAGGAGACGCGGGACGTCTCGATGAGCGAGCGGCGGCACAACCACCGGAAGCGCGCCAGCGGCCTCGAGCGCGCGCACATAGGTCATCCCGAGGGCCATCTCCGGATTCGGCGGCTCGCCATGGCGGCGAAGCGTCGCGAGCCCACCAGGGCGAAGCTCCGACGTAGTCACGCCAATTAGCGCCTTCACACCGTCAGAATCACCGCAAACTGCGGCCTCGTCTATCTCCACGCGGATAAAGATCGCGGACAAGTCGGACGTCTACGGACGAGCGCGCTCATAGGTCTGATACCTCTTCACGGTGGTCGCGACCACCATGCGAGCGGCGGTATGCGTCAGGCCTGGTGACCCAGACGTGCTCGAGATCCGAGAACTGCCGATACCACCGGTCCGGGACGGCTGGAGCCTGGTGCAGGTGAAGGCCACCGGCTTGAACCGGTCAGAGCTGAGGACCCGTCAGGGGTATTCACCGAACGTGACGTTCCCGCGCGTGCTCGGTATCGAATGTGTCGGCATCGTGGCAACCTCGACTGACCCGACGTTGAACGAGGGGACGACCGTCGCGGCCGTGATGGGTGAGATGGGCCGCGACTTCGACGGCGGTTATGCGGAATATGCGTTATTGCCGAACTCGCTGCTGATGCCCGTCACCACCACGTTGCCTTGGCACGTCTTGGGCGCGCTACCTGAGACGTACCTGACCGCGCACGGCTCACTGAACGCACTGGGAGCGCTGACGGATGGCGAGCGGCGGTTGCTGATCCGCGGCGGGACCTCGTCCGTCGGCATGGCCGCCGCGACGATCGCGTCCGGCCACGGCACCGAGACGGCGGCCACGACTCGCCGGCAAGGCAAGGTCGACGCCTTGACCGCGGCTGGCGTCGACCACCCCCTCCTCGACGACGGCGAATCGCTCGCCGCGGGTGTGCGCGCGATC
>JBJMLD010000238.1:0-14646 GCA_045805545.1 Solirubrobacteraceae bacterium | reverse complement strand
GAGGAGGGTGCGGAGCGTGAGCATCGGCCCGCCGCGCCGCCTAACGCGACTCGAGGCGCTCGGACGCCTCCGTCAAGACCCTGCGCAGGATGGTGCCCATCTCCTCGAACTGCTCTGTGTCGGCGATCAAGGGCGGCGAGAGCTGGATGACCGGGTCGCCACGATCGTCGGCCCTGCAGATCAGGCCTTGGCGGTAGAGCTCAGCAGACAGAAAGCCCCGCAGCAGCACCTCGGACTCGTCGTCGTCGAAGGTCTCCTTGGTCTCCTTGTCCTTGACGAGCTCGATGGCCTGGAAGTAACCGGCGCCGCGCACGTCGCCGACGATCGGCAGGTCGCGCAGCGACTCGAGCGTGGCCCGGAACTCGGCCTCATGGCTGCGTACGTGGTCGATCACGCCTTCGCGCTCGAACGCGTCGAGGTTGGCCATCGCCACCGCGGCGCAGATGGGATGACCGCCGAACGTGAAGCCATGGATGAACGAGTTGCTTCCGGTCAGGAAGGGCTCGGCGACCGCGTCGGAGACGATCACAGCGCCCATCGGCGCGTAGGCGCTGGTCAGCCCCTTGGCCGTCGTGATCATGTCCGGCCGGTAGTCGTAGCGCTGCGCGCCGAACCATTCGCCGAGCCGGCCCCAGGCGCAGATCACCTCGTCGGAGATCAGCAGCACGTCGTACTCGTCGCAGATCTCGCGCACCCGCTGGAAGTAGCCGTCCGGCGGCGTAAAGCACCCGCCCGCGTTCTGCACCGGCTCGAGGATCACCGCCGAGACCGTGTCCGGCCCCTCGAACTCGATCCGCTCGGCGATCGTCTCGGCCAGCGAGTCCTCTGTGACCCCCGGGGGGAGGCGGTAGGTATTCGTGTTGGGCACGTGGCAGCCGCCCGGCGCGAGCGGCTCGAAGGGCTGGCGAAGTCCGGTCACTCCGGTCGCCGTCAGCGCGCCCATCGAGGTCCCGTGGTAGGCGATTTCTCGCGCGATGACCTTGTACTTGCTGCCCTTGCCACGCAGCGCGTGGAACTGGCGGGCCAGTTTCAGCGCCGACTCCACCGCCTCACTGCCGCCGCTGGTGAAGAACACCCGGTTCAGATCGCCGGGCGCCAAAGACGCCACCCGCGCCGCCAGCTCGATCGCCGGCGGGTGGGCGTAGGACCAGTTGGTGAAGAACCCCAGCTCCTTGGCCTGATCGGCGCCCGCTTGGGCGATGTCGGCCCGGCCGTGCCCGATGTTGACGCAGAACAGCGCCGAGAGCCCATCCAGATAGCGCTTGCCGTGCTCGTCGTACACGTAGCAGCCCTCGCCCCGAGCGATGATCGGGATCTCGTGCTCGGCGTAGGCGCCCAGGCGCGTGAAGTGCATCCACAGATGGCGCCGCGCCAGCTCCTGCAGGGTCCCCGTCTCGCTTCTCGCTGGTGCTTGGGTGCTCGCCATACATCTCCTCCGACGGTTTGCCGTTTTGTACAACGGTATCGACGCACCGCTAGGAGCACAATTATCCGATCTGGTGGCATCCCGGTGCAAGCGTTAGCCGGTTAGGGTTCTTGTCCGATGCGGCTCAATTACCACCGGTTTGGCAGCGGCCCGCCGCTGCTCCTGCTCCACGGCATCGGTCATCGCTGGCAAGGCTGGGAGCCGGTGTTCGACCGTGTAGCGCCCGAGCGCGAGCTGATTGCCGTCGACCTGCCCGGCTTCGGCGACTCGCCTGCGCCGCCGACCGGCACGCCGGCCGGGATCGACTCGATCACCGACCTCCTCGTCGCGTTCCTCGACGATCTCGGGCTCGAGCGCCCGCACGTGGCCGGTAATTCGCTGGGCGGCTGGGCCGCACTGGAGCTGGCCAAGCGCGGACGCGCGGCCTCGGCCACGGCGCTGTCCCCCGCGGGATTTCAAAATGCGCTCGAGGCGATCTATCAGCACACCTCGTTCCGGATCACGATCCGCACCTCGCGCCTGATCGCCGATCGCGCCGAGCAGGTGCTGAGCCGGCCGCGGCTGCGCGTGCTGGCCTTCGGCCAGCTCGTCCGTCATCCGCTCCAGATCCCGCTCGGCGACGTCGGGCCCACCGTGCGCGCGCTCGCCCACGCGCCGTGGTTCGACGACACGCTGCGCGCGATCAACGCCGGGCGCTTCACCGGCGGCGAGCAGATCGCGGTGCCCACGACGATCGCCTGGGGCGAGCATGATCTGATCCTGTTGCGCCGTCAGGCCCGCCGCGCGGCGCGCGCCATCCCGGCGGCGCGGATGCTCACGCTTACCGGCTGCGGCCACGTGCCGATGACCGATGATCCCGAGCAGGTGGCGAGAGTGCTGCTGGAGGGCAGCGCAGGCTGAGACAATGGCACTCGTGTCCCAGCCAGGTGGGAGCGAGTCGTTATTCGAAGACATCCGGCTTCGCTATGGGCTGACGATCGTGCTCGCCAACCTGTCCGGCGCCATCGCCGTGTTCCTGCTCCTCGTGTTCGTGCTCCCCGGGCCGAAGATAAGCAACGAGGGCACGCTGAAGCTCATCGCGGGGATCGCCTTCGTGATCGGGGCGGCGATCGGCTTCCCCGCCACGTGGACGTGGTCGGCGCGGACGTTCAAGGCCAAGCTGCGGTGGATCCACGAGGAGCGCTCGCCGAGCGAAGCCGAACGTGACGCGATGCTCCGTCTGCCCCTCACCCAGCAGCGCATCGTCGCCGCGGTATGGGGCATCGCCGCCGTCGTTTACACCGGCCTGGCCGCTCCATTCTCGATCGAGCTCGCGGGCAACATCTTCGAGACCCTCCTGCTCGGGGGCCTGGTGACCTGTGCGCTCGGCTTCCTCCTCGGCGAGCGCCAGCTCAGGCCGGTGATAGCGCTCGCGCTGTCCACGGGGCCGCCGCCGCGTCCCCGACTGCCCGGGGTGGCGGCGCGAACCCTACTCACATGGACGCTCGGTACCGGAGTGATCCTGCTCGGTCTGGCCACGGTGGGACTCGGCGCGCTGCACGAGAGCCGGTTCACGCGTGAGCGGCTGTCCGTGGCCATCGTCGTGCTGTGCGCGTTCGGGTTGATCATCGGCCTGCTGACGATGTACGGGCTGGCCCGCTCGCTGGCGGACCCGATCGTGGGCCTGCGCCGTGCCGTCGGCCGGGTCGAGCAGGGCGATCTGGAGGCCACGGTGACGGTCGATGACGGCAGCGAGGTGGGTCTGCTCCAGGCCGGGTTCAACCAGATGGTCGCGGGTCTGCGCGAACGCGAGCGCCTGCGCGATCTGTTCGGGCGCCAGGTCGGCGAGGAGGTCGTCCGCCACGCGCTCGAGCGCGGCGTCGAGCTCGGTGGCGAGGCCCGCGAGGCGGCTGTCCTGTTCGTCGACATCACCGGGTCCACGGCGCTGGCCGAGAAACGCGACCCTGCGGATGTCGTGGCCATGCTCAACCGCTTCTTCGCCGTGGTCGTCGAGGTCGTGGCCGGTCGCAGTGGCTGGGTCAACAAGTTCGAAGGCGACGCGGCGTTGTGCGTGTTCGGGGCGCCGCTGCCAGATCCGGATGCCGCGAGCCACGCCCTCGGCGCCGCCCGAGAGCTGCGCGCTCGCCTGACCCGCGAGGTGTCCGAGATCAAGGCCGGGATCGGCGTCGCGGCGGGGCGAGTCGTGGCCGGCAACGTCGGCGCGGCTAAGCGCTTCGAGTACACGGTGATCGGCGATCCGGTCAACGTCGCGGCGCGCCTGTGCGAGGTCGCGAAGCGCACGCCCGCCCGGGTGCTCGCCTCCTCGGAGGCGCTGGCGCAGGCCGGCGCCGGCGAGGCGGCGCATTGGCAGGTACTCGAGTCGGTCGAGCTTCGCGGGCGGAGCGCACCGATCCAGGTTTCAGCGCCGGCATCGCTCCGTCGGGAGGTTGGCGCGCCAAGCGCGACTACGTAGTCGGCCTTCGGGGCGTGTTGACCGTTGGGCCGACGCGCCGCTGCGTCGCCGCGTCGCCGCGTCGGTGCGCCGCTAGGCCGCAGCGCCGCCGGTCGCGCGGACTGGCGCCGGCATCAGCCAGGCCGCGACGAGCACCATCGCGAAGGCGAGGCACTGGATGACCAGCGCGATCGGGTTGCCGCCTAGCGGATCCCCGAAGACGATGATCCCGCCGACGATCCCCGCGACGTTGGCCGCGGTTCCGGTGACGGCGATGACGGGGACGGCGTCGCCGTCCTGAAGACCCTTGGCCGAAGCGTAGAAGGCGGCCACCGAGGCGCCGATCGTCACCAGCGACCAGACGGACAGCAGCCCGAGCGCTCCGTGGCTCGCAACCATCCCGGAGATCGCCTTGATCGCGACGTCCGAGACGCCGAACAGGATGCCGGCCGCTGCGCCGAGCATGAAGCCGTGGTGCTCACGGCGGGCGCCGATCTGCGGGCCCATGATCAGCAGCGTCCCGGCGACGATCAAACCGGCCTCGAACGCGATCATGCCCGGCACGGAGAAGCGCGAGTGCGCGCCGTGGGCCGCCGGCAGCGAGACACCGAGCAGCATCAGTCCGAGCGCGGTCATGCCCAGCCCGATCCATTGACGCCGCCCGATCTTCAGGCCGAAGACTCGCTCGGCCATGATGGCCAGCAGCACGACGCCGCCGGCGAGTACGGCTTGGACGAGCGAGAGTGGGGCCACCGCCATCGCCGCGACGTGGAAGATCCAGGCCGCGGCGGCGACCGCCATACCTATCGCGAAGAGGCGCGAGGCAAACAGCTTGCGCGCGGACCACACCGGGCGGCGGATGTCCACGGCCGGAGCCGCGCAAGCACCGCGATGCTTGTACAGAAATCCGACGTTGGTGGCCAGAGCGCACACGAGCGCGAGCAGAATGCCGAGGAAGGGAGTCATCAATTTGAGCCTGGAGCGGAAGCCGGGGAGCCGGTGAGCTGCCTCACGGTGGTACTCGGCAGCACTGCGACCCGTCTTGAGTCCGCGGACGGAAGTACACCATATCTACGAGGCCGTGACGCCACCACGGCTAATCTGGCATGCGCTTGTAAGGACGGCATACGAACTCTCCCATCTACCCAGACGACCCTCCTATGTACAAACCCCTGCTCCTGGTCGACGTTGACGGCGTCATCTCGCTGTTCGGCTTCGACCCCGCGCGGCCGCCCGGCGGCCGCTTCGAGATGGTTGACGGGATCGCCCATTTTCTTTCGGCCACGGCGGGCGGGCACCTGCGTGAGCTGGCGGGCGAATTCGAGCTCGCCTGGTGCACGGGCTGGGAGGAGAAGGCCAACGAGTACCTTCCGTTCGCGCTGGGGCTGGCCGGCCCGCTGCCGCTCGTCGTGTTCGACCCGTGCGACCGGCCAATCGGCGCCCATTGGAAGCTGGTCGGCATCGATGCCTACGTCGATCCGCGGCGGCCAGTGGCGTGGATCGATGACGCGCACGACGACCGCTGCCTCGCCTGGGCGGCCGAGCGGGCAGCCCCGACGCTGCTCGTGACCACCGACCCCGCCGTCGGGTTGACCGACCGGCACGTCGAGGAACTGCTGGCTTGGGCGCGCGAGGCGGCCCAGGCCGCGGCTTAGGTGTAGTTGAGGGAAGGCGCAGCGAGGAGGGCGCGGATCGGGGGATTCGGCGGTCCGATTGACCGATCGAGCTCCGAAAACGCCGTTTTGACGCGGCGGGACCGCCCGGGACTCACCCGCAACGCCAAGAACGTAAGTCAGCGACGCCCTCCTGAGGCGCTCGCATGCGTTTTTGGCGTTATTCGCCCAGACTGCATGCAAGCGGCCCGGAAGGCCGGCGCTGACATGCGTTTTTGGCGCCGGCCGGCCGGACGTCATCCTCAGGCCCACCGTATTAAAACGAACGTTCGGTTTAACGCGGGCCGAGCGTAACGCGGCGGAGTCGTAAACGCGGCGGAGTCGTAAACGCGGTCGAGTGGCTTAGCCGCCGGCCGGCGCGGGTAGCGCGCCAGGGTGACCATCGCTACCGCACCACGCCGCCAGCTCACCCCGCTCGAGCCGCTGCTCCGGCGGATCGAGACGGCCTCAGAGCTCGACCCGGCGGCCGAGGCCGTCGGCAAGGCTGTGCGCGACACGATCTCCCCCGGCGCCGTCAAGGACGCGCTCAGCGGCACGTGGCTCGGCCACGCCGTGCATCCCATGCTGACCGACGTCGTCACCGGGTCGTTTCTCAGCGCCACGCTGCTCGACCTGTTCGGCGGTGACCACGACGGTCGCGCCAGCCGGCGCCTGATCGGGCTCGGGATCCTCGCCTACGCCCCGACCGCCCTGACCGGCATCAACGACTGGGCCGACACCGAGCCGGCCGACGAGACCGTTCGCCGCACGGGACTGGTTCACGCCACCACGAACCTGGTTGCGCTGTCGCTGTACACCGCCTCGTTTCTCCGGCGCCGGCGCGCGCCGGCCGGGAGTGCCCGAGGGAAGCTCCTGGCCGCATTCGGCGCCACCACGCTGACCGCGGCCGGCTATCTCGGCGGCCACATGTCGCTGAACAAAGGCGTTGGGCCCGACCAAACCGTGTTCGATCCCGGACCGCCGGACTGGACACCGGCCGCCGACGCCGCCCAGCTGAGCGATGGCCGTCCCGTGCGCGTTGTGGTCGACGACACGCCGGTTCTTCTCCTGCGCGACGCTGAGCAGGTGTTCGCGATCCATGACCGCTGCTCGCACCGTGGCTGCTCGCTCTCGGAGGGCAGCATCGAGGGCGACGAGATCGTCTGCGCCTGCCACGGATCGCGCTTCGACCGGCGCGACGGATCGGTCAAGCATGGCCCCGCCAGCTCGGCCCAGCCCGCATTCCAGGTCCGCGAGCGCGACGGTCGCATAGAAGTGCGGTTGCTGTCGCCCGCTACTGCGTAAACGACCCGTGCCGGCCGGCCCCGGCCCTGAAGCGCTCCAGCCCGGCCTGCACGTCGGCCAGCGAGCGCACGCCGTGCTCTAGCTCGCCGGCAAGGGCGGCCGCCTCGGACAAGCCGTCCTGTTCGAGCACCGAGAGCCGATCCTCACGCAGGCAGGTCTGCGGGAAATGCGCGAGCTGGCGCGCCAGCTCCTCGGCCTCGGCCCGTGCCGTGCCCGCCGGCACCACCCGGTTCGCGAGCCCGAACGACAGCGCCTCCGCCGCCCCGACGGGCCGGCCGGTGAGGATCATGTCGAGCGCGCGACTGGAGCCGATCAGGCGCGGCAGCCGAACCGTGCCGCCATCGATCAGCGGCACGCCCCAGCGGCGGCAGAAGACGCCGAAAACGGCCTCCTCAGAGACGACGCGCAGGTCGCACCACAGGGCCAGCTCAAGGCCCCCGGCCACAGCATGGCCCTCGACGGCCGCGATCACGGGCTTCCCCAGCCGCATCCGCGTCGGCCCCATCGGGCCGTCGCCGTCGCCCGCCACGCGGTTGCCGGTCTCGGTGCCGGCCGCCTTCAGATCGGCGCCGGCGCAGAACACGCCGCCCTCTCCATGAAGCACGGCGACGAGCGCCGCGTCGTCTGAGTCGAAGGCCCGGAACGCATCGGCCAAAGCGGCGGCCGTCGCGCCGTCGACGGCGTTCCGGCGGTCGGGCCGCGACAGCAGCACGGTGTAAAGCGGGCCGTCGCGCTCCACTCGGACGGCGTCGCTCACGGCGCCGGCGCTCCCACCGCGCGTCGGACGAACAGGCGAAGCGCGGCGACGATGTCCTCGCTCGAGGGCTTGGCGCCGGCCAGTGGCGAGAGTGGTCCGACCAGCGCCTCGCCGCAGCCGCCGACCAGCGCCGCGGCGACCAGCTCGACGTTCTGCTCGGGCATCTCGCCGGCCGCGATCCCCGCGCGCAGCGTCTCGGCGCAGAGCGCGCTGTAGCGCTCGCGGTAGGCCAGGCGTTCGGCGTCGACGAGCGGATCGACCGGCTCGGCCAGCAGCGCCCAGGCCAGCCGGGGCCGCCGCAGCGCGCGCTGGGCAAACGTCGCCATCACAGTCTCCAGCCGCTCGACGCAGCACGCCGCGCCGTCCCCGGCCGCACGCATGGCGCGTACCTCGCGGTCGCACACCGTACGGAACAGCTCGACGAACAGCTCCTCCTTGGAGACGAAGTGGCGGTACAGCGTGCTGGCGGCAAAGCCTGCGCGCTCGGCGATGGCCGCCACCGAGGCGGCGCCGTAGCCGCCCTCTTCGATCAGCTCCTGCGCCGAGCGGAGCAATCGCTCACGCGTAGGTGCCAGGGCGGTCATCGGCCGTAGTCCCCGAATGGCTCGTCGCGCTGGCGCACGGCGGCGCGGAAGCCCTCAGACGCGGCCAGCCCTTGGAACGCGTAGCCCTCAGCCGTGTGGCGCGCGACCCCGTCGAACATCGTCCCGAGGAGCTGGGTCTGATGCAGGCCCTGCGCGTAGAGCGACTGGTTCACGAGCAGCTTCATCATCTGCAGCTGGTTGACCGGCAGGCGCGCGATTCGCTCCACCAGCGCCTGGGTCACGGTGTCAAGCTCCGACGGCGGCGGCGCCTCGACCGCCAGGCCCCACTCGAGCGCCTCTGACCCGGTCAGCGAATCGCCGGTGAACAGCAGCCGCTTGGCCCGCTGCGAGCCGAGGCGATAGGCCCACATCGAGGTCGTCGGCGATCCCCATACGCGCGCGGGCGGGTAGCCGATCTTGGCGTCGGCGGCGATCACGAGCAGGTCTGAGCACAGCGCCATGTCCGTGCCGCCGGCCACGCAGAAGCCGTGCACCTTGCACACGACCGGCTTCGTGCAGTGAAACAGCGACATGAAAGCGCGGACGTTGCGGCTCATCATCGCGTAGTCGACCATCGGGTCCCACACGCCGGCCGGGTTGTGGTTGGCCATCATCACGGCCGGGTCGAGCGGCGATCCGGCCGGGGAGTCGGGACCGCCCAGCGCGCCCTGACCCTCGGCGCTCTCCACGAGGTCATAGCCGCCGCAGAAGCCCTTACCGCGCCCGGCGAGCAGCAGGACGTGGACGTCGGGATCGAGGTCGGCCTGCTCAACCGCGCTTTGCAGCTCGGTGACGAGCGCCCGGTTGATCCCGTTGCCGCGCTCGGGGCGGTTGAGCGTCAGCCGGGCAAGACGGCCGTCGCGCTCGTACTCGACTGCGCTCATACAGGGAAGGCGCGCTCGATGATCGCGCCGGCATCGACGCTCGGCGGCAGCGTGCCATATACGCGGCCGCCCTCGCCATTCAGCCGCGCCGCGCAGAACGCATCGCCCACCGCGGGCGGGGCGTGGCGCACGAGCAGCGAGGCCTGGAGCGCCACGGCCAGGTCCTCGACCACCCGACGGGCCTCGAACTGAGGATCCGGCGATTCGAACACAGCGGTGACGTTTTGCCGGACCCGCGCCAGATGCGCGTCGAGCCGCGTGTCCGCGCCGGCGCCGAGCTCGCACTCGGCCAGGAACGCCGGCAGCCCGTCCGGCTCCTTGACCATCGCGCGGAGGACGTCGAGCGCGGCGACGTTGCCCGAGCCCTCCCAGATCGAGTTGAGCGGCGCGTCGCGGTACAGCAGCGGCAGCCCCGAGTCCTCGACGAAGCCGTTGCCGCCCAGGCACTCGAGCGCCTCAGCCGCGTGGGCGGCGGCGCGCTTGGACACCCAGTACTTCATGACCGCGGTGGCGAAGCGCCGGAACGCGGCGTCGTCTGGGTGGTCGTAACTGCCGGCGACTCGCATCGCGCTGACCGTGGCCGCCTCTGACTCGATCGCCAGGTCGGCGAGCACGTTGCGCATCGCCGGCTGGTCGGCCAGCAGCTTGCCGAAGGCGGACCGGTGGCGGGCATGGTGGATCGCCTCGACGGTGCCGCGGCGCAGGCCCGTGGTGGCGCCGAGCAGGCAGTCGAGGCGCGTGTGGTTGACCATCCGGATGATGGCCGGGACACCGCGTCCCTCCTCGCCGATCAGGCGGCCGACGGCGCCGGCGAACTCGACCTCGGAGGACGGCAGCGAGCGCGTGCCGAGCTTGTCCTTCAGCCGCTGGAACTCCATGCCCGGGCCGCGCTCGACGAGGAAGCAGGACAGGCCTCCGGGTGCCTGCGCCAGCACGAGGAACACATCGCACGGCGGATACGAGCAGAACCACTTGTGGCCATGCAGTTCATAGACGCCCTCGCCGGCCGGTTCGGCGCGAGTGATGTTGGCGCGCACGTCCGAGCCGCCCTGGCGCTCGGTCATCGCCATGCCGGCCAGCGCGCCGGCGTCGTAGTCGGGTCTTGTCAGGCGCTCCTCCCACTCGGCGGCGAGCTCCGGTGCGCCGTCGCGCAGCGCGGGGATTGCCGCGTAGGTCATCGATACGGGACACATGACCCCGTCGTTAGCGTTGCCCCACAGCGCGAACAGGGCCGCCCGAACCGCGTGCGCGCCCGGCTGGGGCTCGCGCCACGGCAGGCCGTGGATGCCGCGCTCGATCGCGCCGCGCAGCAGCCAGTGCCACGACGGATCGAGCTCGACCTCGTCGACCCGGTTGCCATAGCGGTCGTGTGTGCGCAGGATCGGAAGGTTGCGCTCGGCGCGCCGACTGTGCTCACGCGTCTGCGGGCTGCCTGCGGTGGCGCCGGCCTCGCGGGCCCGGTCAACGCCCCAGCCGCCACCCTCGCGCTCTAGCGCCTCACGCAGGGCCAGATCGATCTCGAACAGGTTGACCGGCTCGAGCGGCGGCGCCTGATTGAGAACTTCGCGAGCCGGGTCGGTGACGTCGATCGTTGCCATGCGGGCCTCCAGGTCCAGGTCCAGGTAGCCGGTCGGTGAATCCGGATTCACATGCTAGTGAATCCCGATTCACACCGCAAATGGGCCGCAGGCGTGCGGACCGTCGGAGGGCGGCCGGGGCCCTGCTGCCGGGAGCATCGGAGGGCGAAAGTCCAGGTCGATGGGGCTTACTTCGAATATGTCTAAGTAAGTCCCAACAACCACGGCCCGCTACGCCGCGCCCGCCACCGCCGTTCGGAGCGTCTCCTCCGCCACGCGATCGGTGGCGTCGTCAGTCCCGCCGAGCAGCCGTCGCGACAGCTGCGCTCGCCGGAAGAACAGCGGCGCGTCGTGTTCCCAGGTGGCGCCGATGCCGCCGTGCACGTTGATCATCGAGCGGGCGGCGAAGTCGAGCGCGTGGCCGGCCGCTCCCCGCGCAGCGCTGGCCGCGAGCGGGAACTCGTCCGGCTTGGACTTGCGGGCCCACCCCGCGTAGTACTGCAGCCCGCGCGAGTTCTCAAGCTGGCGCAGCACCTCGGTGAGCTCGTGCTTGATCGCCTGATAGGAGCCGATCGCGCGGCCGAACGTGAACCGGTCCTTGGCATAGGCGACGCTGGTGTCGAGACAGGTCTGGACCGCCCCGATCGACTCGCCGGCGATCAGCGCCTGCGCCAGGTACCAGGCGTCGGCCAGCACGTCAGGCGAGACGTCGAGCCGCCGCCCGCGGGCTCCGCTCAGAGCCACACGCCCGAGCGAGCGGGTGGCGTCATAGCGCGTCACGGGCGAAACCGACACGCCGGCGGCATCGGCCGGTACGGCCGCGGCCACCGGAACGCCGTCGACCATCTCGCCGACGACGACGAGCAGTTCGGCGCCGGGGGCGTCCGGCACGAAAGCGACCGAGCCCTCGAGCACGACGTCCTCGCCTTCCAGATCGGCGCGCGGCGCCTCGGCCCGCCTGAAGCCAGAGCGCGGCTCCACCGTCCAGGCCGACTCGGCGCCACCAGGCGGCCGCGCCGGCACGTAAGCCGGCCGTACCGAACCCGCCGCGACGTCTTCCAGCGAAGAATCTCCGGCCGCGTTCAACACAGCCGTGGCGGGCAGCAGCCCGAGCAGCGGCACGCCGGCCAGCACCCTCCCGCACTCCTCGGCGACGAGCAGCGCGTCGAACGCGCCCAGCCCGGCGCCACCGTGCTCCTCGTCGATCAGCAACCCGGGCCACCCGGCCTCGACGGCGGTCGGCCACAGATCCGGCAAAGCCGACGCATCCTCGAGCGCCGTCCGGGCCGCCTCCACTGTCTTGAAGCGCGACAGCGCTCCGCGCGCAGCTTCGCGCAGGAGCACCTGTTCGTCCGTCAACGCGAAATTCATGCCACCGCCTCCTTCTCCTTGGCGCGCAGCTCGCTGAACGGAATCCCCTTGTCGAGCCGCGGCTCGGGCGGAAGGCCGAGCACCCGCTCACCGATCGTGTTGCGGAGGATCTGCTCGGTGCCGCCGGCCGACTTCAGCCCGGGCAGGAAGGAGATCAGATAGCTCCACTCGGAATCCGGCTCCAGCGCGTCGGGACCGACGACATCGGCGCCGAGATCAGTCGCCGCGATCGCCGCGTTGACCATCGTCACCTTGGCCAAGCCGGCCTCGGGACCGGGGATCTGACCCCGGGCGAGCATGGTCAGGGCGCGGTAGCCGTTGAAGCGCACGGCCAGCAGCTCCGTGATCACGTGGCCGAGGCGCTGCCGGACGTCAACATCGGCGCTGGCCGCCTCGTCACCGGCCACCGTGGCCGCCAGCCGGGCCGGGGAACCGAAGTTCTCCGAGCCGAAGCCGATCGTCAGCCGCTCGTACATGAGCACGGTGAGTGCGGTCCCCCAGCCGTTGCCGACGCCGCCAACGACCGCGTCCTCACCGAGGACGACGTCGTCGAAGAAGACCTCGTTGAACTCGGCCTCGCCGGAGATCTGGCGCAGTCCGCGCACCGTCACGCCCTCGGCGTCCATCGGCACGATGAACATGGTCAGGCCCTTGTGCTTGGGCACATCGGAGTCAGTCCGCGCCAGCAGCAATCCGAACGAGGCGAACTGCGCGTTCGTCGTCCACACCTTCTGACCGTTCAGCGTCCAGCCGCCGTCTTCGTTCTGACGCGCTCGCGTCTGGACCGCGGCCAGATCGGAGCCCGCCGCGGGCTCGGAGAACATCTGGCACCACACCTCATCGCCGTGCAGCATCGGGCCCAGGTGCCGGGCCTTCTGCTCCTCGCTGCCGTGGGCGATGAGGCACGGCCCGAGCATCCCGATCCCGATCACATCGAGGATCCCGGGCACTCCCGCCCGCGAGAGCTCCTGGTTGACCGTGACCTGCTCGATCGGTCCCAGGCCGCGCCCGCCGTATTCCTTCGGCCACGTGACCCCGGCCAGGCCCGCCTCGGCCAGCCGGCGCTGCCAGGCCCGGCGCGCATCGATGTAGGCGCTGTCCTCGGACGAGCCGGAGCGCGGCGGCGCCTGCGCCTTGTGCTCATCCAGCCAGGCCCGCACCTCCTGGCGATACGACGCCGTCTGCGGCGTGTCATTCAGGTCCACGTTCTTCTCCCTCGATGTGAATCCAGATTCACGGCGATGATAATGGAGGATCGCTTTGCGATACTGCCGCGCCTGACTGCTGGCGGCCAACGCAGACTCGACGTCCTCGCCCCCGAGGCGCGCCGACACGCCCAGCGCTTGCTCTCACGTGCGCTCGGCCGCTCGGCTGCTCGGCGCGCCGACATGTTCGCGCTCGCCAATCTCGCGCCGCTGTCGAGCGCGTACGTGCCGTGGTCAACGATTGCAATGCGCCCCAGCGGCGTCACTGCGGTGCTCGATGACATCGTCTTGCGCAACCGAACGCGCATTGTCGAATGCGGTGCCGGTATCACGACGCTCTACATCGCCCGCTTGCTTCGCACGCGCAGCGGACATCTGTGGTCGATCGAGCATGACCGGGAGTGGGCGGATTTCATAGCGGCAGAGCTGGCGCGCGAGCAACTCTCGCAGTCGGTGACGCTGATCGTCGCGCCGCTGACGGCCGACGAGTCACAACCCGACGCCCTGCCCTGGTACGCACGCGACATCCTCGAGCAAGCGCTCGGCGATGCACGCTTCGATCTGCTCATCGTCGATGGGCCTCCGGCGTGGACGCCCGACATCAGCTCCGCGCGTTATCCCGCGGTCCCATTCTTCGCGCCGCGGCTGGCCGAGGATTGGACGATCATCCTCGATGACCTCCGCCGAGCCGCCGAGGACGAGATCGCCGCGCGTTGGGAGAGTGAGCTCGGCGTGCCGTTCAAGCGCCAAATGGTCCGCGGCGGAATCGCCATCGCCCATTCACGCTCCGGCCCCGTCGCCTGACCGCGCTGCCTCGCTGCTCTCAGCCCGGGGCAGGCCGGTGCACCAGCTAGTGCCCCGACTCATAAGTTCGCGACACTAGTTCGCGCCGCGAGCGAACAGCACGGCCGGGATCGTGCGTAGCAGCAGCCACATGTCGCCGGCGAACGAACAGCCCGACGCGTATTCGTTGTCGAGGCGCAACATGTCCTGGAAGGAAACCTCAGTCCGGCCCGAGACCTGCCAGAGGCCGGTCATCCCCGGCGCGACCGCCGTGCGGGCTCTCGCCCATGCCGGCACGTTCGCATCATCGGCCACAGTAAGGGGGCGCGGGCCGACCAGACTCATCTGTCCCCGCACGACGTTCCACAGCTGCGGCAGCTCATCGAGGCTGGTGTAGCGCAGGAGGCGCCCGACCCGGGTGATCCGCGGATCGTGGTCGAGGTGCAGCCAGTTGGGGTCTTTGCTTTGAGCTCGGAGTTGCTCGATGCGACGTTCGGCATCAGAGACCATCGTCCGGAACTTCACGACGGTGAAGCAGCGGCCGCCCCTCCCCACCCGCGTCTGCCGGAAGAACGGCGACCCGCGCGAGTCGAGCCTGATGAGCAGCGCGATCAGCGCCAGGAGCGGTGTGAGGCTGGCCAGCAACAGCAGGGCGAGCACGAGATCGAGCG
>JBJMLD010000237.1:0-3591 GCA_045805545.1 Solirubrobacteraceae bacterium | reverse complement strand
GCTTGAGGTGTACCCAACTTCAACGTTGCCTGCACGTCCAGCGTCCGTATCGAACCATCGACGAAGTCCTCGACGAGCGCGCCGCGGCGCTGATCGCTCAACGTGCGCGCCGCGGTCCGCTCCAGGGTTCCCTGCGGAGTCGTCGGGGCGGTGAGCAACGCGTCGAGGACTTTCGCGAATCGCGCGTCCTTCTGCGCCCGAACCGCCACCTCATGAGCCAGCGGGGCAACAGCAGCAGCAGTCATGCCTAAAGCCTACGCTCGGTCAGGCAATTGAAACAATCGAAACAGGCCGCGCGACCACACCCTTCACCTGCTGCATCCGGCTCCCTTTCGTGGGCATCTTTCGGGCTGCCAATCGTGATGCCGCCCTTCAGAGTTGGTGCACCGGGCAGGCGCAATACATGTTCCGACACGTGTAGCAAGCCGGCATCGCGCTGCAGCGAGGGCAGACGTCGCAGCTGACCGGCTCGGTGTGTCGAACGGCATCCACCGACGTGTACGGCTCCCCGCAGTGGTAGCAGGGCGGACGCGCGCTGTTGCCGTCCTGCTCGGTGACCGCTGCTTCGTTCATCACGACTGGACCACCATCAGGACGGCCATCCCCAAGAGCACCAGGCCGCCGAACAGATCTGTGCGGATCCGCACTTTGCTGGCCGCGAGTCTGCCCAATGTCAGCCCCACCGCCGACATGATCAAGGTGGCACAACCGCACACCACGGCCACGGTCACCGCCGAGGCGCCCACCACACCGAGGCTCGCGCCCGCGAACAGATTGTCGAGGCTCAACGGCAGCGGCATTCCCAGAATCGCCAAGGGATGGTCCAGGTCACCGGCCTCCTCCGTGCGCATGGCATGTGCCACCAGGTAGAGCGCGTAGGCGCCCAGCGCGGCGGCCCCGGCGTACTCCGCCACCGGCCCGATGAATCGGCTGAAGAAGTTGCCTGCCCAGACACCGATCAACGGAGCCAGGGCGTCACACGCGCTGAACACGATGGCGGCCTGGACGATCCGACGCCAAGGCGGCTTCGTCGTCCCCAGACCGATGGACGACTGGAAGTTGTCCAGAGTGAGCACGAACGCGATCGGGATCAGGGCGGAGAGCGAGTTCACGCTTGTACCTCCGACGTCGACGCGGTCGCCCGCGACACTGTGCGGCCCGGATGCGGCCGAGGAATCAGTACGCCACGCGGCCGCGTCGGGTCGTTGGCCGCCGCGACCGCCGCCGCGACCAGCTCGTGGTCGGCGGAGAGGTGGCAGACCGGGTCGGTGCGGGCGGCGTCGCCGGTGAGCGCGAACGCCTGGCAACGACAGCCGCCGAAGTCGATGCCCCTACGTTCGCAACTGCGGCACGGATCCGGCATCCACTCCTCGCCGCGGAATCGTTTGAACAACGGTGACTCGGCCCAGATCCACTCCAGGGCGTGCTCGCGCACGCTGGCGCGAGGCAGTTTTAGGCCACGGACCAGCTCCTGGGCGACCGGGCACGGCAGCGCGTCTCCGTTGGGCACCACAGTGAGCTGGCGGCGGGCCCAGCCGTCCATGCAGGGCTTGGGGTACCGGCTGTAGTAGTCAGGGATGACGTAGATGATCTCCATCCGGTCCCCGAGCCGCTCCCGGGTCGCCCGAACGACCGACTGCGCACGCTCTAGCTGGTCCCTGCTCGGCAGCAGCTCGGCACGGTTGGCCCCCGCCCAGCCGTAGTACTGCGTGTTGGCGAGCTCGATACGGTCGGCCCGTAGATCCTCCGCCATGTCGAGGATGCCGCCGATCCGGTCGATGTTCTGCCGGTGCAAAACGACGTTCAGGGTGAGCGGCCAGCCCAGCTGCTTCACAAGCCGCGCCGCCACCAGCTTGCGTTCGAACGACACAGTGCCGGCGATCCGGTCGGACAGGGCCGCCTCGTCGGCCTGAATGCTGACCTGTACGTGGTCGAGGCCCGCGTCGCGCAGCTGCTCGGCGCGACGGTCGGAGAAGCCCAGCCCGCTGGTGATCAGATTGGTGTAGAGGCCGAGCTGATTCGCGCACTGCGCCAGTTCGACGATGTCGTGGCGCTGCATCGGCTCGCCGCCCGAGAGGTGCAACTGCAGCACTCCCAGATCGGCGGCCTCGGCAAGCACCCGTTGCCACTCCTCGGTCGTCAACTCGTCGCGATACGCATCGAGCGCAAGGGGATTGGAGCAGTAGGGACAGTGCAGCGGACAGTCGTAGGTGAGCTCGGCGAGCAGTGCGAAGGGCCTATCCATGTCCAATCTCCATGTTCTGCTTGGCGATGAGATCGGCGAGGAAGCGGTGCACGTCGCCGTCGGCGACCTGCTCGTACCGGCTCTGCAGCTCGGCCTGGATTTCGGCGACGGTCCGCCGGCCGTCGCACAGCTCCACGATCGCGGCGCCGGTGTCGTTGACGACCCAGACCGTCTCCGGCGACAGCAGCGCGTGTTGCCCGCGCGCGGCGTCGAACCTCATCCGTACATGCGGCGCCAGGCGGGGCCGCATGGAGTCATCGATGCGTGCCATAGGCCTGGTCGATGGCATCGAGCATGCTCCACAGCACGTCGCACTTGAAGGACAGCGCCGCGAGTGCCGCTGCCTGCGTCTCAGGGGTGATGCAGTGCTTGCGCACCACCTCGAGACCGTGTTCGGAGTCGCGGGGCGCCTGGGTAATTCGAGACCGGAAGTAGGCGAGCTCGCGAGGGTCGATCCAGGTGTAGTGACGTTCGAATGCGGCGAGCCGGTCAGCCATCAGGTCAGGGGCGAACAGCTCGGTCAGGGAGGAAGCCACCGCCTCGACCCACGGCCGGGTCCGCGTGAACGTGACGTAGGCGTCCACGGCGAATCGCACGCCCGGGAGCAGGTGTCGTTCGTCCTCGATCTCCTCCCGGGTCAGGCCGACGGCCTCGCCGAGACGCAGCCACGACTCGATCCCGCCGGATCCTTCGGTCGTGCCGTCGTGGTCGATGATGCGCTGGACCCACCGGCGGCGTATCTCGCGATCCGGGCAGCTGCTGAGAATCGCCCCGTCCTTCCGAGGGATGTTCGCCTGGTAATAGAAGCGGTTGGCCACCCAACCCCGGATCTCCTCCCGACTCGATCCGCCGTCGTTCATCCGCCGATGGAAGGGATGCTGGTGGTGGTAGTGCTTGGCGTGCGCGCGGAGCGCTTCCTCGAAGTCATCGGGCGCCAATGCTGCGGTCATCATCGCTCCTCAGATATGTAGCTCCAGCCCGTCTGCGGCAACCTCCATGCCGTGGCGGTCGAGGAGCCGTCGCTCTCGCGAGTCCTCGAGCAGGATCGGATTGGTGTTGTTGATGTGGATGTAGACCTTGCGCTCTATAGGCAGCGGCGACAGCAGCTCGAGGCTGCCGCCCGGGCCGAAGATCGGCACATGTCCCATACCGCGCGAGGTCTTGCTGGCCACGCCGAGGCTGGGCATCTCGTCGTCCCGCCAGCAGGTCCCGTCGACCAGCAGGCCGGAGCAGTCGGCCAGTTCCTCGAGGACGTCGGAGGTGAGCTGCTGCACGCACGGCAGGTAGACCACGCTCCGGCCGCTGCTGGTGTCGGTGACGCGGTAGCCCACGACTCGGCCGTGCGT
>JBJMLD010000236.1:0-6615 GCA_045805545.1 Solirubrobacteraceae bacterium | reverse complement strand
GTCGTCTGGCTGGGCTTTGGGTTGGTCGAGGATCGCGATACCGATGGCCATGTCGACCTGGTCGCCGCCTTCGCGCGGCCGGGCGCTGCGCTGCTCCAGACGGTGGCGCCGACCAATGCGAACTACGACCGCTGCGTCGAGAACCGCGAGCGGCTGCTGGCGGAGCGGATAGAGGTGCTGGAGGTGCCGTTTCTGCCCTATCGGACGGTGGGGGGCGTCGAGGTCGCGGTCAGCTATCTCAATCTGTACGTGTGCAACGGGGCCGTGATCTTGCCGGTGGCCGAAGACGACAGCGACGAGGGGGCGATGGCCGTGGTCGCGGCGGCGTACCCTGAGCACGAGGTCGTACCCGTCCCGGGAACCCGGCTCGCCTACGGCGGCGGCGGTCCCCACTGCATCACCCAACAAGTCCCCGTTATTGATGCCTGAGCACGAGTTGAAGCTGATGGTGGCTGGGCCCCCGCCTGCCTCGCCGGCTCGTGTGCGGCCGCCGTCCCGGGCGCCGCTGAGGCTCGGCGTGGTGCAGGAGCGCTGGCATCCCGACCCAGCGGAGCACGAGGCGGCGCTCGCCCGCGGCATCGCGCTGGCGGCGTCCGAGGGCGCGCGGATCGTGTGCCTGCAGGAACTGACGCTGTCGCCGTACTTCGCGATCACGCCCGATGGCCCATCCGCGGCCGGTGCCGAGGCCGAGGCCTTGCTTGGTGGACGGACGTTTGGATTTGCCCGGCGAGTGGCGGGCGAGACCGGCGTGTACGTGCATGCATCTCTGTACGAGCGCGCCGACGGGCCGGATGGTCTCGGCTACAACACGGCGATCGTGGTGGCGCCGGACGGGGAGCTCGTGTCGCGCACGCGCAAGCTGCACATCCCGGTGACGGCCGGCTACTACGAGGACCACTACTTCCGGCCCGGTCCGGCCGACGGCGATCCGTTCCCCCTTACGGTGTTGCGGGACAAGGCCGGCGACGGCGACGGCGACGGCGACGTTCGGCTCGGGTGCCCGACGTGCTGGGACCAGTGGTTCCCCGAGCTGGCTCGCGCCTACTCGCTGGCCGGCGCCGAGGTCCTGATCTACCCGACGGCGATCGGCTCCGAGCCCGACCACCCCGACTTCGACACCGAACCGCTCTGGCAGCAGGTGATAGTCGCCAACGGGATCACCAACGGCACGTTCATGGTGGCCGTCAACCGGATCGGGACCGAGCCGCCGCTGACGTTCTACGGCTCGAGCTTCATCTCCGATCCCTACGGACGGATCCTCGTCCAGGCCCCGCGGGACGAACCGGCCGTGCTGGTGGCCGACCTCGATCTCGATCAGCGTCGCGACTGGCTCGAGCTGTTCCCGTTCCTTAGCACGCGGCGGCCGGACGCGTACGGAGCGCTGACCCGGCCGTAACGCGCGGGCGGGGCGATTTGGGTCGCCCCGCCCGAGCTGAACCGACGCTACGCCGGGTTGATCTCCCCGAGCAACCCGTGGCTCTCGTCGGCGATCCCGGCGGTGAACACGAGCGTGTCCGGCGAGGCGAAAGTGCCATTGCCGAAGCGCAGCGCCCACAGTCCGTTGATCTGGATCGGATTGTTGTCGGTGTTCATCAGCTGACCCTTGGCCGCTCCCGTAACCGGGTCGTAGGCGTGGATCGCGCCGTCGCCGAAGTTGCCGACGAGCAGGTCACCGGCGAAGCCGCCGAAGCTGGCCGGTGCCAACGCCAGGCCCCAAGGCGAATTTAGGTCGCCGTGGGAGACGAGACGAGACATCAGGTGCCCGCTGGTGTCGAACACGTCGACGAATCCGTTGCCGGGCCCGGCGACGTCGTCGTGGCGCATGTCGTCCTGCTTGGCGTACGTCACGTAGAGCTTGCCGGCCAGCGCCTGGATGTTGAACGGCGCGAAGCCGTCCGGGATGCCCCGGTCCTCGAAGCGGCCGCCCAGATGAACCTGCTTGAACCGGCGGTTGAACACGTCAATCTTGCCGCGGTGGAAGTTAGCCGCGTAGATGAAGTTTGCGCCACCGGCCGAAGCGATCGCCAGGCCCTTGTAGACGGCGTGCCGTCGGGTCACCTCCACCTGCGCGGTGGTCCCGGACACGGTCTTGTTCCACGCCGTGATCCGTCCCGCCTCGGAGTCGAAGATGAAGTTGGCCGGCGCCGAGCCCAGCTTGGTGTGGACGACGAAGTCGCTGGTCGGGTTGAACACCGTGCCCGTCGGAGCGCCGCCAGGAATGCTCACGACCAGAGGCACGATCTGGGGAATGCTGCCGTTGACGCCGCCCGTGTACAGCGTCGAGACGTCGGCTCCGTTGTCCGCCACCCAGAGCGGCGAGGTGGGACTGGCGGACTGACCCCACGGGTTGACCAGGTTGGGGTCGGTGATCCTTGCCACCCCCGGAATGTCCGAGATCAGGTTGGTCTGCTGGTACTGATTCGGAGTGGCCCCGACGCTGGTGGCGACCGGAATCGCCACCGCTGCTGTAGCCGCAGCGGCCGCGAGCACGCCGCCCCACAGCATCCGCTTCCTATGTACGAACGATCCCCTTCGTCCGCCTGCTCCACGCATACCGATTACCTCCTGCGCGCTCCCGAGCCGCGCGCTTTCGAGCCGGCCGGATGTCGGCTATCACCTCCTACAGACCGACCGCCGCCGACAAACCTTCCCGAGCGATTTCAGGCCGGCCGGCGCTCGGTCCCGCTGGCCAACGGCAGGGCATAGAACACGGCCACGGCGGAGCAGATCCCGAGGGTCACGTAGGGCGAGACGACGGCCAGCGCCGTGGCCAGGGCGTACGGAATCAGCCCTATGACGCCGCGGGTGAGGATCATCCGCCGGCGCTCGAGCGGGATCTCGAGCGCCATCAGGTGCGTCTTGACGAACAGGATGTGGCGGTTGAGCGTGGCGAACAGAATCGACATGACCAGGAACGCGCCGCCGTAGATCGCGCCGGCCAGGTGCTCGCCGTGCCCCTCGCGCAGGTAGGTGGCAAACAGCGACGTGGCGAAGGGCAGGACGCCGATGCTCATCAGCAGCAGCAGGTTGAGGGTCATGATCGCGTGGTCGGGCTCCCGCAGTCGCGCGATCATCGCGTGGTGGTTGATCCAGATGATCCCGATCGTGAGAAACGAGATCACATAGGCGGCGTAGTTCGGCCACATCTGGCCCAAGTCGTGGCCGAGCGAATGCGCACCGCCCGGCGGCGGGACCTTCAGGTCGAGCACGAGCAGCGTGATCGCCACCGCCAGCACGCCGTCGGAGAACGCCTCGAGCCGTCCCTTGCTCATCATGGCAGCCGGGCCACCATGATCTGAGACCAGGGGGCGACACTCACCTCGATCTGCACGCGGCGACGGTAGCAGTGGCCGCGTGGGCTAGTAGGTTGCACCGGTGCGCCAGCTGATGGGGCAAATCCGGCGACTGCTCGCCCACTCGCGGGCGCCCCTCATTGCGCTTCTGATCATCCTGGCGCTCTCAGCGGTAGCCCGGGTGGCGTTCATCGGTCGGCCCTGCTCCTCGCCGTGCAAGACCGGCCGCGACCACTCACTCATCTTCGACGAGGCCTACTACGTCAACGCCGCCCGCGTGATCGCCGGCGTCCGCCCGCCGGCAGGCGTTCCGTACGCCGACGCGCCACTGGGAAAGGACCCCAACGCCGAGCATCCCCAGCTGGCCAAGCTCGTGATGGCCGGCGGGATCGACCTGTTCGGCGACAACCCGTGGGGCTGGCGACTCGGCAGCGTCGTGTTCGGGCTGATCGCCATAGTCGCCATGTACCTGCTCGTTCGCGGCGCCGGCGGGAGCCGCTGGCTGGCGGTGGGCGCCGCCGGGGTGATGGCGGCCGACAACATGATGCTGATCCACGGGCGGATCGCGACGCTCGACATCTACGCCGTGGCCCCGCTGATCGGCGCGGCGGCGTTATATGTGCGCGGTCGACCGTGGCTGGCCGGCGTCGTGCTCGGCCTCGCCGCCTGCATGAAGCTGGTGGCGCTGTTCCTCGTGCCGGCGCTCGTGCTGTTCGAAGTGATCCAGGTGCTGTGGAACTGGCGCACGCCGGGCGGGCGGCTCGCCGTGATCCGCGGGCGGGCGATCCCGCTGGTGATAACCGTCGCCTGCTCGCTCGTCACGGTGATCGTCGGTGTCTGGGTACTCGACCTCCTGGTGGCGGCCTACGACCCGGGAACGCGCATCACCTACGCGGGCAACCCGTTCAAGCACATCGGCCACATGCTCTCCTACGCCGAGAAGCTGAAATCGGTCCCCAACGCCACCGGAATCAGTTCCACGCCTTGGCAATGGCTGCTCAACCAGAAGCCGATCGATTACTCGCGGGTCGCCGTGAACTCGAGCTCCGGCGCCAAGATCGTGGCCAGCCGCGCCGTGTTCGCCGCCCGCGGCGAGATCAACCCGTTCGTGATCTTCCTGGCCTTCCCGGCCCTGTTCGCCGCCGTGGCCGCGGCTTGGTACGAGCGCGATCGCGTTGCAGCCATCGGCGCCGCCTGGTGCGTGGGAACGTTCCTGCCGTTCGTGCTGCAGGCCCAGATCCTCGGCCGGACCTCGTACCTCTACTACATGCTGATCGTCCTGCCTGGCCTTTACCTGATCACGGCGCGCATGTTCTCGCCCACGCGAATACCACGGGCAGCCACCCTCGGCTGGGTGGTTGCGCTCCTCTACAGCCTGATCGATCTGTATCCCGTGCGAAGTCTGAGCGGTCACTGACGGCGGGCCCACGTTCCCAGACGCATGGTCTACGCTCGCCGTCATGGAAGGAAGGGATGCCGCCTTCCTGGGTGTCGCAGTCGGGTTGGTCGACGCATACAACCGCCGCGATCTCGACGCCTGGGCCGCCATGTGGCACGCCGACGCGCACTATCACCCGACGCTGCTCACCGGGACCGTCTCGCTGTACGTCGGGCGCGACTCCGTGCGCCAGTTCCTGGAGGACGTCCGCGACAACGGTCGCGGCCAAACTGCGCGCGTCAACGACGTGCGAGCATTGAGCGACGATCAGTTCGTGGTGCGCGCCGAGGTCATGATCGATGATCAGGTGGTGACCCCGCTGACCTCGATCATGCGCCTCAAGGACGGCCTGATCATCGAGGGCCGCTCGTACCTGGCCGAGGCCGCGACACTCGAGCGGATGGGGATGATCCCCGAGCCCGACTAGCTGTCGATCAACTGATCGGCCAGGCGGCGGGCGTAAGCCGCGCGCTCGCCGGAATCGACTGCGCTGAGCACGCGGTCATCGCCGATCAAGCGGCGCACCAGATCCTCGAGCCGGCCCGGGACGAGTGGGCGTAGGGCCGGATACAGCCCGAGCCAGGCTGGCACGGTGACCTCTCGGCTCCGGCTCTGGCAGCTGCCGACGATCGCCTTGGCCACAGCGCTCGGCTCCACCTGGAGAAGCCGACCGAGTCCAAGTGGCAAGGCGATGCCTGCGCTCAGCTCGGTCCGGACCACGCTGGGCAGCACGACGCTTACGGTCACCCCGCTGCTGTTCAGTTCCCGCCGGACGGTTGCGGTGAGCCCGACGAGAGCATGCTTGGACGCGGTGTAGCTCGCCAGACCCGGTAGCTCGGTCTTGCCGAGCAGCGAGGCGACGTTGACGACGTGGCCACGGCCGCGCTCGAGCATGCCGGGCAGCACCAGGCGCATGCCGTGGGCCGGACCGAGCACGTTGACGGCCAGGGCCATCTCGATGGCTGCCTCGCCCTCCTGCAGAAACGAGCCCGACGGCATCACGCCGGCGTTGTTGACGAGCACGTCGATCGGCCCGGCCACGCGCTCGGCCGAGGCGATGAAGTCGGCGAACGACTCGTGGGAGCGGACGTCTACCGCGTAGGCACTGGCGCGCTCGCCGATCGCCTCGGCGGCGCCGCCGGCCGCCTCACCATCGAGGTCGGCCAGGCAGACCCGGGCACCGCTCTCGGCGAACAGCTCCGCCGTGGCACGTCCGATCCCGCGGCCCGCGCCGGTGATTGCGACCACGGCGTCTTCGACGTCGATGCGGGCGTGCGCCATGGCCGCGCAGCCTACCCGCGGCTGCGGCGCGCGGCCCGCGCCGCCCGGGTCGGCAGTCAGCTCCGGGACGGTTGCGGGTCGAGGTTCTGCGTGTTCTGGGCCGGCGCCACAGCCGGTGCGTCCTCGCGGAGGCCGATCCGGGCGTGCAGGCGACGCAGCGGCGCCAGCGCCCACCAGTTCCACTTGCCGAGCAGCTCCATCAGCGACGGCACGAGCAGCGCCCGGATGATCGACGCGTCGATCAACACGGCCAAGGCGGTGCCGAGCCCGAGCTCCTTGATGAACACCATCTTCGAGGTGGCAAAGGCGCCGATCGCCACGGCGAAGAGCAGCGCCGCCGCGGTGACGATGCGCCCGGTCCGCTCGAGGCCGACGGCGACCGCCTCACTGTCGTTTATGCCGCTGTCGCGCGCCTCCTTGATGCGCCCGAGCAGGAACACGCCGTAGTCGGTCGAGAGCGCGAAGGCCACCGCGAACAGCAGCACGGGCTGGGAGGACTCGATGGCGTGCTGGCTGGTGAAGCCGAACAGGCCCTCGAGGTGCCCGTCCTGGAAGACGAGGACGACAAGGCCCAACGCGGCGCTCAGCGTCAGCAGGTTCATG
>JBJMLD010000235.1:0-17698 GCA_045805545.1 Solirubrobacteraceae bacterium | reverse complement strand
TCCGGATCGTCGCCATCGCGGGCTTACACCCTAATGGGCGCCGGCGCAGAACGCCTCGTAGTCGGGGAACACGCCCATCTCGTCGTCGCCGATGGCGTCCGGCTCACGCGAGCAGATCGGGCAGTCGGGATCGCGCCGGACCTTGACCTCGGTCACGCGAGCCGCGAGCGCGTCGTACATCAGCAGGCGCCCGATCAGAGGCTCCCCCTCTCCCAGGATCAGCTTGATGACCTCGGTGGCCTGGAGCAGGCCCATCGTCCCGGGCAGCACGCCCAGGACGCCGTTAGCGCCACACGACGGCGCCAGCTCGGCCGGCGGCGGAACCGGGAAGAGGCAGCGATAGCAGGGGCCGTCGTAGGGCTTGAAGACCGACAGCTGCCCCTCGAAGCCGAGAATCGCGGCCGACACGACGGGGATCTGCAAGCGCACGGACGCGTCATTGAGCAGGTACCGGGTCGGGAAGTTGTCGAGCCCGTCGACGACGATGTCGTAGCCGGGCAGGATCTCCATGATGTTGGTGGCGTCCAGACGGACGGCATGCTTCTGCACCTTGACGTCCGGGTTGAGGGAGTTGATCGTCTGTTCCGCTGAGTCGACCTTGGGGACGCCGATGCGATCGCTCGAGTGGATCACCTGGCGCTGAAGGTTGGACAGGTCGACCTCGTCGTCATCGACGATGCCCAGCGTGCCGACGCCTGCCGCCGCGAGGTACAGCGCGGCGGGCGAGCCCAGGCCGCCGGCGCCCAGCAGCAGCACCTTGGCATCTAGCAGCTTCTGCTGGCCCTCGATCCCGACCTCGGGCAGCAGCAGGTGGCGGCTGTAGCGCTCGCGCTGCTCAGCGGTCAGGGTGCGCGGTGTCTCGACGTCGTAGCCACGGTCCTTCCAGAGCGTGATGCCGCCGGTCATCGACTCGACGTTCGCGTAACCGAGGTCCTCGATCAGCGTGCGCGCCGCCCATGCCGAGCGGTTGCCGGATTGGCAGTAGAGGATCACGTGCTGGTCGCGGTCGGGCGCCGCTCCCTCGATCCGCGACTCCAGGTAGCTCTTGGGCACGTGCTTGGCACCTGGGATGTGCCCGGTCGACCACTCTTCCGCCTCGCGCACGTCGATCACGACCGCGCCGTTGGAAACCTGCTCGCGCACAACGGCGGGATCGACCTCGTCGATCCGGCTCTTGATCTGGCGGAGAACTTCAGCTCCGGACGGGCTCATCGCTCAAACCTCGTAAAGGTGGTCGGCTTTCAATACTTCACTGAGTATAGCGTGGGCGCGCCGCGCGTCTGGGTCAGCGCGAGGGCGCGTCGGCGCTCGATGCCAGGCGGGTTTCGCCGTGCTTTTCGTCTTGCCCCAGCCTACCCGCGAGCTCCACCCGCGAGCGGACTCCGAGCTTGTTGTAGATCTTCGTGAGATGGGCTTCGACGGTCCGCACGGTGATGAACAGCCGCGCAGCGATCTGCTTATTCGAGAGGCCTGCAGCGGCGAGGCTCGCGACGCCGCGCTCGCTCTTGGTCAGACCCGAGTCGGCAGGCGCACGACCGGGGATCTGCGCGAGCTGAGAAGCCGTCTTCTCCGCCCAGAGAGCAGCCCCGAGCGAGTCGAACAGCTCGAGCGCGCTCGTCAACGCTGCGCGGGCAGCGGCTCGTTGCTTGGCCCGGCGCTCGATCGTCCCGTGCGCGAGGAGGGTGCGGCCGAGCTCGAACGGCTCCTGGAGCCGCGCATGCTGGTGCATTGCCTCAGCCAGGTTGGCGCGGGCACGGTCAAAGTCACCCTCGGAAGCGGCCAGCATCGCCTCGCAGCGAGCGACGGCGGCTCGCATCGAGATGCGATCGAGCGAGGCGGCGCGGTCGGTCAGCCGGGCAAGCAGCTCTCGCGCCATGTCGAGTTGCCCCACCGCAATCAGCGCCTCGATCTGATTCGGCATGAATCGGACGACGCCGGGCTCGGCGACTCCGAACGCGATGACCACCTCGGAGAGCGGACCGAGATGCGACACCGCCTTCTCGGGAGCCCCAAGCGAGAGCTCGAGGAAGCCGAGCGTCGCGATGATCTGAGTCGTCTGGGCCACGGCGCCTGCCGCCTGCGCCAGACCGAGACCCTCCTCGGCCGCAGCGCGCGCCGCATCGGCGTTGCCGAGGTGGGCCTGGACGAGCGCCTGCGCGTACAGCGACCAAGCGCGCACGGTGCTCAGAGCGGTCTGGCGGCTCCGCTCCACGGCCTCGGCGGAGTGCCGCGCGGCGCGTGCCCAATCGCCGACACGGCACTCGAGTTCGCTCACGGCAAACAGCATCGTCGGCACGGCTCGCTCGTCGCCATGGGTGATCGCGTCGCGCGCCAGACGGTCATACAGCTTGTGCGCCGTCGCGAAATCGTCGGCCATCACCGCCACGCCGGCGTATGCGTAACTCGGCAGCCACTCGAACGGAAGCTCGTCGAGCTGGTCCTCGAGTTCGACGGCGCGTTCGAACAGCTCGCGGTCAACCCCGTGGCCGGCGAGGAACTGGTTGAGCGCAGTGCGACACGCCGCGAGGGCCAGGGCGTGCGGATCGCCCAATCGCTCGGCCAGCGCGAGCGACGATCGGGCCTGCTCGAGCGCTCGGGGGATGTCGCCCCCGAGCATCGCGGTGAAGGCCAGCGCCTGTAGCGCCTCTGCGCGGAGCCGGTCGTCCTCGCCGGCATGCGCGAGCGCCTCGCCGAACAGCGAGTGTGCGGCGGCGACATCGTCGGTCAGATAGCGCACATTGCCCAGACGCAGCGCGACGCGGGCTCGCCTCGGGCCGGCGCGATGCGCTTCGAGTAGCCGCTCGAGCGTTAGGCGGCCGCGTTCGGTATCGCCTGCCGCCAGCTGGTATTGCGCGTGACGCTCCAGGCGGAGCAACCGCTCGTCGCGCTGGGTCTCGGGGGTCAGCCGGGTTGCGTGCTGTTCCAGCTCGGCTGCGCTCGCCGGCGCCCCACGTGCGTAGGCACGCGCCGACGCGGCGTCGAGTTCCGCGGCCACCACGGCGTCCGGCGTCTCCGTCGCGAGTGCGAGGTGCAGGGCGCGGTCCTCGGACTCGCGTGGCGCCGACTCGGCCAGGCGGGAGTGCGCAGCCCGCTGTGTCCCGGCGTCAGCTCCGGTGTATATGACCGATGCCAGCAGCGGATGCGTGAAGCGCACGCGCTCGCGGTCCGGTTCCAGGATCCCAGCCTCGATCGCCGCTCGCAGCGCCTCGGTCGGGCCCGTCAGCGCGGTCAGCGATTCCCGCGTGGGCTGGGGCGAAGCGGCGGCCAGCATCAGCAGCTCGAGCACATCCGGCGTCAGGCCAGTCAGACGCTCGCGCAGAACGGACGCGACGCTCTCGGGGATTGGCAGTGGCGCATCCGGAGCGGGCGGCAGGCCCCGCGCCGCGAGGCTGCGAGCTATCTCGAGCGCGTAGTAGGCATTTCCGCCCGTCATCCGGCGCAGCTCGACCAACCGGGGCCGGGTCAAGTCGATCTGAAACCGCCGATGCACCAGTCGACCGAGTTGGTCGCCGGACAGCGGGCCGATCAGCAGCTGCTGGACGGGGAGGCCGCCGAGAACGGGTGGCTGGTCGTCGTCGACACCGCTGCGCCGCGTGACGATGAGGCGGATCGGCGCGTCGCCCAGCCGGCGCAGGGCGAACTCGAGCACGGCCCCTGTAGCTGCATCCAGCCACTGGAGGTCGTCGATCGCGAGCAAGAGCGGTTGCGCCCCAGCCAGATTGTCGAGCGCAGCGAGTGTGGCACGAGACACGGCCAGCCGCCCGAAGGTCTCGGTCGGCTGCACTCGGGCAAGCGCGCTCTCGAGCGCCAGCCGCTGGGCGGCGGGAAGCGCGACAAGGGCCTCGTCGATCACCGGCTCGAGCAGGTCGGCCAGCGAGACGAACGGCAGCGAGATCTCGGTCTCCGCCGTGCGGCAGACCAGGACCCGGTAGCCGGCCGCCCGCCCGCGCTCGGTGGCCACGCGCCACACCGCCGTCTTGCCGATGCCCGCCTCGCCCTCGAGTATCAGCGCCCGGGCCGTCGGCGCGCCATCGAGCAACTGGCTGGCGGCCGCCAACACGCGCTCGCGTCCAACCAGCCCCTCGTCCACGTCGGGAGTCTAACTATCGTCAGCTTCGCTCAGGAAACGGTAGGGGGCTCCCCTGGCTCGGCATGCAGTGTCTCGTCGATCCGCAGGATCTGAAGCTGAGCGCGGCGGCCGGCCTCGTTGACCGAGGCGACCGACTCAGCCTCGTAGAGGAAGAAGCAGATCTCCTCCTCCGGAACGAAGATCGAACGCAGGAAGCGGACCGCAAGGCCCTCGCGGCTCAGCTCCTCAGCGCCGTCGCGCGCTCGGGAGGCAACGTGTTGCAGAGCCTGCCAGCCACCCGGTGGAGGGGCCAGCTCGACCAGGTAGCGAGACGCCATATTCAATCTCCGCACGTAGTCCGGCGTTGTCGGGTGCGACGCTACTGGAGCCCCGCCGCGACGCTCAATCGTGGAAACCCACACTGTTTAGCGACGCGGCCTCAGTGCGTCAGCGGCCGTCCAAAAGACTGTGGCTTTCCACGATTGATGGCCCCTAAAGCCGGACCTACCGTCGGCCGCCACAGCGTGAGGACTCAAAACCGGCTCTAAGGAGGACCCATGGCCGAACGCACGTGGAGCACTGTCATGCAGGACAAACGCGGGCCGAGAGTGAAACCCCGCCGCCGCCCTGGCACCGGTTCCCGGCGCGCCGTGGCTGTGAGCCTGCTCGCGGCCTTGATCGTGGCGCTCGCCTCGGCTCCGGCCCAGGCGACCGTGAGCAAGTCCCAGCGTGAAGCGGTCGTGATCGTGGCCGACCTCTCGGCCGGACTGACCGGGCTTGAGAAAACGTTCTACCAGGGCATCGAGAAGGCGGCCTATCTGGGTGCGGTCACGATCCTGTCGCCGGTCTACAACCACGTCGCTGCCCTCGAGGGCACCGGCGCGACGCTGGCCGGCATGCGCAACGCGCTCAGCACTGCCACCGGCCACACGGGCACCAAGGCGGTGGACTTGTTCTTCGTGACCCACGGCCTGGACCACAACGTGGTGATGGCCGATGGCCGAAAGTCGATGACCACGGTCCGCAACGACCTGATCAACCACCTGACGACCGCCCAGCGGGCGAAGTTGCGCATCGTCTTCTCGACGGCATGCTTCGGCGCCAGCCACCGCGCCGACTGGGTCGCCGCGGGCTTCGACGCCGCGTCGGGATCGCAGGGTGTCTACTCGGACTCGGCCTCGAGCTATGTGCCGTTCCTGGGCGCCTGGGCGCTCGGCGCCAGCTTCGGCAGCGCGATCACCGCGGCCAACCTCGCCGACGCCTTCCACGTGTGGGATGCCCTGGCCAACAACACCGTGCTCAAGGGCACCCCGTTCGAGGGTCAGGCGAACAGCACGCGGTCTGTCCTGGGTGACGACGGACTGACGATCGACGGAAATCCCGTCGGGCGCTTCCAGATTAGTCCGACCAACGCGAATACGAAGGCCGGCCGAGAGGTCAAGTACTCGTTCAGCTGGACCGTTCCCAAGCCTCGTAAGGTGCAGTCGCTGCACACGGTGGGGCTGAGGTTGCACGAGTTCGTCGCGGCCAAGCACGGTACTCGGCTCAAGGGCCTGGGCATCGCTGTGCGCTGGTTCCAGGAGACGAACACGCTCCAGCTCGTCGACGCGAACGACCGCCCGCACGGCATCGGCGCCGCGCCGAAGCAACCCGCAACCCTGAGCGGGACTCAGGCGGCGCTGGACCTCGGCCGTACCCGGGTCTCGGTCAGCGGCCGTACCGTCAAGCTGACCCTCCCGCTGCGGCTGGCCAGCAGCGCGTCGCGGCGGAACTTCCGTGTGGAGGTGGCGGCCGGCGACGACGGCGGGAAGAAGGCTCCGTGGCAGGTGGCGGGAGTGCTGACGGTCGGCTGACGCCGGCTCACCATCCCCGGCGCTGGAGCCGGGACCACTAAGAAAAAACTCGGGGCGCCCGGTGAAAACCGAGCGCCCCGAAAATCCAGACCCAATCGCCGTCGCAGGAGAAGTATCGGTCAGGACGGCTTTTGCCGATATCGGGTCTTGACCCCATCTTTTTCTGATTGGTCGGCCCTTGAGATCCCGTCCCCTGCTCGCCCAGGTCCTCGCCGTCAACCTGCTGCTGATCGCCGGCACCGTCCTGGGGGCCACGGTGGCGGTCGACGCCCACACCACCAACGTCACCCGGGGCCGGGAGGCCTTCGTGCTGGGCCTGGCCATCGTGGCCACGCTGCTCGGCAACTGGCTGCTGCTCCGCCGGCGCTTCAAGCCGCTGGATGAGCTGATCTCCTCGATGGAGCGCATCGATCTCGGCCACCCCGATCAACGGTTGCTCCCCGACAAGACGGCCGACAGCGCCGAGGTCCGGCGCCTCGAGGCCGCCTTCCAGCGGATGATCGGACGGCTCGAGGTCGAGCGGCGCGCCGCCGGTCGGGCCGCCATCCGGGCTCAGGAACGCGAGCGCCGGCGGATCGCTCAGGATCTCCACGACGAGGTCAACCAGGCGCTGACCGCTGTGTCGCTGCGCCTCCAGGCCTCGATCGAGCACGCCCCGGCGGAGCTTCGACGCGAGCTCTCAGAGACCAAGCGGCTGTCCAGCCAGGCGATGGAGGAGCTGCTCGCGCTGGCCCGACAGCTGCGGCCGGCCGTGCTCGACGACCACGGGTTGATCCCGGCCCTGCACAGCCAGGTGCGGGACTTCGGCGATCAATCCGGGATCCGCGCGACGTTCAACACGCGCGGCCAGATCCCGCCCTTGACTCCCGAGCAGCAGCTCGTCATCTACCGCGTGACCCAGGAGAGCCTGTCGAACATCGCGCAGCATGCGGGGGCGCGTTCGGTCGAGGTCGAGCTGTCGTTCATCGGGCGGACGCTTCTGCGGATCACCGACGATGGGCGCGGGTTTGCCGCGGCGCGCAACGGCGGCCTCGGGCTGTCCGGGATGCGGGAGCGAGCGTTGCTCGTGGGTGGACTGCTGTCGATTTGGTCCGGCGAAGGTCAAGGCACGCGGGTCGAGCTGACGATCAACTGAGTGCATGCGCATCCTCGTCGCAGACGACCATGGGATCGTGCGATCGGGCATCCGACTGCTGCTCGAACGCCAGCCCGACATCTCCGTCGTGGCCGAGGCGTCCGACGGTGTCGAGGCCGTCGAAGCGGCGCTCGCCGCCCGACCGGACTTGTGCATCCTCGATGTCGGCATGCCGCGCATGACCGGCCTGCAGGCCGCCCGAGAGATTCGCTCCCACCTGCCCGACACGCGCGTGCTGATGCTCTCCATGCACGACGACGAGCACTACCTCTACGAAGCGCTGACTGCCGGCGCATCCGGCTACGTGCTCAAGCGCGAGGCCGATCAGGACCTGGTCGGGGCGATCCGTGCGGTGGGCCGCGGCGAGGCGTTTCTCACCAACGCAGCCGAGCGGACGATCATCCGCCAGTGGATGGCCGACGGCGGGCAGGGGCCAGTGATCCCGCTGACACCGCGCGAGGAAGAGGTCGTCAAGCTGATCGCCGAGGCGTACACGAACGCCCAGATCGCGCTGACGCTGCACGTCTCAGAGAAGACGGTCGAGTCGCACCGGGCCAACGTGCTGCGCAAGCTCGGCATGCGCGATCGGGTCGAGCTGGTTCGCTACGCGATCAGGCGCGGCCTCGTCGAGGCCTGATCCCCCGCGAGCTCCGCCCCTGGTGCCGGGGGCGCCTCGAACGCGGGCGAATTTCTGACTCGGGGCACTAGCATCGCCGGCCGTGCGCGCGCCGGCAGACCACATCCACGCTCCGCCGTTCCCGCCCAAGCTGCCTTGGGTCAACGTGGCCACGCTGCGCATGGATCAGCAGCGCGGCCGGCCCGTGCTGATCGAGTTCTGGGACTTCTGCCGTCCAAATTCGATCCGCACCCTCCCGTACATGCGGGCCTGGCACGAGCGCTACACGCAGGCTGGCCTGCGGGTCATCGGTGTCCACGCGTCGGGCTTCGCGCCCTCCGGCGACCCGGATGCGGTCCGAGCTGCAGTGCAGCGGCTTCAGGTGCCCTACCCGGTCGTGGTGGACGCCAAGTACGAGATCTGGGAGTTGTACGGCAACCTGGGATGGCCGGCCCGCTACTTGTTCAACGCGACTGGGACGCTGTTCGACTACCACTACGGCGAGGGGGGCTACAAGGACACCGAGCTGGCAATTCAGGAGCTGCTGGGCGTGTCCGAGCCCCCGCTCGAGCCGCAGCGTCCGGAGGATGTGCCGGGAGCGATGCTCGTCCCGCAGACCGAGGACAAGGAGGGGCCGTACTCCGGGCCGTACGAGGCCGGCGGAGTCTGGGCTGTGCTCGACGGCGCCGGCACGATGCGCGCCAATGGTCGCCAGCTGACCGTCGATCATCCCGGCTGCTACGAGCTGATCAGCCATCCCGTGAGCACGGCCGCCGAGCTCGAGCTCTCCGTCGGCCCGGGCGTCACGTGCTATGCGGTCTGCTTTACGCCGGGACTCGCGCCCGCGTCCCGTCGAGCAGGTTGACCAACTCGGCCGGGCCCTCGTCGCCGAGTCTGGCGGCGAATCCGGCGCGATATGGGCTCTCGGCCGGCCGCGGGCCGAGAAAGCTCGGCTCGTGCACCCAGCAGCCGGTATTGAGGAGCGCTGCGGCGCCGGGAGCGCGCCACTCGGCCTGATCGTCGCTGGCCAGCGGTCCGGCTCGATGCGTGTGACCGAAGATCACCTGGCGGGCTTCGATGCCGAGACGGCCCACCACCTCCCCCACGGCGCGCAGAGCGGCGCGCCGCAGCTCCGGCCCAGACAGGTCGGCGCGCAGCGGGCCGATCTGGGCACGGTTGAGCGCGGCGACGAGGACCGGGAACGACGCGATCGCGGCGCGCCGGCGCCAGGGACGGCGCCCGCCGTCGCGGCCCCCCGCGATCGTCCGCCACGCCTGCGCCGAGGCGCCATGTGAGCTGGCCCCGAGATAAGGGCCGCCGACCTGAGCCAGCGCGTGCAGCCAGGCGTAGATCGGCGCCTGGATGGCCTCGTAGTCCTCGGCTGCGCGGGGCCCGCCGTCGGGCTGGCGGACGAGCCGCGCCATCGCGCCGGCGCCGAGCCGTTCGAACATCGGCACGGTCGTGTGGCGATCGGCGTAATGACCGTGCATGGCGTAAAGGTCATCGCGCAGCCACACACCGGGATACGCCGCGCGCACCCGGCCCGCCGGCGCCATCGCTCGTGCCACCGCGGCCAGCGGCTCCCCGGCTCGCCAGTCCACCGCGTGCTCCAAGCCGAGCGCGGGCGGAACGTCCTTGCGCGCGCGCCGCTCGAGCCAGCCGGCGAGCAGATGGTGATCATGGTTGCCCGGGACGATCACGACCTCGCCGCCCGAGCCGAGCGCCTCGGCCAGCGCGCTCAGCACGGGCTGGGCCCGGGCCAGCGCGTCCCGCACCGGACCCTGGCGCAGCTCGAGCAGGTCGCCCAGCAGCACGAGCCGATCGACGTCGGCCAGCGCCTCCAGCAGCGGCGCGCGCGAGTCCGCACCTCGCAGCACGTCGCGGCCCGAGCGCATCCCGAGGTGCAGGTCCGAGACGACCAGCGTTCGCAGAGCGGGGCTTCCTGTACTCAGTTCGCCGCGGCCGCCACGGCCTGGCGGATCGCCTTCGGGAGCATGAAGCGCACGTCCTCCTGGACGACCTCGAGCTCCCGGATATCTGTCGTGCCGCGCGTGCGAAAGAAATCGACCAGGCGCTGAACGAGCTCCTCGGGCGCGCTGGCGCCGGAGGTGATCCCGACCACGCGCATGCCCTCGAGCCACTCCTCGCGCACCTCGGTCTCGTTGTCGATCAGGTAGGAGTCGGCGCCGTGCTCGCGCGCCACCTCGACCAGGCGGTTCGAGTTCGACGAGTTGCGCGACCCGATCACGAGCACCAGATCGCATTCGCGCGCGAGCTGCTTGACCGCGGCCTGCCGGTTGGTGGTGGCGTAGCAGATGTCGTCGGTACGAGGACCCACGATGGCCGGGAATCGCTCGCGCAGCCGCTCGATGATCGCCTGTGTCTCGTCCACCGACAGCGTCGTCTGCGAGATGTACGCGACCTTGGTCGGATCCTCGACCTCAAGCTCCTCGACGTCCTGCTCGTTCTCGATCAGCACGATGTTCTCCGGCGCCTCGCCCATCGTGCCCTCGACCTCCTCGTGACCGGCGTGGCCGACGAGCACGATCGTGTAGCCGTCGGCGGCGAACTTCTTCGCCTCCACATGCACCTTGGTCACCAGCGGGCAGGTGGCGTCGATCGTATGCAGGCGCCGCTGCGCCGCATTGGCATGGACACTCGGCGCGACGCCATGGGCGGAGAACACGGTCGTCGCGCCCTCCGGCACCTCGGTCTCCGATTCAACGAATACCGCACCGCGCTCGCGCAGCTGCTCGACCACATGCTTGTTGTGGACGATCTCCTTGCGCACATAGACCGGGGCGCCGTACAGCTCGAGCGCGCGCTCGACCGTCTGCACGGCCCGATCGACGCCCGCGCAGTAGCCGCGCGGCGCCGCGAGCAGCAGCATTTCTGGCGCATCCGCCATGGGCCACAGTGTAGGCGGCGGTCAGTGCGTCGGAAGCAAGGCGATTTCGGCGACGGCAACGCCCAGCACGCGGTCATCGGGCGAGGCCGGATCGTGCTGGCGTGGGCAACGCGTCTGCGTCGTCAGGCCGACCTCGACGATCTGCCGATCCGCGCCAGCGGCGGGTGCGGACCCCGTGAGCACGGTGGCGCCATGTGGGCCTAGGCTGCGAGCGACGGAAATGGGCGCTCCGTCGACATCGATGCTCAAGCACTCAAGCTGGTCGGGCGAGACGACGTACCGCACCACCACGCGCACGTCGAAGCCGCGACTCGATGGGGGATCCAGGCGTACGAATGCGCGCGAGGCCGGACCGGTCCAGGCGAACTGACCGACGCCGTCGTGCTCGGCCGGATGCCAGCCGGGGAGCGGCAGCTGATTGGGGCGCCACTGCGTCACGGGCGCTCCGAAGCGGCCGGGCAGGCCCTTCAGCCGTCGGTTGTGATCGGCGATGGCGCCGGGCTCGGCCTCCGGCGGCGCACCTAGATTCGCCGGCATGCCACTGGCACGGATCTCGTGCAGGAGCAGTTCCCCGGCGTCGGGGTCGCGGGCCAGGCGCTCGCGCAGGCGGCGCTGCGGCGTGACGTCGCGGGTGCGGTAGCAGTCGATCCGCCACGCCGCGGGGTACTTGAACGCGGTCGGCTCACCGGCCGTCGCGAACCGGGCGCCGCGCTCGTGACAGGCCATCAGGAAGGCGTAGTCAACCGGCCAGCCGCTCGCGCCCGGCGGCTGCCAGGCGCCAAGACGAGCGCTATCGCGCCAATGCGCGAGCGAGGAGGGCGGCACGAACGTCCCCGGGCTCCACGGCTCGGAACCGGCGATGTGCTGCTCACCGCCGCCCTCTCGCAGACACAGCGCGATCGCATGAGCGGCGTCGATTCCGGGTCCGAGCGCGTCGGTCAGGCGCGAGACGTGATCGGGATGCCAGATGTCGTCGTGCCCGAGGTAGGCGACGACAGCCCCGCGAGCGCGCCGCCAGCCGTAGGCGTTGGGACCGGACTGGCTGCCGGTGGCGCGGGGCAGTCCGTGCCAGCGCACGCGGGGATCCCGGGCGGCGCGGACGACGGCTTTCGAGGCCCGGTCTGGGCCGTCCTCGACGACCAGCACCTCCAGGTCGGTGAATGTCTGCTCGAGCGCGCTGGCCAGGCTGAGCTCGAGCGCCTCCGGCCAGCGGTAGGAGGCGATGATCACCGAGACGCGCGGCCGCCTGGCGGCGCGCGGCCACCGCGGCCCGGGCGCCGTCACCGTCGGGGCTTGAAGCGGAACGGGATCTCGGGCGTGTCGAGCGGCAGGCGGTACTTGTCCGGATCGGTGTGCTCGTAGGGCCGCGTCGGGAGGTTGACGAACATCGCCTCGGTCGGCCCGACGTTCTCGACGGCGTGCCAGACACCCGGCGGGATGACCACGAGATGGCGGTTTCGCTCCGTGAACGTGACCGCTTGGACGAGTCCGACGGTGGGCGAGTCCGGGCGTCCGTCGTAGAGCACCCAGCGCAACCGGCCGTACAGGGTGAAGGAGCGGTCGAACTGAGACTTGTGGGAGACCCATCCCTTGATCACGCCCGGCTCGAGGCTGGCGACATAGACGTGCGGGATTGCGACCCCGAGCACGTCGGGCCAGCGGTTGGAGAGGATTTCGGTCACCTCGCCTCGCTCGTCGGCCTGCGTGACCGCGGGACGGACGATGACGCCGTCGATGGCGGGTGAGACGGGCGTGCCGTCCGGCCGGACGAGCTGGCCGTCCTTACGGCCGGTCTCCGGGACCAACGCGCGGTCGCTCAGCGTGGCCGGGTCAGTCATTCGCCGTCACCGCGTCGAGCAGCTCGGCGAACTGGCGCCGGGCGGCTTCGCGGCGAGTGGGCACGTGCTCGCTCGGGACGCCGCCGGCCGGCGCTTCGTAGCCACGAAGCACCTGGCGCGCGACCGAGGCACGGTGAACCTCATCCGGACCGTCGTAGATGCGGGCCGCGCGAGCGAAGCGGTACATCGCCTCCAGCGGCAGGTCGGTCGAGTACCCGAGTGAGCCATGTGCCTGGACCGCGCGGTCGACGACGTCATGGAGCACCTTGGCGCCAAAGAACTTGATCAGCGCGATGTCCTTGCGCGCGGACAGCACGCCCTCGCTGTCCATCTTCCAGGCGGCGTGCAAGGTCATCAGGCGCGCCGCCTGCATCTCGGCCGCCGAATCGGCGATCCAGTTCTGGATGGTCTGGTGCTCGGACAGCGTCGAGCCGTGCGCGTAGCGGTAGAGCGAGCGCTCGCACAGCATGTCGAAGGCGCGTTTGGCCACACCGAGCCAGCGCATGCAGTGGTGGATCCGACCCGGATACAGCCGCTGCTGGGCGATCAGGAAGCCCGCACCCTGGGCGCCGAGCAGCGCCTCGCCCGGCACGCGGACGTCGTCGTAGATGATCTCGGCGTGGTTGCCATAGCGCCCGAAGCTGTCGTATGGGTGCTCCATCGTCGCGACGTCGCGAACGATGTTCACGCCCGGGGTGTCGGCGTCGACGATGAACATCGAGGCCCGCTGATGCGATCGCGCATCCGGATCGGTGACCGCCATCACGATCAGGAAGTCGGCGATCGAGCCGTTGGAGGAGAACCACTTGTGGCCGGAGATGATCCAGTCCTCGCCGTCGCGGACGGCTCGCGTCTTCAGCAGCGTCGGGTCCGAGCCGGCGGTATCGGGCTCGGTCATGCTGAAGGCGGACTTCAGATCGCCGGCCAGCAGCGGGTGCAGGTAGCGCTCCTTCTGCTCCGGCGTCCCGGCCAGGGCCAGGATCTCCGAGTTGCCCGAGTCGGGGGCCGCGTTGCCGAAGGCCAACGGTGCGATCGGGCTGGTGCCGAGGATCTCGTGCATGAGCCCGAGCTTGACCTGGCCGAAGCCCTGCCCACCCAGTTCAGGATCGAGATGCGCCGCCCACAGCCCCTGGGCGCGGACCTCGTCCTGGACCGGCGCCAGTGCGCGCTGGAGGCCATCCCAGCCGAGCTCGTCGAGCAGTGTCTCGAGCGGCCAGATCCGCTCCCGCACGACCTCGGTCATCCAGTCGAGCTTGACCTGGAAGTCCGGGTCGGTGGAGAAATCCCAGGGCACAGCAAAAGCGTACCCTTCTCAGTTGCCGTCCGTCTGCGCTCCTGGGGGTCTTTGAATCGATGCCACAACAGCACCTAGATCGCCTCACCTCGATCGACGCCTCGTTCCTGCACCAGGAGGGGCACTCGTCGCACATGCACATCGGCGGGGTGCTGATCTTCGACGGCCCGCCGCCCGAGTTCGATGACTACCTGAACCACGTCCGCGGCCGCCTGCACCTGGTTCCGCGCTATCGCCAACGGCTCTCGACGCCGCCGCTGGAGACCGGGCGCCCGCTGTGGGTGGACGATCCGACGTTCAACCTCGAGTACCACATCCGCCACGCCGCGCTCCCCTCACCCGGCACCGAGCAGCAGCTGTTCCAGCTCACGAGCCGGATCGCCTCCCAACAGCTCGACCGCTCCAAGCCGCTGTGGGAGAGCTGGCTGGTCGAGGGACTCGAGGACGACCGTTTCGCGCTCATCTTCAAGACCCACCACGCCCTCGTCGACGGCGTCTCCGGGGTCGACCTCGCCACCGTGCTGCTGGACCTGAGCCCCACCCCCGCGCCGCCGTCCACCGACCTCGAGCCGTGGCAGCCCCAGCCCGAGCCCTCGCCGGCGGAGCTGATCCTGGCCGGCGTGCGCGGCGCCCTGGGTACGACGGCGGAGCTGATCGCGCGCGCGATCAACGCGGCCACGCGCCCGGGCAGCTCGCTGGGCATCATCCGCGACGCCGCCGAGGGGCTGGGAGAGATCGTCTGGGCCGGGCTGAACCCGGCGCCGGAGACGCCTTTGAACGTCGAGATCGGCCCGCACCGCCGCTACACGGTGGTCCGCCAGACGCTCGATGACTACAAGGAGGTCAAGAACGCGCTCGGCGGCACGGTCAACGACGTCGTCTTGACCGTCGTCTCGGGATCGCTGGCGCGATGGCTGCGCGCGCGCGGCATCCGGACGGAGGGCCTGGAGATGCGCGCGTTGGTGCCGGTGTCGGTGCGTGGCCAGGACGAGCGCGGCACGCTCGGCAATCGCCTGACCGCGATGCGCGGCCCACTACCCGTCTACATCCGCGATCCGGTCGCCCGCCTGCGGTTCGTCAAGCAGGGCATGGACGGGCTCAAGGAGTCAAAGCAGGCGGTAGGCGCGGCGACGCTGGCGGCTGTGAACAACCTGGCGCCGCCGACGATCCTCGCCCAGGCGTCGCGGCTGAACTTCTCGACTCGCCTGTTCAACCTGATCGTGACGAACATCCCCGGCCCCCAGCTGCCGCTGTACGTGCTCGGGCGCGAGCTCCAGGATCTGTTCCCGCTCGCCTTCCTGCCCGAGCATCACGCGCTGGCCGTGGCGATCATGTCCTACAACGGCCGGATCGAGTACGGACTGCTCGCCGACTACGACGCGCTTCCCGACGTGGGCATGATCGCCGAGGGGATCGAGGCCTCGCTGCAGGAGCTGCTCCAGGCCGCCCGCGGCAAGCGGGGATCTGGCGCTCGGAAGACCAAGCCAGCAGCGTCTACGGAGGCCCGCAGCACAAACGGCGGCCCCACCCCGATCCTTCCGTCGGCCCATTCGCGGCCCAAGCGCGGGCCGGCGGCGGACATGCGGGCCAAGCGCTCGCGCGGGGATCGTCCGCCGCGCAAGCGTCCGGGCTAGGCCCTACCTAGCTTCGGCCGGGCGGTTCTCGCTGGCGTTATCGTGCCCGGCGGGCGACGCGGGTCGTCACGTCGACGGCCTTGCGCTGGCGATTGCCGGCGTGGTCGGTAGCCACGGCGAAGAACACGTAGCGATGGCCCGGCCGACCACGGAACCTCATCGAGTGACGGGACGTCTTGGCGATCAGCTTCGGTCGCGACCCGTTCACGCGGACGTAGATCTCGAACCGGGCGACGCCGGAGGCCACCACCTCAGGGCGGGTCTGATCGTGTCCGGACCAGCGCAGCACGAACTTCCGCCTGTTCGAGATCCGCGGCGCCACCAGCTGCGAGACCGGTGGCAGCCGGTCGATCCGGCGGATCGCGTCCAGCGCGGCACCGGCGTTGAGAATCCCCCAGCCGAGATCGCTCGTCCAGCCGGTTCCCGCCGGCCGCTGCGCCGTCCGCTTGAGCGTGCCCAGCACGTCCGACAGGGTCGCGTCGGGGTTCAGAACGCGCATCATCGCGGCCGTGGCCGCCACCTGCGGCGCGGCCATGGACGTGCCCTGCAGGTAGGCGTAGGCGTTGCTGCCCATGAAGGTCGTCCGGCAGCCGCAGGGCGCCGGCAATCCTTCGAGGTCGGTGCCGCCCGAGGGGAACGCGCCAAAGATCCCCGGGTCCGGGGCGCCGATCCCCAGGATCCCGGTGTTGTCGGGCTGGAGCGCGCCGTACGCGGCGAGCGAGATCTCGCTGCCGAACCCGGCGAAGCTGGCGCGATGGCCGCTGTAGTCGGCGGCTGTGACGTCGAGCCCGATGCCGGCGCCCAGATTTGAACCGGTGGCCACCGGCTGGAGCACATTGCCGGGGTCCCCCTGCTCGGCGCCGGGGCTGTCCGCGGCGGCGGCGACGAGGACCACATGGCGCGCGACGGCGTAGTCGAGCGCACGAACCTCCGAGTCCGGGGCGGCAGGGCTGCCCGATGGGTCAGACGGGCCAAAGCTCATGTTCAGCGCCTGCACATGACGATTGGCGGCATCGACGACTGCCGCGGCAATGCTCGAGTCCGAGAAGTCGCTCTTCTCGACCACGAGGCGGCAGTTGTATCCGGCGCCGGCCATGCCGATCCCGTCGCCGGTCGCGGCGCAGGCCAGCGAGGAGACGTGCGTGCCGTGGCCGACTTCGTCGGTGCGAGCCGTGCCGCGGGCATCGGACGGGTCCTGCTGGTCGACCGCCACCGCGATCTTCGAGCTGAGATCAGGGTGCGAGGCGTCGACTCCGGTGTCGATCACGCCGACGAGCGCGCCGTCGCCGCGAGAAAGGTTCCAGGCGTTGTAGAAGCCCTCGCGGGCCAGCACCCACTCGAGGACGCCGGAGAACGCGTCCGCGGTGCTCAGAGCCGGGTCGTTGGGCTGCAGCCGCGGCACGTAGCGGTGCTCGAGCTGGGCCGTCGCGACGCCGGGGAGGCGGCTCAGGCTGTTGGCCAGCGCGGCGGCCGATTGACCGGCCCGCGGGCGCACGGTGATGAGGCCGATCTCGGGTACCGAGCGGCCGGCCGGACGGCCCCCAACACCGGCCACGGCCGCGCGCACGGTGGCGGTCGCCGACGCGGTGGCGCGGTGGCGATCGAGCAGGACCAGGACGTTGCCCGTCGTGCTGGCAGGCGTCTTCGCGGCGGCCCCGCGGGCACGCGTCGCCGCGACTGCCGTGCGGGCACGCGTCGCCGCGGCGGCCGTGCCCACCCCTGCGCAGAAGGCGGAGACGACGACCACCGCCATGGCGATGGCCACTCTGGATCGGCGCACGAGCCCAGGATAAGCAAGTCACCAACTTCCTGAGCCGTAGGCCGTTTCCCCAAGTGGCGGGGGACCTCGGCGTCACCTGGTCCCCAACCCATCCGCCCTCGTCTCGGCCGGCGATAGCCGTCACCCCCTGAGCGGCAGCTGGCGGGCGGAATGTAATTGGGCGGGTTCGAGGGATCGGACCCGCCCAAGCTATTGCACAGCTTTTTTGGGCTGGGCGGGCGAGATCAGAAGCCGAGGGCGAACTTGGCGTCCTCGCTCATCCGCTCGGGCGTCCACGGCGGCGAGAACGTCATAGTCGACTGGACGTCGCGCACGCCCTCCAGCTCGCTGACGAACTCCGCGATCTGCTCGGAGACCTGAGGTCCGATCGGGCAGCCGGGACTGGTCAGCGTGTAGGTGACGTGGACGGCACCATCTTCGCTGACCTCGACCCCGTAGATCAGGCCGAGCTCGACGAAATCGAGCCCCAGTTCGGGATCGATCACGTCGCGCAGCGCGTCGGTGACATCTTCAGCGGTAACCATCTTCCCGCAGTTTACGAGACGGGCCGAACGGACCTTGTCACGGGGGC
>JBJMLD010000234.1:0-4442 GCA_045805545.1 Solirubrobacteraceae bacterium | reverse complement strand
GTCTCGTCGAGGTCGGTGTCGAGCTCTGGGCGGTGGATCTGGTAAAGGTCGATCCAGTCGGTCTTCAGCCGGCGCAGGCTGTTCTCCACCTCCCGGACGATCCAGCGCCGCGAGTTGCCGAACTCGTTCGGGTCATCGCCCATCGTCCCATGCACCTTCGTGGCCAGGACGACGTTGTCGCGCCGCCCATCGGCCAGCGCGCGGCCCACGATCTCCTCGGACTCGCCGCGAGCGTAGACGTCGGCCGTATCGATGAAATTGATGCCGGCGTCGAGCGCGCGGTGGATGATCCGCACGCTCTCGTCGTGGTCGGTGTTGCCCCAGCCCCCGAACATCATCGCGCCCAGGCACAGCGGGCTGACGCGAACTCCGGTGCGGCCCAGCGTTCTCATTTCCATGACGCGAATCCTCGCAGGTGGCCAGCCTTGTCCCTCACCGGACTAACTGGTATAAGACCAGGGTGAGGGCCTGTACCAATTTGTCCAGAGAGGAGCTCTAGCGTGGCAAGCGAGATGACGGCCGACGCGCTGACGACGCCGGCCTTCGGTGGCACCGTGCAGACGGTGCTCGCCAGCCCGCGGATCGAGCCGCCACCACCCACGCTCGAGGAGGCGCGCAACGCCCCCGGGCGGGCCGAGAAGATCGAGCAGCTGACCCGCCTGATCGAGGAGCGGGACATCAAGTACGTGTTCTTCCAGCAGGTCTCGATCACCGGCCGCGTGATGGGCAAGGGCGTGGTTTCGACGTTCTTCTCCCAGGTGGCCGAGAAGGGCTATCAGCTCGTCTACGGCGCGACGGCCAACCTGTTCACCGACCGCTCGGGCAACTACATCGGCTTCGGCCCCGAGGAGTCAGAGCTGGCCGCGATGGCCGACCTCGACACCTTCGCCGTCCTCCCGTGGGACGAGCGGGTCGCGCGCGTGTACTGCGACTGCTACGACACCGAGACCGGTGAGCTGCTCGACGCCGACTGCCGGCAGAACCTCAAGCGGGTGGCCGACGCGTTCGAGCAGGAGCTCGGCTACCACTTCCTGATCGGGATCGAGCCGGAGACGATGTGGCTGAAGAAGCCGCAGGACGGCGAGATGCCCGAGGGCCTGACCAAGCCCTACTGCTACCACATCCACCAGTTCGAGGAGCTCCGTCCCGTCCTGCTCGACGTGGTCGACTGGGGACAGAGGCTGGGCCTCGACATGAGCTACGGCGACCACGAGGACGCCCCCGGCCAGCTCGAGCTGAACTTCCGCTTCGACCGCCCGCTGCGCACCGCGGACAACATCACCACCTATCGCCAGGTATGCGCCGCCGTGGGTCGCAAGCACGGCGTGCTCCCGACCTGGATGCCCAAGCCGTTCACCGGCGTCTCAGCCAACGGGCACCACCACCACTTCACGCTCGTCGACGACGAGGGCAACAACGTGTTCCACGATCCCGACGGGCCGGCCCAGCTCTCAAACATCGCCCGCCACTTCCTCGGCGGGATGCTCGAGCACTTCGGCGCGCTGATGTGCGTCGGCAACCCGACCGTCAACTCCTACTGCCGCATGTGGGACACCGGCTTCTGGGCCCCGATCTACAAGAACTGGGGCTGGCAGAACCGGACTACCACCGTGCGGGTGGCCACCGGTGGGCGCTTCGAGTATCGCGGCGTCGACTCGAGCTGCAACCCGTTCCTCACCACCGCGGCGCTGCTCCAGGCGGGACTCGACGGCGTCCGCCGCGAGCTCGACCCGGGCGAGCCCCAGCAGGGCAACACATACGACCTGTTGCAGCAGGGCGTCCAGATCGAGCGGGTACCCGAGAGCCTCGGTGCCGCGCTGAACGCACTCGCCGCCGACGACGTGGTGAAGGCCGCGATGCCGGGCCGTCTCTACAAGGTGTTCGACTGGTACAAGCGCGATGAGTGGGAGCGCTACCTGGCGGCGGTCACCGACTGGGAGCGCGACGAGTACCTCGAGGTCCTTCCGTAGCCATGTGCGGAATCGCCGGCATCATCTACAAGAACGGCAACGGCGCGCACCGGATCGGCCGCGACATCACGAGCATGCTCCAGGCGATGAAGCACCGGGGCCCCGACTCGACCGGCTTCGCGCTCTATCACCAGCCCGGCCACGAGCTGGTCATGCGGGTCAAGCTGGCCGACGCGAACACGCCGCGCGACCTGGAGTTCGACGACACGCTGCGCCGCCACAAGCATGAGGTGCAGCACCGGCTGTCCGCGGCCGGCGCCATGGTCAAAACCGTCGAGGAGATCAACGAGTACACGCTCAGCATCACGCTCGCCTACGAGGGTGAGATCAAGCGCCTGGCCGACCACGTCGAGTCGGTGCCCGACGCCGAGGTCCTCTCGGCCGGCCACGCGCTAGAGATCGTCAAGGACCTGGGCGACGCCAAGACCGTCTCCTCCGGCTACCACCTCGACGACTACTTCGGCAGCCACGGGATCGGACACGTCCGCATGGCCACCGAGTCCGACGTCGACATCTCCAACGCCCACCCGTACTGGGCGTACCCGTTCTCGGATGTCGCTGTCGTGCACAACGGGCAGCTCACCAACTATCACCAATGGCGACGGCGGCTGGAGCGTGACGGGCACCGGTTCGCCTCGGAATGCGACTCAGAGATCGTCGCCGTGTACCTCGCGCAGAAGCTCCAGAACGGTTGGTCGCTGGAGGACGCAATGCGCCAGAGCCTGGAGGACCTAGATGGCGTCTTCACCTACATCTGCGTCTCAGAGGATGCGCTCGGGATGGCCAAGGACGAGCTCGCGGCCAAGCCCCTCGTCCTATACGAGGGCGACGACATGGTCGCGCTGGCCTCGGAGGAGATGGCTATCCGCGCGGTGCTCGACCACGAGATCGACACCTACGACCCATACGAGGGCGAGGTGATGGTGTGGACACGGTGACGGCGACGGGCGGCGAGCCGCCCCGCTACGACTCGCGCGGACTCGTCGAGCTCGACGAGGTCATCCCCAAGGTCTCAGAGATCGACGGCGAGACGGCAACGTTCGACGCGCGCAACCTGACGACGCGGCGGATCAATCTCGAGCTTCGCTGGCTGCTCTACGAGCAGGGCGTCAAGCACGTCACTGTGCTGAACCCGGGAGCCAAGCACTCGCTCGGCACCGGCCTGTTGACCCGCTGCCGGATCACGTTCGACGGCAGCATCGGCTACTTCGCATGCGGGATCATCGACGGTCCCGAGGTCCACATCACCGGTCGGGTCGGCTGGTCGGCCTGCGAGAACATGATGTCCGGCGTCGTCGTTATCGACGGCAACGCGGGCAGCCTGTTCGGCGCGGCGATCCGCGGCGGCGACGCGATCGTCAAGGGCCAGGTCGGCGCCCGCACCGGGATCGACCAGAAGGGCGGCACGATCATCGCGCTCGGCAGCGCCGGCTCGATGACCGGCTTCATGATGCAGCGCGGCCGCCAGATCATCTGCGGCGACGTCGGCCCCGGGCTCGGCGACTCGATGTACGACGGAACCATTTATGTCGCCGGCAAGGTCAAGTCGCTCGGCATCGACTGCGTCCCGGGCGAATGGACCGACGCCGACACCGAGCTGATCAACCGCAAGTTCGACATTCACGAGCTCGGCGCGCCGCCAGAGTTCCAGAAGTTCGTGTGCGGCAAGAAGCTCTACAACTACGACACCCTCGAGCCGTCCGAGCGCAAGCTCGTTCTCTAGGAGACATTGATGGCTGACGAAACACGACTCGGCGGACGAAACCAGCTCGGCCACAGCGCGATCTTCACGCCCGAGGTCATCGACGACATTCACGTCAAGTCCGAGCTCGGGCGCTACCGCATGCGCGGGTTCTCGATGTTCAAGAAGATCCCGCACTGGGACGAGCTGATGTTCCTGCCGGGGACGCTCACCCGCTTCGTGATCGAGGGCTACCGGGAGAAGTGCGAGACCAAGACAGTGCTCGGGGCCCGCTTTGCCAAGAAGCCGATCGAGCTCGACATCCCGGTCTACATCACCGGCATGAGCTTCGGCGCGCTGTCGCTCGAGGCCAAGATGGCGCTTGCCAAGGGCGCTTCGATGGCGGGCACTGCAACCTGCTCCGGCGAGGGCGGCATGATCCCGCCCGAGCGCGACCTCTCGACCAAGTGGTACTACCAGTGCATCCAGAGCCGGTACGGGTTCAACCCGCACCACCTGATGCTGGCCGACGCCTGCGAGTTCTTCATCGGCCAGGGCTGCAAGGTCGGCCTGGGCGGCCATCTGATGGGCCAGAAGGTGACCGAGCAGGTGGCCGAGATGCGCTCGCTGCCGGCGGGCATCGACCAGCGCTCGCCGGCCCGGCACCCCGACTGGCTGGGCCCCGACGACCTCTCGCTGAAGATCCAGGAGGTGCGCGAGGCCACGGACTACCAGATCCCGATCCAGCTCAAGCTGGGCGCCGCCCGCGTCTACGACGACGTGCGGATGGC
>JBJMLD010000233.1:0-21000 GCA_045805545.1 Solirubrobacteraceae bacterium | reverse complement strand
GGCCGCTCGGGATCGCCGGCGCGCTCCACGCGGCGGCCGTGATCCGGCCCGTCCGGTGGTGCGGGCTCGCCACCCTGGGCTTGTTCGACGGGCGGGTGGATGTGCTGCCGGCGCGCGCCGGGGCGCTCGCGGTGCCGAGCGGCCCGGGCCTCGGCGACGGTCTCATCGACTGGTACGCCGCGTGACGCCAGCCGCGTGACGCCAGCCGCGTGACGCCCGGCCTCGTGACGCCCGGCCGCCGCCCGCGCGGCCCGCCACGACCGCCCGACCGTAAAAGTCCGCTGTGCCCCGCACCCCCGCGGAGCAGATCGGGATCGTGCGGCTTATAGCCGTAAAACCGCACTTTGCTCCCCGGGAGGCTGGAGCAGAGTGGAGTTTTACGGGCCGAGCGAGCGAACGGAGGCTGCGGGCGGAGCGCCACCAACCACCCGCGCCACGGCCACCGGGTCCTCCAGGTGCACGGCATGCCCCGCCCCGGGCACCGCGACCACGTCGGCCTGACCGATACGCGCCGCCATCTCCCGTGCAATGCCCCTGAATTTGAAATCCCGCTCCCCTACGACCAGCGTCACCGGCATGGCCAGCTCCGCCAGCCGGTCCCAAAGCGACGGAAGCACGCCCGTCCCAAGTCCCCGCAGAGCCGCGGCCAACCCGGCCGGCGTGTTCTGCCGGCGGATCGCATCCACCCACTCCCCCACCCTGGCTGGTTGGCCAGCCAGCACCGGGGTTAAGGTGGCCCAGCGGCGGGCCACGGTGGCGATATCGGGCGTGGCCTCGATCTCGTCGGCCAGGCGGTCGTCCGCCGCTCGGCGCGCCGCGCGCTCAGACGCATCCGCGATTCCGGGGCTCGCGCCGATCAGCACGAGCCGCTCGATCCGCCCAGCCAACGACCCGGCCCCGGCCTCCACCGCCGCCACCGACCCACCCGGGCCATCCGACGCCACAGACGCCGCCAGCGCCACGTGCAGCGCGATCCGCCCACCCATCGAGTACCCGACCAGCGTGAACCTCCCGTCCGCGGGTGCCACAGCCGCCACATCCGCCACCACCTCCGCCAGCCCGACCGGCACCGCGTCCGTCGCCGACCCGTGGCCACGGATGTCGGGCGCGATTGCCAGGTAGCGTTCTCCGAGCGCCCGGATCACGGGCTCCCAGCTCGCCCCGGTGTGGGTGAACCCGTGGAGCAGGACGACCGCCGGCGCGCTCACCCCAGCATCATGACCGCCATCGACACCTTCCGGCTATTGCGCGCGCTGTGTGACGAGTTCGCCAGCTGCGGGATGACGCACGCCTGCACCTCCCCCGGCTCCCGCAGCAGTCCGATCGTCCTCTCGCTGGTGCGTGAGCAGCGCATCCGCTGCTTCTCGCACATCGACGAGCGAAGCGCCGCGTTCTTCGCGCTCGGGGCGGCCAAGGCGTCGGGCCGGCCGGTGGCGCTGGCCTGCACCTCGGGTACGGCGGCTGCCAACTACGCGCCGGCAGTGATCGAGGCCCACGAGGCGCGCGTCCCCCTGATCGTCCTGACGGCCGATCGGCCCCCCGAGCTGCGCGACGTCGGCGCCGGGCAGACGATCGACCAGCTCAAGCTGTACGGCTCCGAGGTCAAGTGGTTCGTCGAGCTCGGGGTGCACGAGGCGACGCCGGAGAACCTGCGCTGGATCAGGCAGCTCGCCTGCCGGGCCTACCAGACCGCCGGCGAGGGCCGGCCCGGCCCGGTGCACATCAACCTGCCGTTCCGCGACCCGCTCGTCCTAGGCGAAGCCGAGCAGGAGCTGCCGCCGGACGCCACCGGCCGCCCGGGCACAGGGCCATGGGTCACGAGCACGCCGGCTAGGACCACGGCAGCCGCGCCGAGAAGCCTGCCGCCCCACGGCGTCGTCGTCGCCGGCCGCCAGGAACGTAATCGCAGTCTGGGTCATGCGGTCGCCCGGTTCGCGGAGCGGGCCGGCTACCCGCTCCTGGCCGACCCCCTATCCGGCGCGCGTCACGGACCGGCGGCGATAGCCCGCTACGACCTGCTGCTCCGAGACGAGAACTTCACCTCCGCGGCCCGCCCGGAGCTGATCATCCGCGTCGGCGACCTGCCGACATCGAAGCCGCTGCGGACCTGGCTGGCCGCGCAGCCCGAGGTCGAGCAGATCGCCTTCGATCCCGAGGATGCCTGGCAAGACCCAGCCACCACGCTGTCAGAGCGTATACGCGCCGATCCGGCCCAGACCCTCGAAGCCTGGACGCCGGCCACCCCGGCCGACCCCGACTGGCTGGCGAAATGGCGCGCGGCCGACGACTCCGTCAGCGCGACGATCGACACCACCCTGGGAGACCAACTCTCAGAACCGCTCGTGGCGGCTCGGCTGAGCGACTGGCTGCCGGCCGAGGCGACCCTGTTCGTCGCCTCGTCGATGCCGATCCGCGACGTTGAGCTGTACTTCGGCGTGAACGAGCTGGCCCCGCGCGTGCTGTCCAATCGCGGCGCCAACGGGATCGACGGGACGGTGTCGAGCGCGTTCGGGGCGGCTGCCGTCACCGACGGCCCCGTCGTGTTGCTGATCGGCGATGTCGCGCTGGCGCATGACATCGGCGGCCTGCTGGCCGCCAAGCGCCACAGCCTCTCGCTCACCATCGTCCTGCTCAACAACGACGGCGGCGGCATCTTCCACTTCCTGCCCGTGGCCGGGCAGCGCGACGCGTTCGAGGAGCACGTCGCCACCCCCCACGGCCTCGACTTCGCCCACGCCGCCGCCCTGTATGGCCTCGAGCACACGCCGGCCAAGACCGTCCAGCAGCTGCGAGACGCAATCGCGCGCTCCATCACCCAACACCAGACCGGCATCATCGAAGCCCGCACCGACCGCGAGGAAAACCTCGCCCTGCACCGCCGGCTCGCCGCCGCAGCAGTCGAGGCTCTACGCGGCGCCTGACCCAGTCAACCGGCCAGCACGGGCAGCAGGGCCTGGAGCTTCACCTCTGTCTCGGCCAGCTCGGCCGACGGCTCGGAGTCGCGCACGATCCCGGACCCGGCGTACAGGTGCGCAACGCGATCGCGCAAGAGCGCGCACCGCAGCGCGACGCAGAATTCCCCATCCCCGACGGCGTCGGTCCACCCGACCGGCCCGGCGTACCAGCCGCGATCGATGCCCTCGAGCGCGGGGATCAGCGGCTCGGCGACCGACCGGGGCTCCCCGCCGACCGCCGGCGTCGGATGGAGCAGGCCGGCGAGCTCGATCGCGCCGATCGGCGAGGCCAGCTGGGCCCGGATGGGCGCCCCGAGGTGCTGGATGTTCGCCACCCGCACGAGCGCCGGCTCCGGCGCCGCCGCCACCCAGACGGCGTGCGGTCCGAGTAGCCGGGCGATCCGGCGCGCCACTATCGCGTTCTCCTCTCGGTCCTTGTCGCTGTGCAGCAGCTGCTCGCCGAGATGGTCGTCGACCGCCGGATCCGCGCTTCGCCGCGTTGAGCCGGCCAGCGCCACCGTGCTGGCGCGCTGTCCCTCACGGCGTATCAGCAGCTCCGGGCTGGCCGCCAGGAAGACGGCGTCGCCGCGACCGACGGCGAACACGTAGCAGGAGGGAAACTCCTCACGCAGCAGCCCAATGACGGCCGCCGCGTCGTGCGCGGCCGGCGCGTGCACCTCGACGTCGCGGGCCAGCACGATCTTGTCCAGCTCGCCGGCGCGGATGCGCTCGACGGCCCGGGCCACCGCCTGCTCGTAGTGCGACGGGGGCATCACGCTGACCACGCGATAGCGACCGGCCGGTGCCGGGTCGAGCATCGGCAGCGACTCGCCTGACAGCTCGCCGAGCCGCTCGTGCACGCGGGCCATCAGATCCTCCGGCGTGTCGTCCGGCGCCACCACGACGTTCACGGTCAGCCACGTCTCGCCGTCGCGCCGCGCGAACGACAGCTCGGGGACGATCAGCGACGCGGCCGCGAAGCCCGCCCAGCGCGGCGACGCCCCGCCTTCTCCAGAGAAGGCAAAGCCGCCCAGCGCCACCAAGCCCGAGCCCGGAACCTCCCCCGACGAATCGGCGAGCGCCTCGCGCGCCACCGCCCGCCAGCGCGCCGCCACCTCGGTGAACCGCCTGGGACCCGCAGCGGTCAGCTCGCGCACGCATCCGAGTGCCGCCAGCGCCGAGCCGGCGCGGTCGGGCTGCTCGAGGATGAACCACGCCTCCCCGGGCCGGCGTGAGTGGGCCACGACGGCGGTCGGATCCGCGGCGGCGGGACACAGCGCGGTGACACTGGCCAGGGCGGGCGTGCCAGACCCCCGCGCCCGCCGCAGCCCCTGATCCAGGCGGCCCGCCAGGCGATCGAGGCTCTTCGAATCGAGCCAGCCTGCGGGCCTGAGGGCGCTATCGGCCAAGTGCCGCTGGACCCGAGCGCGGCCTACGTTTCGCCGCGCCCGCGTGAGATCGCGATCTCGCCCGTCCGCGCCATCTCGATCAGCCCGAACGGTCGCACGAGTCGCTCGAACGCCTCGATCTTGTCGTACGTGCCGGTGACCTCGATCACGACCGAGCGCTTGGTCACGTCGACGATCTTTGCGCGGAAGATCTCGCAGATCTGCATGACCTCGGCCCGGCTGGCGCCATCGGCCGAGACCTTGAACAGGGCCAACTCGCGGGCCAGCGTCTCCTCGGGCTCGAGGTCGCGGATCTTCAGGACATTGACCAGCTTGTGCAGCTGCTTGGTCACCTGGTCGATCGGGTGAAGAGCACCGTCGAGCGTGAGCGTGATGCGGGAGATCGTGTCGTCGTCGGTCGGCCCGACGGCGAGCGTGTCGATGTTGAACCCGCGCCGCGCGAACAGGCCGGCGATCCGGGTCAGGACACCCGGCTTGTTCTCGACGAGGATCGAGAGGATGTGCTTGCGGCCGGTGCGCAGCCCGCCGGCGGCCTCCAGCTCATCCAGCGAGAGGACTTCCTTGGTTCCTGGTTCGCCCATGACCGCCACCTCACCCGACCATGTTCCTTGCCGGCTGACCGGCGGGGATCATCGGGTAGGTGTTTTCTTCACGCGTGACGCGAACGTCGGCAAGGACCGGACCATCGGTCTCGAGCGCGGTCTTGATGTCGTCGACCAGCGTCTTCTTGTCCTCCAGGCGCACGCCGGTGGCGCCGTAGGCCTCGGCCAGCTTCACGAAGTCGGGCCACTGGCCCATGTCGACATGGCTGTAGCGCTTGTCCCAGAACAGCTCCTGCCACTGTCGGACCATGCCGAGATAGCCGTTGTTCATGATGAACACCTTGATCGCGATGCCCTCCTGGGCGCAGGTGGCCAGCTCCTGCATGTTCATCTGGACCGAGCCGTCACCGGCGATGCAGATGACGGTCTCCTCGGGGCAGCCGACCTTGGCACCCATCGCCGCGGGCAGGCCGAAACCCATGGTTCCGAGCCCACCTGAGTTGATCCACCGGCGCGGCCTATTGAAGTGGTAGTACTGGGCCGTCCACATCTGGTGCTGCCCGACATCACTCGTGACGATCGCGTCGCCGCCGGTCGCCTCATACAGCGCCTGCACCATGTACTGCGGCTTGATCTCGGCGTCCTTTGAGTCCTCATATCCGAGCGGGTGGCGCTCCTGCCAGGCCCGAATGCGCGACCACCATTCATCCAGGCGCGCCGGATCCGGCGACAGCGAGCGGTACTCGGCCGTGAGGCGCGGCAGGATGTTCTTGGCGTCGCCGACGATCGGGATGTGTGCCGGCACGTTCTTGGAGATCTCGGCCGGATCGACATCGATGTGGATGAACTTGGCGCGCGGCGCGAACTCCGACAGCTTGCCCGTGATGCGGTCGTCAAAGCGCGCGCCCACGGCGCAGATCAGGTCGGCCTCGTCCATCGCGTAGTTGGCCGCGCGCGTGCCGTGCATGCCGAGCATCCCGAGCCACTGCTCGTGGGGAGCCGGGAACGCCCCAAGGCCCATCACCGTGCACGTGACCGGGAAGCGATCGACCGTGCCGAGCTCGATCAGCTCAGGGCCGGCCTCGGCGGCGACCACCCCGCCGCCGGAGTAGATCACGGGCCGGCGCGAGTTGGCCAGCGCCTTGGCCGCCAGACGGATCTGCTTCTGGTTGCCGTCGGTCGTCGGCTGATAACCCGGCAGGTGAACGTCAGTGACCGGCTTGTACGGGATGTCGGCCCGGCTCAGGTCCTGCGGGATGTCGACCACGACTGGGCCGGGACGCCCGGAGCGGGCGATGTGAAACGCCTCGTGAATCGTCCGCGGCAGCTCCAGCGGGTGCTGGATCATGAAGCTGTGCTTGACGATCGGCATCGTGATGCCGATCGTGTCGGCCTCCTGGAAGCCGTCGGTGCCGAGCAGTTCGGTGCGGACCTGCCCGGTCAGGAACACGACCGGGACCGAGTCCATCATCGCGTCGCAGATCGGCGTGACGAGATTGGTGGCGCCGGGGCCGCTGGTGCCCAGCGAGACGCCGACCCGACCCGTGGCCTTGGCGTAGCCCTCGGCGGCGTGGCCGCCGCCCGCCTCGTGCCGGACGAGGATGTGGCGGATGCCGGCGTCGTAGAAGGCGTCGTAGGTGGGGAGGTTGGCGCCGCCCGGGAGGCCGAATACGACGTCGACACCTTCGGCCTTCAGGCATTCCATCAGGGCGTCGACTGCACGCATCGCGTTCGCCTCCTTTCGCGGGCTTGGCTGCTTTGGCGCGTACGGTCGTGCCGCACGCACGGGGACGGCGATATTAGAGGGTCGGGGTTGCTTGTAACGACATTGCAACGCGTTGCGTCAACCGCCTGTGGGGGTAGCCGAACATCATGGCCACAACAAAGCAACGCGAAGCCGCTCGCAAGAACGTCAAGAAGGCCCAATCCGGGGCCCGCAAGAGTCGCAGCATCGCCAACCTGTCTTCCGATACCCGCTCGGCCCTCGGCCGCGAGGGCGCCAAGGCGGCGGCCCGCAAGCGCGGCGCCAGCCGCGGCACCGGATCTGGTGCGGGCGCGATGACCGTGACCGAGCTGCGCCGGGAGGCGGCAAAGCTCGGGGTCGAGGGCCGCTCGAAGATGGGCAAGGCGCAGCTGATCCGCGCCGTCGGGCAGAAGCGGCGCTCGAGCTAGCCGGCGCCGGCCGGGCGCCCGCCGCTCACCGCCGCCTCGGGCGCGATCGCCGTGTCAGGGAACTCGAGCTCGGTCCCGCAGCTCAGGCAGACAGCGTCGTAGAGCTTGACCACCTTGCCGCAGCCTGGACACGCGCGACGCAGCTCCTGGTTCTCGTAGCGGTAGAAGATCGCCGTCAGCAGACCAATGAACGGGACGAGCCCAGAGATCAGGAACCAGAGCGCGAACGAGCTGCCCTTGATGCGTCCGATGATCCCTCCGGCCAAGCCGAAGAAGAACATGATGACCAGTAGTCCGGTGCCCGCCACGGGCCCGACCTACCAGAGAATCGTCTTCAGCGCCCAGAGAATGGCGATCGCGACGGCAATCCCGACGATGATCCAGAAGACCGTCATGATCAGGCCGATCACGAGCTTGACCGCGAGTGCGACCGCGACTACGAGTACAAGCCCGGCGAAGATCTTCTTGAGGATCGGCGTGTGCGCTTGCGGCTGGCCCTCAACTTGCGTTTGCATGGTTCAAAGCGTAGCGCGACCGGCTAAGCGTTCACGAAGGATTCGCTGCGGTCAGTCGTACACGCGCTTCAGATGCTCGAAGCGCGAGGACTCGTCCCGATGGCGGCCCTCGAAGCGAAGCCGCGCGAGGCGGTAGCGGCGGACCGGGGCCGCGCCCGGCTCGGCCGGCGTGTCGCGCCGGTCGGCGACGAGGAGAACCTTGGCTGATGGGGCTGGATAGGTCATGACGAGGATGATCGACCTCAAGGCTTAATCCAGCATTGGCCCTGCGTACAAAGTTCCTGAACGTGCGTGGGCCTCAGGGCCGCCAGGCCGGTGCGTAACATGAGCCGCGGCTCGAGTACTCGAACTAGGGGCAGATGTGGCCGGCCGACTGCTGAGAAGTGCGCGCGCGCCAAGGCGTGCGCCGATACTGGTGCTAGCGCTGAGTGCCGCGCTACTCGCCGCCGCCCCGGCGGGGGCTGCTCCGAGCCAGATCCAGGCGACGCCGGCGAGCGGACTGACTGCCGCGAAGGGCTCGAGCACCGGAACGGTCACGCTGGCCAACTTCACCGAGCAGAACGCGCTGGACGCGGCCGGACTAACGGCCGCGATCGACTGGGGCGACGGCAGCAGCAGCGCCGGAGATGTCAGTCAGTCCGGCGCCGGCTACGCGGTGTTGGGGGAGCACGTCTACCCCAAGGAGGGACAGTTCACGGTGACGATCACGATCACCGATGCGCTGAACGACAAGGCCGTCGTCAGCACGACGATGGACGTGGCTGGTGTGCCGAGCCCGACCCGACACATCAACGCACGGTTCTCGGGCCGCTTCACCTTCTTCCGGCGCAGAACCCAGATCCGGATGCTTGTCGCCCACCACGTGCCGCGGGGCGCCACCCTCGTGGTCCGTTGCGATGGCTCAGGTTGCTTCCAGGATCAGGTCGTCGTCATCGCCAAGCGGGGCAGGGTCAAGCTGACCGGGCTGTTCCGCGGGCTGGTCCTGGCGCCGGGCGCGCACATCACGATCGAGATCGACAAGCCGGGGTTCGCCGGTGCGGACTATCAGCTGAAGATCCGCCGACACCGGCGTCCGAAGGTGCGGATGGCGTCAGGCTGACACCGCGAGCGCCGCGGCCAAGCCCTCGCGTGCGGCGGGCGGCAACCGCCGCCGCAGGCGCCACGGTGCCCCTGAGAACGCGAGGTTGGCCACCGTCGCAAAGCCGCTCTCGTCCTCCCGGAGGGCCAGCAGCAGATGGGCGATCCGGTCCCCATGAGGGAGCTCCGGGTCGGTCGCGCGCACGCAGTAGCAAACGACGCGCCGGCCACCGGGGCGCACGAGCAGCGCCCCGGCCTCGCCGAGCAGCCAGATCCCGAGCTCCCCCCGCTCCAGCACCAGTCCGGTGCGGGAGAGCAGCTCCCAGGCTGAGCGATCGACCAAGTCTCCGAGCAGGCCCAGGGCCCGCTGTTCGGAGGCCTCCGGCCCTGTCGATCGTGCGCGCCGGAGTACCCCCGCCCCCCGGGCCGCGTAGAGCTCAGGAATCGCCCACGCGTGCGCCAACAGAACGAGGTCGACCGGCAGGGTCACCGGCTTGGCGACCGCGAGCAGGATCCCCGCGAGGATGAACGGAACCGTGTGGGCGATCGTGGTCAGCGTCCACAGCTGACCACGGCGGCGCAGCGCACGGTCGGTGACGCGCGGGCGCCAGTAGACGCTCGCCAGCTCCGGCAGCGGCCGGGTCGGCGCCCCGGTGGCAGCCAGCGCACCGGCCGGCTCGAGGTGCGCTCCGCTAGCCACCCGCGATCGGGCGCCGCAGGATTACGAGGTCGGCCTCGAGTGGCAGCTCGTGGACCTGCTCGGCATCGCCCTGACCCGTCGAAACGACGGCGAAATAGCCCTGATCGAGCTCGGCGCGGAACGCGGCGACCGCCGCGCCGACGGCCGCGGAATCCTCGGCATGCCACTCGGCCAGCGTCGTGTGACCGGTGCGATCCATGCGTACGAGTCTTGACATGGAGCCTCCTCTGATCGATGAGCCTGCCATGCTACGCCCGCGCTCGGGAAGGTTTAAGGGCCAACGTACGTCATCAGCCACCAGATGCTCTCTCCTCGCAATTTCATCCCTGCCGCAGCCGTTGTCGCGCTCTCGGCGCTCCCGCTGCCGGCCTACGCACTCTCGAGCCACCGCCACGCGGCCGCCGCCGGGGACGCGCAGTCCACGACGACGACCACTACCACTACGGCGAGCCAGCCGACAACGACCGCGTCGGCGACCACCATGACTGCCCAGGCGAGTCAGCCGGCGCCCACGACCACGGTCGCAGCCCCGACGACAACCGCGAGCACCACTTCCACAGCCGCGACCACGAGTCAGCAGAGCAAGACGACGACCAGCGCCACGCAGACGGCCCACGCCGCCGGCGACCCGGGCGACACGATCTCGAACTTCGCGTTCCACCCGGCGACGATCACCGTGCACGTCGGCGACACGATCACCTGGACGAACCAGGACACAGCCGCCCACACGGCGACGGCCAGCGACGGGAGCTTCAATACCGGAACCCTGCAGAAGGGTCAGAGCGGCTCGCATACATTCACCCAGGCGGGAACGTTCGCCTACATCTGCAGCTTCCACACGTACATGAAGGGGACCGTGATCGTGCAGGCCAGCTCGGGCGGCGGAGGCGGTGGCTCCGGTGGATCCGGATCCGGAGGCTCAGGCGGCGGCGCGGGCGGCTCGGGCGGCACCACGACTCCGAGCTCGACCGGCGCCGGCACGACGACCACCACACCAACCGCGACGAGCTCCGTGCCTAGCCTGCCGAACACCGGCACCGATCTCGGCACGACGGTGCTCGTCGGGGCGCTGCTGATCGCCGCCGGTGCCGTGATTCGCCGCCGGGTACTGGCCGCCTAGACCGGCGTCCGTAGTTTCCCGCTGGAGCTTTGCCGTGGTTTCCCGTGCAACTTTTGCGCTTATGCGGGGTTTGCTTATGTGAGGCGGCGGCGATAATTCCGGCATGGGAGACGCCCTCGCTGCGGCGGGCGGAAGGACGCAGGGTTTGCGGCCGTTCGGGGCACTACCTGGCTTTCTGGCCTCAAAACAACAACAAATGCCCAAGTTTGGGGCCGAAAACGCGCTATGATTTATCCAGAGGGGTCAAGATGCACCGCGCAGCCGTCGAAAAGAAGTCGAGGGGCGGATCGCGCACAGGCGGGTGCAGTCACCCAGCACCGTGATCAACCACGGTCGTTCTATTCCTTGCAGGGGCCGAACTGAATGACACCACCACCCGCCGCAACACATGCTGCTGAAGCAGGGGCGCTATCTCTTCGCCCGGTACCAGCCAAATTCGTCTCGAGCTCGATCGGACGGATGCTCGGCGCTCGCGCCTGGGGCCGGCTGCGCTTTCTTGTTGACGTAGTCGTCCTATACCTGGCCTCGAGCGCGGCGGTGTTCGCCGACAGCTCGGTCCTGCACGTAGGCACAAACCACATCCTGGCCGCCGGCTTCCCGCTGCTGGTCATCGGCATCCTCTACGCCCGGCGCGGCCCGGACGAGCGGCTCTACGGTTCGCTGCTCGACACGGCCACCCACGTTCTTGGCGTCGTCTCGCTCGCCGCGATGCTGACGATCGCGCTCGACTCCCTGCTCGGCGCCGCTCATCCGTTGGGCCTGGCGCTGCGGCTGTGGGTGTTCTCGCTCGTCTACCTCGGAGCGGCGCGCATGGTCTTGCTGTCGGTGCGTCGCCAGGCGATCCGCACCGACGCCTTCGCCACCCCGACCCTGATCGTCGGCGCCGGCCTCGTCGGGGAGCACCTCGTCCGGCGCTTGGTCTCCGAGCCGCGCTACGGCCTGCGCCCGGTCGGTTTCCTCGACTCCGACCCGCTGCCGCGCCCTGACCAGGACGATTCCTCGTTCGTGCCCGTCCTCGGTGGTCCCGAGGCGCTCGTTGAGGCAATCGGGCAGACGGGAGCTCGCCAGGTCATCCTGGCCTTCTCGTCCGAGCCCGACCACGTGCTCGTCGATGCCGTCAAGGAATGCCAGGAGCTCGGCGTAGAGGTCGCCCTGGTTCCGCGGCTCTACGAGGCGATCAACGAGCGCTCGACGCTGGATCACATCGGCGGGCTACCGCTCCTGTCGCTGCGGCCGACTGACCCGCGCGGATGGCAGTTTGCCGTCAAGCACACGATCGACCGTTCGTTCGCCGCGCTGATGCTGTTTGCACTGGCGCCGATCCTGGGGGCTATCGCGCTGGCGGTCAGGTTCTCCTCGCCTGGTCCGATCTTGTTCCGCCAGCGTCGAATCGGACGTGACGGACATGAATTCGAGGTCCTCAAGTTCCGCACGATGGCCTTGGAGGACGCGACCCCGCGGTTCGTACCTGATGACGGCTGCGCCCCCGGAGGCGTCGAAGGCAACGATCGCCGCACCAAGGTCGGACGCATCCTCCGCAGCCTGTCGCTCGACGAGCTTCCCCAATTCCTGAACGTCGTTCGTGGCGACATGAGCATCGTTGGCCCCCGGCCGGAGCGGCCCGATTACGTCGAGCGCTTTGAGCTCGAGGTTGATCGTTACGCCGATCGGCACCGCGTCAAGTCGGGCATCACCGGCTGGGCTCAGGTGCACGGCCTGCGCGGTCAGACGTCGATCTTCGACCGGGTCGAATGGGACAACTGGTACATCCAGAACTGGTCTCTGAGGCTCGACCTGCGGATCGTCGCGATGACGATCGCGGAAGTCCTGCGGATGCGCGGCTGACGCCGCCGCCCTGCCTAGGCTTCCCATCCATGCACGTCGCGGTCGTCGGAGGCGGGATCCTTGGGTTGGCCACGGCGCGTTTCATCAGTCGCGAGATTCCCGACGCGCAGGTCAGTGTGTTCGAGAAGGAAGCGCGGCTGGCCCAGCACCAGACCGCGCGCAACTCCGGCGTTGTGCACGCCGGCCTGTATTACGCGCCCGGCTCTCTGAAGGCGCGGCTGTGTGCCCGCGGGATGACGCTGCTGCGGGAGTTTTGCCGCGAGCGCGACATCGCCTATGACGAATGCGGCAAGCTCGTGATCGCGACCGATGAACGTGAGATGCCGCGCTTCGCCGCGCTCGAGGAACGTGCGCGCACGAACGGGGTTCCTGACCTCCGGCGCCTCGACGGCGCTGAGATCCGCGCGATCGAACCTGCGGCGAGCGGCATCGCGGCGCTGCACTCGCCCCGGACGGCGGTCGTCGATTTCCGAGACGTGGCTGAGGCGTTCGCATCCGACGCGAGAGCTGCCGGTGCCTCGATTCACACCGGCCGCCCCGTCCTTCGGGTGCGTGGCGCCGGCACGCACGCGACGCTCGAGCTCGCCGATGGCGGCACTGTTCACGCCGACCGCGCGATCGTCTGCGCCGGTCTGCACGTCGACAGTCTGGCGCGCGCCTCGGGCCAGCCCTCCGAGCCGCGGATCATGCCATTCCGCGGCGAGTACTGGCAGCTGCGGCCGGAGCGCCGCGAGCTCGTCCGCGGCCTCATCTATCCGGTTCCGGACCCACGGCTTCCCTTCCTCGGCATCCACCTGACGCGCACGATCGATGGGTCGGTGCTGATCGGGCCGAACGCGATCTTGGCCACCGCGCGGGAGGGCTACCGGCGCGGTCAGTTCGTCGCGCGCGAGGCCTGGAGCGCGATCGGATGGCGCGGCGCGATGCGGTTGTTTCGCCGCTACTGGCGTGTCGGTGCCGTCGAGTGCTACCGGGCGCTGTCCAAGCGTGCATTCGTGCGCGAGGCACGGCGCTACGTCCCAGAGCTGCAGGCGGCCGACGCCATCCGGGCGCACGCCGGCGTCCGCGCCCAGGCCGTCGATCGAGACGGCTCGCTCGTCGATGACTTCCGTCTGCACAGCGACGGCCCCGTGCTATGGGTGCGCAACGCTCCATCGCCGGCGGCCACGTCGTCGTTGGCGATCGCCGAGGAGCTTGTCGACCGCGCCGGCCTAGCCGGGTGAGCGCGCCGGCCTAGCCGGGTGAGCCGATCCGGCGGACCGGCACGCCCGCAGCGGCCCAGACGCCGGCGTCGAGCGTCCCGCGACCATCAATGATCGCGCGCACTCCCGGCAGATCGGCCGGCGTCAGCTGGGTGTACGCCGGATGGTCGGCCTGCAGGATCGCCGCGTCGAGTGCGACGCTCCCGTCCCACGGCACGAACCCGAGCGCGCGCAGCTCATCCGGCTCGTACATAGGATCGTGGGCCAACGCCAGCGCGCCCCGCCGCTCGAGCTCGCGCTGGACCGCGAACGCGGCGGAGAACGCCGTCTCCTTGACGGCGCCGCGGTAGCTGACGCCGAGGATCAGCACCGTTTGCCCGCGCAGCTCGGCGTCCATCTCGCGCTCGAGGAGCTCGACCGCGTACGCGGGCATGCTGTCGTTGATCGCGCGGGCGTCGGACGGGATCTGCGCCTCCGGGTCGCCGGCGAGGTAGAAGCGCGGATACACCGGGATGCAGTGCCCGCCCACCCCGATTCCAGGCTGGTGGATGTGGGAGAACGGCTGCGAGTTCGCGGCGTCGATCACCTGGCTGACGTCGAGCCCGCTTCGATCGGCGAACTTGGCGAATTCGTTGGCCAGTGCGATGTTCACGTCCCGATAGGTCGTCTCGGCGAGCTTGGTCAGCTCAGCAGTCTCGGCCGAGCCCATGGCCCGCACCTCGGCGCTCAAGAACTCGCGGTAGAGCGCCACAGCGCGGCGCTCGCCCTCCTCACCGAGCCCGCCGACCAACTTCGGATACGTATCGAGGTCACGAAATATTCGGCCCGAGTACACCCGCTCCGGGCTGTGGACCGAGAAGAAGTCCCGCTCGGGCTCCAGGCCTGATGCCTCCGCCAGCGCCGGCGCGATCCGCTGGCGCGTCGTCCCCACCGGCAGCGTCGTCTCGACGCTCACCACGGTTCCGGGCTGCAGCCCGCGGCCGATGTCGGCCATGACGCTGTCGAGCACCGCGAAGTCCGGCCGCGCCCGGTCGTCGACGACGAGCGGCGGCACGGCGATGACGAACTCCGCCCCGTCCGCGACGGCCGCCGCGGTATCGCGCGTGACCCGCAGGCGGCCCGCCGGCACGACGTCGGCCAGCGCCTCGGCCAGCCCGGCCTCGCCTGGGAACGGCGCCTCGCCCCGGGCGACGAGCTCGAGCACCCGCGCATCGATGTCGCATCCGATGACCTCGTGTCCGGCCAGCGCGATCTTGGCGGCGATCGGCAAGCCAATCTTGCCGAGCGCCACGACGACGGCACGCATCAGGGTCCGCCGCGGAGTGCCGTAGCGCTGACCGTCTCCCCTGTGCGTGCGCTCTCCAGCACGGCTTCGGCCACGCGAACGACGTCAACTCCGTCCTCGAGGGTCACGACGCCGCCGCCGCCGCGGCCATCGAGCAGATCGAAGAAGGCCTCGTGCTCGAGCCGCAGGGGCTCCTCGCGGGCGAGCGCGTAGCGCGTGACGTTGCCCTCGCTGACGCCGCGGAACTGCTGCGTCGCAGGCCAGATGATCCGCACCTCCGCGTTCTCGTAGAAGTACAGATCGCCGGTGAGCGTGTCGGCTTCGAGCATGCCCCGCTCGCCGAGCACGCGCGTCCGACGCACCTTCGTCGGTGAGACCCAGTCGACCACGATGTTGAACGCGGCGCCGGATTCGAGCGCGCCGATCGCGAGCACCAGGTCCTCGTGCCCGCGGCCGCTGAGGTGCTGGGTCTGGGCGGACACCGTCGCGATCGGCGAGTCCGATAGCCAGCTGACGAGATCGATGTCATGCGTGGCCAGGTCCTTGACCACGCCGACATCCTGCACGCGCGCAGGAAACGGACCGCTGCGCGCGGTCGTGGCCGTGAACAGCCTCCCGATCTGGCCATCCAACAGCCGGCGGCGCATCTCTCGCAGCGCCGGGTTGAACCGTTCGACGTGCCCGACGCAGCCGGCCACACGCGCGGCGCTGCAGATGTCGACGATCGCGCGTGCGGCGTCGCTGGTGGCGGCCAGAGGCTTCTCGATCAGCATCGACACGCCGGCCTGGGCCAGCTCGTCGACGACCGGCACGTGGGCTTCGGTCGGGACTGCGACGATCGCGAAGTCGAGCGGGCCGTGCCCCAACAGCGTCTGCACCGAGTCGAATACGAGCTCAGGGTTGTGGACCGCGCGGTAACCATCGCCGCCGGGGTCGACGGCCCCCGCGAACCGCACCCGGTCGGAGTCCTGGAGCAACCGCGCGTGGTGGCGGCCGATCATCCCGAGCCCGATGACGGCGCCGTGCCGCCGCTGAAACTGATCGGCAAGTACCATCGGCCGCGGTAGGCTAGCTGAGCCGGGCACGGGGGCCCGGTCGCCGGTACGCCTCAGCCACGTGATCATGCCGATCCCGCTGTTCGACATCGACACGCCCCGGGCGAACATCCGAGACCGGCTCGTCGACGCCGCGACGCGCACCATCGACGGGGGCGCGTTCGTCCTCGGCCCGGAGGTCGAGGCGTTCGAGCGCGAGTTTGCCGCATACCTCGGCGCCGATCATGTGGTCGGGGTTGCCAACGGCACCGAGGCGCTGACGATCGCGCTCCGCGCGATGGGCGTCGGCCCGGGCGACGACGTCGTCGTCCCTGCGTTCACGTTCTACGCCTCGGCCGAATCGATCCCCCCGACCGGGGCGCGGCCGGTGTTCTGCGACGTCGACCCCGAGACCATGGTGGTCACCGCGGACACTGTCCGGGCGGCGCTGACCCCGGCGACGAAGGCGGTCGTGGCGGTGCATCTGTTCGGGAACGTGGCGCCCATCCGGGAAATCGAGGCGCTCGGCGTGCCCGTTCTCGAAGACGCCGCTCAAGCCGCTGGCTCGACCGGTCCCGACGGACGTCCGGGCGCGCTCGGCACGGCGGCGACGTTCAGCTTCTTCCCGTCGAAGAACCTCGGCTGCCTCGGCGACGGCGGCGCAATCGCGACCTCGAGCCAGGAGATCGCGCAGACGGCGCGGATGCTCCGCTTCCACGGCTCCCGCGACCAGAAGACGTGGGAGGCGATTGGCTACAACTCACGGCTTGACGAGATCCAGGCCGCGTTTCTCGGCGTGCAACTGCCCGAGCTCGATGCCTGGGCTCGGGGCCGCCTTGCTGCGGCGGCGCACTACGCCGACGCCGGCCTCGGCCAGCTCGTTTCGTTGCCGGTGCCGACAGACGGCGCGCAGCCGGCTTGGCACCTTTACGTGATCCGCTCAGAGCGCGTCAGCGAGATATCAGCGGCGTTGAGTGCCGCCGAGATCGGCAACCGTGCCTACTACGCGCGCCCCCTACATCGTCATCCGGCGCTGGCACCGTACGCACACGGCGTCGAGCTGCCGTTCACCGACGCGCTCGCCTCGACGCATCTCGCGATCCCGATCAGTGCAGTCCTGACCGCGTCGCAGGCGGCCGAGGTGACTGAGTGCGTCGAGCGCGCGCTGGCCGAGCGAGCGCCCTAGGAGTTCAGCCGAGCGCGCGGCCTAGGCTTCAGCCGAGCGCCAGCTGGTTCTTGAACACGGCGAGTGACGGCTTGGCGGCGCCGCTCCAGGTGACCAGGCCGTAGTCATTGTCCGGGTCGGCGCTGTTTTGGCCGTTGTCCTGGTAGCCGTAGACGAAGATGCCCTGGACGTAGTCCTTCCACGTCCTCCGGGCGTAGTCGAAGACCGACTGAATCCGCTGGGCCTGGCCGGTCGTTGTGGTGCAGCGGGAGCTGCCGCCGTCGGTGCATGTCGGCCAGCCGACCTCGGTCAGCCACAACGGCTTGTCCGCAGCGTCGTGAGCGACGAACTCGCGGCGAATCGATTCCACCCGTCGGATCTGGTCGTACCCGGTGTAGGCCCGACCTGGAGTCGGATAGCTGAGGTTCGTCAGATCGGTGCCGTACGGGTGCACCGCAACGCCGTCGAAGTAGTCGTTTAGGTCCGGCACCGCCTGATAGAGGGCCGCGACCCACCACATCCAGCTGTCGCCGACGGAGCGGGCCTCGTTCTCGGCCGCAAGGAGGAACCCAGCCCCGCGATCAGCGCTGTGCCCCGCCGTGCCCGCCGCCTTGACCAGGCGTGCATACCGGCCCGGGTCGTAGTCCCCAGCGTTGCCGTTGTCGTAGTAGGGCTCGTTCAAGAGCTCGTAGGTCCGGACCGGAACCTTCGGCAGATCGGGGTGGGTGCTCCAGAAGCTGCCATGTGGTCCGTAGCGACCGACAATCGTGCTGACGAACTCTGCAAAACCGCTCGGGTCAGTTGGGATCGTGTTCCAGGCGGCACCGGCCCAGGACGGCGTGTCCACCAGGTTGGCCACGAGGTGGACCTTGTTCTGCGCGGCGAGCGTGACCAGCCAGTCGTAACGCGAGAAGTCGTAGGTGCCGCGTCGTGGCTCGATCTGGCTCCAGTCGAACGCCTCCCGCATCCACTTCGTGCCGCTCTGGGATTCGATCTCGTTCATGCGAGCCGCCTCGTCGCTCCAGCCGCCGACGTTCGTGTTGAGCCCTACGTCCAGGCTCCCTGACACGGCGACCGCGCCGGCGCCGGCGGTCCGCAACGCCAGCCGCTTGGCGCCAGCAGCGCCGCCGTTCAGCGCCATGTGCATGCGGCGCTTGTGCGCGCGGCGGACGCAATGGGCGTGCCGCGAGCGATGTACATGCCGCTTTGCGTGCACCACACAGGCAGCCCGCCGCCGATGCTTCGCCTTCGCCGGGACGAGTGCCGTCGCAGTCCCCGACCCGAGGAGGGCCGTGGTGAGGGCGGTGACGAGGAGGTATCGGCTGATTCGAACGGTGCGTCGCATACGGCTTCGCTTGGATCGACGTGGCCGTGTATTGGAAGGCCGCAGGCCCGACCTGGACGCACACCCCGTGCCTTTGCACCGTTTTACGGTGGACGTTTGTTCGATATGGGTGGAGCTGAGTGTCCAGGCGAGCCTGGACGCCTACATCGCAGCCACGGTGCTACGCGCGCACGCCTGGCGCGCCGGGCCTGACTGGCAATCGCCGCAATCGATTGCGGTAACGGCGTCGCGACCGGACCCCGCGATGAGAGGAACGCGACCAGCCGTCTACGGGGAGGCGGTTCATCACCATCGGACGTCCGTCCAAGTTCCCATCGGGCCCTTCCGATGCGCGGCCAGGTCCAGCCGACCCCAACGGTATGGAACGCACCGCCCGCATCACCCGTTATGTCCTCTGCGCCGCTCTCGCCACGGTCGCCTTCGTCTCGAGCACCACGGCCGCGGCGGGCGCGGTCAAGAAGGCGCACCGGGGGCGGCGAGTGACGTGCGTGGTCCACATGAAGCGCCACGGCAAGAAGCCCGGGCGCAAGGTCCGGCGGGTCGTGCGGTGCAACACGCGGCGCGCCAAGCGGCGGGCGAAAATCGCCCTGAAGGGCCATGGCTTCCCCAGCAAGAAGTCGGCGCCGACACCGACGGGGCCGGGTTCAGCTTCCGCCGTAACCGGCAGACTCGATGTCGGGCTCAACACCTCCGTCGCGGGTTGGACCGACGAGTCGTCGCGGATGAACGAGATCGTGTCCCAGAGCGGCACCCATTGGATCCGTGAGGCCTTCGACTGGAGCCAGATCGAGCCGCGCCGCGGCAGCTACGACTTCAGCCGCTACGACCTGCTGATGACCGTCGCCGCACAACGCAACGTGCGCGTGCTCGCCGACCTGCTCGACACACCGTCGTGGGCCGGCGCGAACTGGAACACGATCCCGAGCGACCCGTCCGCATTCGCCGAGTTCGTTGCTGCGGTCGTCAAGCGCTATGGCCTCCACGGGACGTTTTGGGCCGATCATCCGAACCTCCAGAACGACGCTGTCAGCACGTTCGAGCTGTGGAACGAGCCGTACTACGACAACGGCAACGACGGCGCTTACAACCCGGGCCGCTACGCCCGCCTCGTCAAGGCCGCCGGCAACGCCGGCCACGGGGCCGACCCCGCCGCCAAGTTCCTGCTCGCGGCGGACAACCAGAGCCAGCTCGTGGGCAGCACCTGGGTCTGGTGGGTGGATGCCCTCTACCAGGCCGTCCCGGATCTCAACAGGTACTTCGACGGTGTCGCGGTCCATCCCTACGGCACCGACCTCACCGGCGTGCAGTATCCCGCCCCCGGCAAGGCGTACGACGGCTACGGCCAGGTCCGCCGCCTCGAGTCAATCCGGCAGGAGTTCGTCAACCACGGCGGCTCGGGCAAGCCGCTGTGGATCACCGAGATCGGCTGGCCGACCTGCACGAACGGCGGCAGCGACCGCTGCACCACGTCCTCCGGCCAGGCGCACGACATCCAGACGGTCTTCGACCGCGCCCGCAGCACCTGGAAGAGCTACGTTCAGGCCGTCTTCTTCTACGGCTACCAGGACAACAACACGAACACGGCCGATCCTGAGAACGACTACGGCCTCGTCTATCACGACGGATCGCCGAAGCCCGCCCTGAGCGTTTTCAGGGCCAACCTCTGATGTCCCGCAGCCGGCCGCGCCGTTAGCGGCGCGCGGTCGCCGGGCTGGCCCGTCGCCCGTCCCGCGGTCCCCCGGTGTTACGGAACTGCGGAAAACCTGCGTTGAGGGGGGTGGTTTTGGGGCGCTTTCGGCCCTCTGTGTCTATGTGACCGGCTTTGACCACCACCCAGAACACCAAACTGTCGGCGCCCGATCGAAGCGCGGTGCTTTGGGTGGCCCTGAGCAACCCGCAACACCTTTCTTTGTCCGGGTGCTGGGACAAAGGGATCTTGTGTCGATTTCTGGCACGCGCGATCAGCGGATCGCGGCGATCGCCGAGCGACAGCGCGGCCGCGTGGCGCGCCGCCAACTGCTGGCCGCTGGGGTGAGCAGGAACATGATCCACACGATGCTCCACACCGGGCTCCTGGTGGCGCGCCATCGCGGGGTTTACGCGTTCGGCCACGCCGCGCCGGGCGAGCTCACACGGGAGACCGAAGCGCTGCTGGCCATCCGCGTGCCCGCTTTCCTCAGCGCCGGCTCCTCGCTCGCGCTCTGGAGCCTCGCACCGCCCCCGCGCCCAAGCGAGCCGGTCGAGATCACGGTCCTCGCGCCTCACTCAATAAGGCATCCCGGCATCCGCGCCCACCGAAGCTCCACCCTCGACGCCCCAGACACGCGTATCCATCGCGGCCTACCGACGACCTCGCCGGCGCGTGCCCTGGTCGATGTCGCCGGCACGACGAGCGAATTCAGGCTCGAACGCATGCTCGACGACGCGCTGCACCGCAACCTCGTCCGCCTGTCTCAGCTCAGGGACGCCCTGGATCGCGCCGGCCCCACGCACAAAGGGCGTGGGCATCCTCCGCGCGATCCTCGCCGACCGCGCACACAGCAGCGGAACCAGCCGCTCGAACCCGGAACTGATCCTCAGAGACAACCTCCGCGCCGCCGGCCTACCGCACCCAGACCTCAACGCCAACCTCGGC
>JBJMLD010000232.1:0-14295 GCA_045805545.1 Solirubrobacteraceae bacterium | reverse complement strand
GCTCAGCGAGCGTCACTCGTCCGACCCTGAAGCAGACGCCTGCATGAGAAGCGGCAACGTGATTCTGGTCGGTTCTCCCGTCAACAATCCGATAACGGGCGAGATGTTCAACCAGCTCCCGTCGATGCGCTGGATCATCGAGCACGACGACGCAAGGGAGAGCGTGTATCTCCTGGACAAGGAAACACAGCGGACCTACCGCCCCATCCGGGACGACGGTGGCCGGCTCACGCATGACCTTACGGTGCTCAGCATCCTGCCCAACCCGTTCGCCGACCATGGATCACTGATCTCGTGCGCCGGTATACACGGGGTCGGCACGCAGGCGCTGCTCGAATTCCTCGCCGCTCCGACTTCGAACCAGGATCTGCTCAATAAGGTGCTCCTTCGCGGGGAGAGCCTGAACCTTCCGCTGACCGCGGATGTGAATTCGCTCGCGCTGTCCCCGTTCGCCCCCTCCGCCGTTTGACTTAGAATCCCACCCACGCATCGGGTTACGAAAACCCAGAGGGGGCGAGGCATGCAGGCTGCAGTTCTCGACAGTCCAGACCAGGCGACGGTACCGCGGCTGGTTCTCATCGGCGGCGGGCCATCCAGTTTGTGCGTCCTGTTGCGGATCGCCGAGCTGGTGGGGCTGCCGATAGCGGACAGGGCAGGCCCGGATCGGTTCGAGGTCGTGCTGGTCGACCGCGCCGGGGAAACCGGCGGCGGGGCGCCGCACGCCTCCACGGTGAGCGCCGCGCTCCTGCTCAACGACAGCATCACCGAGACCGAGTCGTCCGGCCTCGGCCTCGTCGCGTGGCTGATCGCCAACCGCGCGCGCTGGCAGGACATGCTCCTTGACTCCGGCGACCCGCGCGCGACGCGCTGGCTTGAGCGCCACCGGGCGGAGATCGACCGGGACGAGTTCGGCGGGCTCTTCCTGCCCCGGCTGGTGTTCGGACAGTTCTTGCGCGAGCGGTGGAGCGACGCCGTGGAAAACCTCGGTCGCTGCGGCATCTCGGTGAGCGTGCTGGCCGCCGAGGTGGAAGATGTGGTTCCCGGCGAGTCAGACCGTTGGCGCGTGCACCTGGCTGGCCGCGAGGCGCTCGACGCGGACGCCGTGCTCCTGGCAGTGGGCAATGTGACCGCTTCGGCACCCGAGAGCATTGCCGAGCACACCGGCTATCTCAGCTTCGAGGTGGCCCGCGAGCTGCCGGCCGCCGAGCCCCGACTGGCGGCCCGGCTGGCCCCTCTACCCGCGGGCAGTCGCCGGATCGTGGTGCTCGGCTCGTCGGCGGCGGCGACCGAGTTTCTCTACGCCGCGGAGGGCGCACCCGAGCTCGACGGACTCGTCGACGAGCTCGTCGTGCTCTCGCCCAGCGGCCGCATCCCCGACGGGCTGTGCTCGTCGCACGTGACGCCGCACGCCCTCCGGCGCATGCCCGCGCTGCTCGCCGCCATCGAAGGGGAGACGCCGGCGCCGGCGCACACGGCCGCGGCTGTGGTCGAAGCGGTGGTTGGCGACGTTGCCGAGGCGCATTCGCAGGGCTACACGATCGTCGACCTGCTGCCCGCGGCACGGGCGGCCCCGCCATCAACCTCCGCCAACGTGTCCCACTGGTTCCGCCAGCTGTTCGCCCTGCTCCCGCCCGGCGAGAAGCGGGCCTTCGTCAACACGGAGTACAAGGCCTACCGGGAAAGCATTCGCCACACGTCTACCGACTACGCCGAGGCGGTGGCCCGCCTGCGCGATCGCGGGCTCCTGTCCGTGCTCGCCGCCCGAGTCCGCGAGCTACGGCCGGCCCCGGAGGGCGGGATCACCGTGCGGTACGAGATGTCGGGGGAACTGCGGGAGCTGGCGGGCGCGACGGTCGTCGACTGCCGTGGCTTCGCCGGCGTCGCCGAAGGGGCACACCCGGCCGTACGGAGCCTGCTGCGCGCGGGTACCGTTCTCGCGAACGAGACCGGCCGGGGGCTTGCGGTCGACCAGGACTTCGCGGCCGCGCCCGGGCTGTTCGTGCTTGGACCGCTGCTTGCAGGAACCGCTCAGAATCCCGATTACATCTGGTTTTTGGAGAACGTCCCAGTCATCCACGGGCTCGCCGAACGTGTCGCGCAGGCTGCCTGGCGCCGACTCGGCGCGCCCACGTCGCCGAGTCAGGCCACCATCCCATCAATCGGCTCGTGAAGGTGGCTTTCTGAGATGGCCTCTAAGCCCTGGGACGTCCGTCTTCGCCGGATCACGTGGGAGCCCTACCCCAAGACCTGGAGCGTCCGCCGGCGCTGCCGCATCCTGATCGCGATCGGCCTGCCGTGTGTGGTTTGGTACTTCGGCTGGCTGCTCAACGTTCCGGCTCGCCATGGCACGCCGATCCTGTACGGGATCCTGGTTGTCGCCGAGCTCTTCAACCTCTCGCAGGGGCTGGGCTTCTGGTGGACCGTCGCCCACGAGTGGGTCCGCCCGAGACGGGCGCCCACCAAGCACGTCGCCGTGGACGTATTCATCCCCGTCTACAAGGAGCCGCCGGACATCGTCGACCTCACCATCGTCGGGGCGAAGGGCATGCGCGGTGCAGAGGTGCGGGTCTATGTCCTCGATGACGGCAATGACCCCGAGATGAAGGAACTCGCGCTGCGGCACGGCGTGGGCTACATCACCCGCACCGAGCACTCCGGCGCCAAAGCGGGGAACATCAACCACGCGCTCAAGAAGACGGACGCACCGTTCATCGCCGTGTTCGATGCGGACCACATGGCGGACCCTGACTTCCTCGAGGCGACGCTGGGCTGGCTCGAAGACCCCGAGATCGCGTTCGTCCAGACACCGCAGTACTACGCCAACACCGAGAACAACCGGATCGCCGCCGCCTCGATGTCCCAGCAGGCGCTGTTCTTCGGTCCGATCTGCCGCGGCAAGGACGGCCTTGGTGCCGCGTTCTGTTGCGGCACCTGCGTGGTGTTCCGACGTGAGGCGTTCGAGAGCGTGGGTGGTTTCCCCACCAACTCCCTGACCGAGGACTTCGAGCTCTCGATCCACCTGCACGAACAAGGATGGAAGTCGGCGTACCTCCCGGACGTGCTCTCCCGGGGCGTGGGCCCAGAAGACACCGCCGCTTACATCTCTCAACAACAGCGGTGGGCCAGGGGTTGCCTGTCCGGCGTCCCGCGCGCGCTCCGTGCCCGGCTCCCACTCGGCCTGAAGATCCAATACCTACTCTCAGGCGTGTACTGGCTGTCCGGGTGGACGCTGCTCATCTACATGAGCTTCCCGGTGGTTCGCCTCCTAGGCGGCGGCCAGCCGATCGGCCACATCGACGCTCCCGAGTTCCTTCTGCACTTCGTGCCCTATTACGCGGTGGCGCTGAGCATGGCGGTCGTCAGCGGGGCCGGCACCTACAAGTTCTCGGCGTACGCCCTGTCGGCCGCGAACTACTGGATCCAAATCCTGGCCACGATCTACACGGTGCTGCGCAAGAGCGGCTCGTTCATCGTGACCCCGAAGAAGGGCGCCACCGTCCGTCAGCCGCGGGCGGTGATGCCCACGCTCGTCACGGTTGGCGTCTTGGTGGCCGTATCCATCTATGGGCTGGTGAAAAATCGCGACGCCGCCACGATCAACAATGTCTCGTTCGCGGCCGTGCACGTCTCGATCCTCATGACCGGATGCTGGGCGGCGCTGCAGAAACCGCCGGCGCCCGCCGCAGCGTTCGAGCCGGCCGAGGCGGCCGCTTAAGACGACGCAGGCGTTGGCTGGGAGTCCCGACGGCGGGCGATCGCTTGGCCTGTGGGGCGGCCGTCGACGAGCTTGCGCAGACCGCGGATCAGCGTCGTGATGTCGGCCTTGGTCAGCGTTTGGCTGAGCCATTCGTACAACCGGCGTTCGGCGTCGGCCACGCGCTCGGCGGCTGCTCGACCCTCCCCGGTTAGCGTCAGCTCGACCGCGCGCCGGTCGCTCGTGCTGGGGGTGCGCTGGGCCAGGCCGCGATCGACGACGGTGGCGACGAGCCGGCTCGGGCTGCCGCCCTCGCAGACGAGACGCTGCCCGATCTCGCCCACCGTCAGCGGGCGGGGTTCGTCGCGGAGCACGGCTAGGACCTCGGCCTGGGCTGCGGTCAGGCCGATCGGCGCGAGCAGCTCACTCAGCGCGCGCGAGCCCTCGCGCTGAGCGCCGAGGACGAGGAAGCGCAGTTCTTCGAGCGAGTCCACCTTCGCCGAGGATACATGACGTGTCATTGACATCACGCCAAAGTGGTGATAGATATATGACACGTCATCTATTGCAGCCATTCGAACCCCAGGAGCAGAACATGAAGATCCACGCAATCCAGACCGGCACGGTCGCTGTCAAGGAGTCCCAGCGCAGCGGCGGCGACCGAAGCCGCCGCAGCTTGCCGCGGGTGCTGGCCGACTCGCACTGGACCGAGCCGCTGCCGATCCACGTCTGGCTGATCGAGCACCCCGAGGGCCTGATCGTCGTCGACACCGGCGAGACAGCCCGCGTCTCTGAGCCGGGCTACTTCCCCCGCTGGCACCCCTACTTCCGCTTCGGCGTGCGCGAGTGGGTCACGCCCGAGCAGGAGATCGGTCCGCAGCTGCGCACGCTCGGGTTCTCACCCGACGACGTTCGCTGGCTGGTGTTAACCCATTTCCATACCGACCACGCCGGCGGTCTGGGCCACTTCCCGCATACCGAGATCCTGGCAACGAGGACCGACTATGCGAACTCCCGCGGGCTCCGCGGCAGCGCTCGCGGGTTTCTCCCGCAGCGCTGGCCCGAGTGGTTCGCGCCGACGCTGATCGAGCACCAGGACGGTCCGTTCGAGTCCTTCGACCAGAGCACCGCCCTGACCAACGCCGGTGATGTCCGCCTGATCCCGACTCCCGGACACACCCCTGGCCATATGTCAGTCGCACTCGAAGACGGCGAGGAGACGATCGTGTTCGCGGGCGATGCGTCCTACACCGAGCAGAACATGCTCGACGGCGTCCCCGACGGAGTGTCACCGTCGATGAATGCCGCACGCGACTCTCTGGCCCGCCTTCGGCGGCTCGCGATCGCGCGCCCGACCGTCTATCTCCCGACGCACGATCCAGGCTCCGGCGTCCGGCTCGCCGCCCGCCAGACCGTGCGGACGAGCTAACTCGCCTCCCCGCCATCGGGAGTAGTGTGTTGCCCGTGGGCAAGCACGTCCTGATCCTGGGGGCCGGGTTCGGTGGGTTGGAGCTCGCGACGCGGCTCTCTGAGAGCAGCGCTGACTCGGTTCGCGTAACGCTGATCGACCGCAATGACTCGTTCTTCTTCGGCTTCTCCAAGCTCGAGGTGATGCTGGGTCGTCAGACGGCGGATGACATCCGGCTGCCGTACGGCGATTTTGCGCACGATGGGGTCGAGTTCCGCCAGGAGATCGTGACGGGAGTCGACCCGGCCGGGCGCCGCGTCAGCACCGACGCGGGTTCGTACGACGCCGACTTCGTCGTCGTGGCGCTCGGCGCCGACTACGACTTCGCCGCGACGCCGGGCTTCGAGCAGGGCGGGCACGAGTACTACTCGCTCGCCGGCGCGCAGCGGCTGCACGACGCGCTTGCCGACTTCAAGGGCGGCAAGGTGCTCCTGTCGGTCCTCGGCCAACCGTTCAAGTGCCCGCCGGCCCCGTTCGAGGGTTCCTTCCTGCTCCACGAGCACTTCACGCAGCAGGGCATTCGGGACTCCGTCGAGATGGCGACGACGTTCCCGATGGCGCGGCCGGTTCCGGTGACGGGTGAGGTCGCGCAGATGTTCCGCGACGGTCTCGCTGCGCGCAACGTCGAGGAACTGCCCGGGCATCTCGTCACGGGGATCGATCCGGCGAGTCGCACGGCGCGACTGGCGAGCGGCGAGACGCTCTCCTACGACCTGTTCGTGGGCATTCCGATCCATCGGGCGCCCCCGCTCCTTGCCGACTCTGGCCTTGTCGTCAACAACTGGGTGCCCGTCGATCAGTCAAATCTCAGGACCCAATTCCCCGGCGTGTATGCACTCGGCGATATCTGTAGTGGCCCCCGAAATGTTCCTAAGGCCGGGATCTTCGCCGAGGCGGCCGCGAGGGTCGTTGCCGACGACATCGTGGCCGCGATCGAGGGCGACGACCCGCCCGCGCCGTATGAGGGCTCAGGTGTCTGCTATGCCGAGTTCGGGAACGGGCTCGTCAGCAAGGTCGAGGTCAATTTCCTGCGCGGCGACTCACCCGCGGCCCAGCGCTACGACCCGTCGCTCGAATACGCCGCCGAGAAGGAGGAGTTCGGCGCGGTCCGCCGGGCGCGCTGGTTCGGGCGCTGATGAAATGTGAGCGGGCGCCGGTCGCAACAGCAACCTGCTGTCGTCCGTTCAGATCCACCGCCTGACCCGACGCTTGTAGTCCGCGTAGGGCGTGCCGAACTTCCGCTCCAGGTAGCGCTCCTCACGGGCGATTACGCCGCGGTCGATGACGGCGAGCGCGACCGGCAGCGGGACGAGCGCCCAGGGCGCATTGGCGACGATCGCGATCCCGGCGTAGGTGAGCGCCATGCCGAGGTAGGCGGGGTTGCGGGTCAGCCGGAACGGTCCGTCGGTGACGACGGTCTGGGTTGGGGCGGAGGGATCGATCGGCGTTCGGCCGCGTCGGAAGGCCTCCACGAACGATCCCAGCACTCCCACGCCGGCGATGATCGATGCTGGTCCGACGGTCAGCCTTAGGGCTGACGGCAGCGAGCCGGTCCCGATGACGGCGTCGAGACCGAGGCCGATCCCGAGCGTGCCCAGGTAGATCAGTGGCGGCGGTGCGATTACGCCCGCGGTGTCGCTAGGGGACGAAGTCCCATCATGTACGGCGGCGGTTGGCATGGTTGTTGGTGTCCTTGGGTTCACTGAGTTTGTTCAGCGCTTTGGTGTGGGATCGTCTGCACCAGGCCGGTGACGACGTCGTAGAGGTATCCGGACACCGCGATGCGCGGGGAGATGGCGTCCGCGGAGCGCAGCCGCTCAACGTCGCTGGTGACTGTGGCCGCGGGGTCGAGCACTGCTTTTTCGCGCAGCGTCGACTCTTCGGCACCGATCCGCTGGGCATAGCGGTGGCGGAAGGTGTCGTCGGCGAGCGCAGCGGCTCCGCATTGGGTGTGGTGGACAACGGCGACCTCGAACAGCGGCCCGTCTGGAAGGAAGCTCTCGGCGAGCTGGCCGATGAACGCAACGTCGTTGATCACCTCGGGGGTGACCCGCCCACCGACGTTGCGCACGACGATCGCCTCGCTGAGCTCCAGCCCGAGGAAGTGGGCGGGGTCGACGCGCGGATCCAGGCAGGTGATCACGAACAGGCGCAGGGTGGGGAACACGACGGCGTCCTTGTGCCCTTCGGCGGCGGCGAACGCGCGGTTGCGCGCGAGTGCGGTGTCGATGCCGCCGGCGCCCGTCGTGGTGTCTTTGCTCATCGCGGTTTGTCTCGCAGTGCTGGTCATCGGACCCTCTCAAATGCGTCGTCTGATTGTGGACAGTGTCCACTATATCATCGTTGTGGACGCTGTCCACTAGGCTTCTGTGAGTGTCGCCACACGACGACAAGACCGCAGCACGCCCACGGACAAGCGGTGCGCCAGGGCCGCAAGCACGCCGCCCCCGGGGGGCTGTCCGCGCTGCGCTCATCGAGGCCGGAGTTGAGCTCGCGCGATCGGGCGGTCCGGAGGCCGTCGTGCTGCGAGAGGCGACACGCATCGTCGGGGTCGTTCCCAACGCCGCCTACCGCCACTTCGCCGACCGCGATGCCCTCCTCGCGGCCGTCCGCACCGAAGCGATCAGGAGGCTCGCTCAGCGCATGGCCGACGGGATGAGCGGGGTCCGCGCGGGACCGAGCACGCCAACCGGGGCAGGCCTCCGGGTCCACGCCGTCGGCACGGCATACCTCGACTTCGCCCGCACGGAGCCGGGCCTCTTCGACACCGCATTTGCGGCAACCGAGCACCCGACGAGCGGCGGAAGCGATGAGCCAACACCATTCGACCACCTCCAGGCCGCACTCAACGGTTTAGTTCAGGCTGGGCTTCTGGACCCGGCGCGCCGCTCGGAAATCGGCTACCCCACGTGGGCCGCCGTGCACGGACTGGCGGTCCTCCTCCGGGGCCCGCTGCGCTCGCTGTCAGATCGCGAGAAGACCCGGCTCGAGGCCCAGACCCTCGCTTTCATCGGCGCCGCCCTGAGCTGGCGGGCAAACGAGTGACGACGAGGCGTGCTGCGCCGTCTGATGCCAAGTCGGCGGCAGACCTCTATTTGCGGGCGCGCCGCGCGGCGGCAACCGCGGGGAGTATTCCGCCGTTGCGCCACGACGATGATGAGGTGAGGAACTGGATAGCGCGGTTCGTCATTGCCAGCCGCGAGTGCTGGCTGGCGGAGTCGGGGGCGGGAACCGTCGTGGGGATGCTGGTGCTCGACGGAGACTGGATTGACCAGCTGTATGTCGATCCGGATCTAGCGCGCGCTGGTGTTGGGGCCGAGCTGGTCGCGATCGCCAAGCGCGAGCGACCGGCGGGCCTGCGGCTGTGGACCTTTGCCTCGAACCAGGGTGCGCAACGGTTCTACCTGCGACACGGGTTCCGGGAGGTCAGCCGTACGGATGGCAGCGACAATGAGGAGGGGGCCCCGGACATCCAGTACGTGTGGAGCCCTACGGTCGGTTGAGGTGATGCCGGCGTCCGGTGAGCCGCCCGACGGCGAGCTCAGCTGAGCGCGGGAATCACCTCGGCCGCGAGCCGCTCGAGCTGTTCGGCCTCGTCGACGAGCGGATTGAGCATGATCAGCTCAGCGCCGGCGTCCGCCACCGCGCGGATGCCGGCGATGCAGTCCTCGGCTGGACCGGCGAGGATGTGTTCCGACCAGCCGCTGCGACCGTAGTGTCGCGTGAGCGCGTCCTCGAGTTGCTCGCGCCCGCGCGCCGCGTCGTCCTCGACACGCACGTAGACGCGTTTGCCGATCCTGAACGTGTCGGGCTCGCGGCCCTGCGCGCTCAGCTCCTCGCGCACGACGCGAACCTGTTCGGTGAACTGAGCAACTGTCTGGGAGCCGGCACCCATGAACCCGTCTCCGTGTCGGACGGCGCGTCGCATCCCGGCGGGCACGCTGCCGCCGAACCAGATGGGTGGGTACGGCTTCTGCACCGGCTTGGGCTCCATCGAGGCGCCCTGGAGCTTCCACCACTCCCCGTCGAAGTTGATCTCTGGCTCGGTCCAGCACGCCTTCATCAGGGCCAATGCCTCGTTGAAGCGGGCCACCGGCCTATCCGGGTCGATGCCAAAGGCGGCGAACGGGCGCGCCCGACCGCCGGCCGCGACACCCACTTCAACTCGGCCGTGGCTGAGGCAGTCGAGCGAGCTGATCGCCTTGGCTAGGTGCAAAGGGTTGTGCAGCGGGAGCACGAACACCGCGCAACCCAGCCGCAGCCGCTCGGTGCACGCCGCGGCATAGGTCAGCGTCTCGATCGGCGCGAGGCTGCCGGCCGCGCCGATCACTTGCTCCTGCACCCAGGCGCTCTCAAACAGGCCGAGCTCCTCGATACGACGCAGATGCGCCCGGAAAGCCTCACCGTCGAAGCGACTGTCGCGGGCGTACTGCGGGAGGGAGATGGCGAACCGCATACCGTCAGGTATTTGCCTGCGCGGCTTCGGCCAGTGGAATCGCACTCAGCGACGGCACGACGATCGGTGACTGATTGGTAATCGGCGTCCGGCGGCTCGAGAGAAACGCGATCAACCCCCCGCAGCCGGGGACCCAGACCGAGATGGCGTGATAGACGAGCACAGCGCCGACCGATGCTGCCGGGGGAAGGCCGTAGATCACGAGCGCGGCGGCGAGGCCTGAGTCGAGCACTCCGAGTCCGGCCGGCATTGGAATCGTCGAGGTGACATAGCCGATGCAACAGCAGATCAGAACGGCCAGGAAGCCGAGGCGATGACCAGTCGCCGCGCACGCCGCCCAGAGGGCTGCGACGTCGAGGCATGTGAAGCCGGCCGCGCCGAGCAATCGCCAGCTTGGATGTCTGATCGCCGCCCATGCGCCGTCCAGCCCGACGGCAAACGCTCGGATGGCCCGTGGCGTCCGTTCGCCTCCGTAGCGGCCGGCGAACATGATCAGCGTGGCAGTGGAAAGGACTACGACCGATACGAGGATCGGAATGCCGGTGTGGCTCAGATCGGGCGGGCCGTCAGGAACGCCCGCGAGCAGCAGGACGCCGGCCACGCCGTTGGCGAAAAACCCGACCCCGATCAGCAGGCACAGCAGTGCGCCGCAGCGGCCGAGGAGCTGGCGCATCTCCATGCCCTTGCCGCGCATGACCAGGCCGGTCGTTGCCACCGCGGTGATGTTGCCGCCAGGAAGGAGGGCCCCTGCGCCCATCGCCATCCAAGCCACCCGCCGGCTGTCACGGCGTGAGGGCTCCGGAAAGAAGTAGCGGAAGACGATCACGTAGCTCAGGCACGAGAAGATCTCCAGCACGACAGCCGCCGCGAGCCACGCCGGGCTCATGCCGCCAATCTGGTGCAAGACCTCCGACGGCGGCGCGACCAGGAAGAGCAGTCCAGTGGAGATCACGCCGATCAGCAACAGGCCTGCTCCGCGCCACGTCGGCCGTAGCCTCCGCGTCTGTACCGCGGATTCGCCGCGGCCGTCGATCGCCATCAGGTCTCGGATCGTCGCACATTGCTACGACGAGCATCGAGCGTGTTCATGCACCGCTACAGCGGCGCTGACCTGCGTAGGCCGGCGCCGCGTCTGCTACCGTGGCGCGCGCCGAATCCTCGGGGAGCCATCCCGAGGAGCGGGGAACCCAATTCGTTGGGGCGAGTCTCGTGGTGATCCGCGAGAGGCGCTCGTGAAAGAGCGCTAGCCCGTCAGCTAACTCCGCAGGCAACGGCATCAATCCGCAGGCGGCATAACCGCGCGCGGAGTTTGTGGATCGGATGACAACTTTCAGCCTTACACGACAACGTGCTAAGCGGACGAGCACGGCACTCGGGTTAATCCTGGTCGCGGCGCTATCAACCGGCTCGAGCGCAACCGCTGGTTCGGGCGGGGCGGGGCTCGTCAGCACGTCGAGTGGAGTCACCGTACGTGCGGTGTTCGCGCGCACCCTGCGTGTCGGCTCTTCGGGGTCTGACGTCCAGCAGCTTCAGACCTGGCTCTCGGAGCTTGGCTATGCCGTCGCCGTGACCGGCCAATTCGGATCGGAGACCAAGGCCGCGGTCCGACAGTTTCAGCGGACACACCACCTGTCCCCGGCGAGCGGCTCGGTCGGTAATAGGACGGCCTCGGTGATGTTGGCCGCCGTTCGAAAACTGGGCCACGTCAACGTGACCAGTTCGAAGCCATTGGATCCGATTCCCGGCTTCCGGACCGAGCGCGACGACATGGGCGTCGATGCCGGCGCCCGTCCGGGCGCGCCTATCTACGCACCGCTCGCATCCCGGCTCAGCCAGGTGATGCGCGACTGGTACGCCGGCGAGCCGCTGCTGCTCTACAAGTTCGTGCAGCACCCTCCGGGCGCGCTTTCCGACTACTGGTATGTGGCCGAGCAGGTCAATCCGGTGACGACCCGGATCGGGACGCTGTTCCCCCGCGGCGCGCGAGTGGGCACATTCGCCTCCAGCGGGACCGACATCGAGATCGGATGGGGATCACCCACGTCGTGGTCGCGCACGCTGGCCAGCGCGACCGATCCAGGCTCGGCCCATCCGAGAAGCGGCTCGAAAACCCGCTGGGGCGAGTCGTTCAAGAGCTTCTTCGGGATCCGGTGACGTGACCGCCGCGGCGGATCACTTCCCGGGATCGCCGATGCCGTAGAACTCGCCTCCGCGCGAACCGAGCCACAGCATGCCGTGCCACACCGCGGGAGTCGATTCGATGCACCCGTCGAGCTTGACGGTCCAACGGATCGTCGGCGCGACGCGCGGGTGGCTGATGTCGTAGTCGTGAAGGCCGCCCTTGCAGTCGCCGAGGATGAGTTGGTTGTCGATGGTCACGGGCGATGCCCAGGTCTGTGAGCCCTGGTTGATACGCCAGTAGACCCGCCCGGTCTGCTGATCGACGGCCACGAGCTCACCGTCGGTCCCGGCGTCGTAGACCACGCCCTTGTACAGGGCCGGAGTCGATAGCGAGCCTCCGTCCGGGTCGAAGTTCCCGATCGGGACGCTCCACACGACGGGATTCGTCGGGTTGTTCGGGTTGAGCTTCATCAATCCGCCCAACGCGTGATCACGCGGCATCGACTCGGGGCGGGTCACGTTCTCCTCGATGTGGCGGGAGACGTACAGATAGCCAGCCTTGTCTATGACTATCGAGGCGTCGGTGTCATCGCCATCCCAGAAACGGAACACGCGTCTGTACTGCCGCCCGCCCTGCAGGATGTTCGAGATGTCCCATCCCTGAACCAGTCCGCCACCGTTGGAGAAGTAGACGACGCCCTTGTAGAAGGCCACAGAGTCCTCGATCGAGATGTCCTGGTCCTGCACCTGCTGAAGGAGCTGGTGATCCCAGGCCGGCACCTGCATGACGATCTTCGGGTTGACGGCCACGTGTCCAGTCGCGTCGTAGTGACGGTTGAGGCGGATCACATAGAACCATGAGTTCTCGCCTCCCTCGAGCAGGTAGTCACCTATCTCCAGAGGCGCGCCATCCCAGTCGTCATTCCAGATCAGCTGTGGCACGTTGTGTGCGTTGGCCGACCACAGCACGGTCGGCTTGGCCCGGTCGAGGGCAACGACGCGCAGGTTGTTGTCACGTGATCCCGCGTAGTACAGGGGATAGCCCTGTGCATCGGACGTCGCGGAGCCCTTGGCCAAATCGCCCGTGTGAAGGTCGGGTCGCAGTGGTTGGCCGGTCTTGCCATTCCAGAAGTGGTAGTTGTCGTCGTACGCGCCCTCGCGGACCTCGATGGTGCCGTCTTTGCGCTCGATCACGTTCGGCTGTCCGGTCCAGCCGGTTCCGCACCACGTGTTGATGCCGGAGAGGTCGCTCGATCTCGAGCACAATCCGCCGGACGCCGGGTAGCGCCACAGGATCTGCGGGTGCTGCGGGACCGGTCCCTCGCCGTAGTAGTCGCGCGTGGCGTTGCCGCGGAACGTCGTAAGTCCGTGGAACGCCGTGTTGATCGGGGGAGCAGGAGGCTCGCCCGATGCAGGCGCGTCCCGCGCCGCGCCGGTGGCAGCCGGCGTCGCGCTACTGGCACCCAGAATCCCGACCAGCCCGGCCAAGCTGGCGCCGCCGAACACGACGACGAGCAGCGCGACCATGCGTCGCCGCACCGCGACAGCGCGGGTCGGTGATGCTCTCGTCGGTCGCCGATCGGACGGCCGTTGTCTCGCCTCTTCTGGCACGCGCCCCAAACAGGTCGGTTCATCTGCCCCTGCGCGGTGGCCGTCGACCACCCTTACGCGCCCGGGTTTCTACCGGTACGTCGCTCTCTGCGCAAGCTGAGCGCGCGGCTCAGGCCGCGGCGGGGCTGGCGGCGTAGTCCGCCAGCCAGGGCGTTCTGTAGCCGTCTTGCCACAGGATCGGGAAGAACGCCTCATCGAGCTCCAGCTCGCCCGGACGCCGATAGCGGGAGTAGATCGGGTGGGGATGCCCGGGATTCCAGCGTGTGTCGGTCGAGATCATGTGGCTGATGATCGAGCGCCGCTCAGCGTCAGCACGCTGGTTCGGCGGGCTGCCGTGGAACGTCCACCCGTGGTGAAACGCGGCGCCGCCGGCCGGCACTTCGATCGGCACGAGCTCGAGCTCAGCACCGGCGGGAACCGCGACTCCCGCATGCGCGAGCCAGTCTTCTGGGGCGTGGAACGTTCCACCCAGCGGCGCGTGCGGCCAGCGATGTGAGCCGCGCGCGTAATAGATCGTCCCCGTATCGGCGGCGGTGTCGTCGAGGGCGATCCAGCAGGTCGTCATGTTCGGTGGATCGAAATGATCCAGATACGCGGCGTCCTGGTGGCAGAGCAGCGCCTTGCCCGACGGCGGCTTCCAGATCGCGTTGTCCTGGGCCAGGCGAACGCCCGGCAGCTCGGCAAGCTGAGCGGTGAACTCACCCACCTCGCGTGACAGGGTCACCCCGGCCAGCACTCGGTCCGCCTTCCACACGTTGCACAGCTGTCGCGTCAGATCGGGCGCGGTCACGCCGGGCACGTAGTTGACCTCGTCCGGCGCGAGCCCTGTCTCCCACCGGTGCTCGAACACGTCCATGAAGTGCTCCCGAATCCGCGCCAACTCGCCTCCGGGTAGGAAGCGCTCGACGATCAGGAATCCGTCACGGCGGTAGCTCTCGATCTGGG
>JBJMLD010000231.1:0-10280 GCA_045805545.1 Solirubrobacteraceae bacterium | reverse complement strand
TGTGCGAACGCGTGGTCAACGACTTCTCACACATCGGCTTCGGCCCGAGCGGTCGCCCCCTGGCCCCGCACGACGCACGTTCTCTTCACCTGCAGAGCCGGAGCTGGCTCGCCGAGCGGCTGAGCCAGCCGTTCGACGGCCACACGGTCGTGATCACCCACCATGCGCCGCTCATCACAGTCCGGCCCGAACAACCCGCCCTGCGGGCGCTGGCCGGAGCGTTCGCCAGCGACGTCACCGAGCTGATGGACGGAGACCGGGTGGCGCTGTGGATCTACGGTCACACGCACCGGGCCGGCGACGTCGAGGTCAACGGCACGCGTGTGCTGAGCAACCCGCGCGGCTATCCGCACCAAGCGGTGGCGGAGTTCGATCCGGGATGCGTCGTGCAGATATGAACGCTTCGTCTACTTACGCCGGCGCGCGAGGTCGAGCTCGTCGCTCGATACGGCGTGTCCGGCGGCGCAGCGCAGCTGCACGCTCACCGGCTCGCCGCAACCGTGGTGGCGGAGCTCGACGGGTCCGCCGCGATCGTCGAGCCAGCGGTCGCCCCATTGCATGAGCCCCGCGAGGGCCGGAAACAGATCGGCGCCCTTGGGCGTCAGGCGGTAGCGCTGGCGCGTGCGTTGGCCGGGCTCGCGGTAGTCCTCGCGCTCGAGCAAGCCCTCGTCGACTAGCTCGCGTAGGCGGGCCGCGGTCACCGGCTCGCTGATGCCGGCCCGCTCGGCGAAGTCATCGAACCGGGTGGTGCCGTAAAACGCCTCACGGAGGATCAGAAAGGCCGAGCGGGTGCTGATCACCTCGAGCGACTTGGCGATCGTGCACCGGTCGGCTGTCCAGGCGCCGCGGGGCTCGAGCGTGCCGGTCATTCGGATAGCGGTTGCCATGCCGGGGAATTGTAGCTGACTATTGCAACACTAAGCCAGACTGTTATGCTGCTGGCTATGCCCAGCCTAAGTCAGCATCCTCGTCCGATTTCGGCCACTGCCCACCGCGACGCATCGCCGCAGCTCGTGCTGCTCATCGTCTGCGCCGGAGTCGTCCTGGCCAGCCTCGACCTGTTCATCGTCAACGTCGCGCTCCCGCAGATGGGCCGCGACTTCCATCTTCAGGGCGGCGGCGTGGCCGACATGTCCTGGGTGCTGAACGCATACGCGATCGTGTATGCCGCGCTGCTCGTTTTGTTCGGCCGGCTGGCCGAGCGCTACCGCCGCGAGCGCGCGTTCCTACTCGGGGTCGCGATATTCGTGGCTGCATCGGCTGCGTGCGGCGCTGCGACGAGCCTGCCGATGCTGGTCGGCTTCCGGGTTCTGCAGGCGGCGGGTGCGGCGCTGCTCACCCCGACCTCGCTTGGACTGATCCTGGCCAGCTTCCCGCCGGAACGCCGGCATGGAGCCGTCCGCGCCTGGACCGCAGTCGGCGGGCTGTCCGCCGCGGCGGGTCCGGTGGTCGGCGGACTGCTGGTGGCGCTGAGCTGGCGCTGGGTCTTCCTGGTCAACGTGCCGATCGGTCTACTGGCCCTCGCTGTGGGGTGGCGCCGGCTTCCGCGCGTCGACGGTCATCCGGTGCCCCGACCGGACGCGCTCGGCGCGCTGCTCGTGACGGGCGGCGTCGCTGCACTGGTGCTCGGACTGGTCAAGGGCGGGAGCTGGGGTTGGGGCGATGGCCGGACGGTGGCTGCGCTGGGCGTGGGAGCGATCGCGCTGATGGCGTTCGCCTTGCACTGCGCCCGGGCGCGTAACCCGCTGATCGAGCGGGAACTGTTCCGGCTGCGTCCGTTGATCGGCGCCTCCGCCGTGGCGCTCTTTTTCATGGCAGCGTTCGGCGGGATGCTGCTCTCACGCGTGCTGTGGGCCCAGGACGTGTGGCACTGGTCGGCTCTCAGCACCGGCCTGGCCATCGCGCCGGGGCCGATCATGGTTCCGTTGTTCTCGTTCCTGGTGGCCGGACGCCTGACCGCTCGCTTCGGTCCGGCGGCGGTGATCGCGGCCGGCTCGACGATCTTCGCCGCCGGGGTGGCCTGGTGGGCGCTGGCCATGGGCCTGCGGTCCGACTATGTGGGCGAGATGCTCGGCGGCATGCTGTTGACCGGCATCGGTGTCGGCCTGACACTGCCGACGTTCATGGCCACAGGGGCGGCGGCGCTCCCGCCGCACTCATTCGCCACAGGTTCGGCGGTCATCAACATGTTGCGCCAGATCGGGCTCGCCGTGGGCGTGGCAATCCTGATCGCCGTGCTCGGCTCGCCGGACTCGCCCGCGGCGACGCTCCGGGTATACGAGCGCGCGTCGTGGGTGATCGCCGCCCTGTCGCTGGCCGGCGCGGTCGCCGCGCTCTGCCTGCTTCGGCCCCGGCGCGCTCCCGTGGCGGCCCCGGGCGGAGCGTCGCGCGCCGTGGCCAGCGAGAGCGCCTAGACGCCCTGCGGGATGCGCCGGACGCCCCGGGCACGGGGCGCCTGGTAGCGCCGGCCGCGCCCCCGGCGTCCCCGGCGCCCGCCGCCGAGCCGCGCGGGACGCGCCCTTCGGCGGGCCGTAAAACTCCTCTTTGCCCAACCAGACCGAAGAGCCAGTGTAGAGCGATGCGGGCCCGGCCGAACACCCCGGGAGTGATGTGGCGCCGCCGCCACTGGTCTGCTCGGAACTCGAGGGTGTTCGGACGGGCGCCGCTCGCCCTTTCGGAGCCGCGGCGGCGCGGACCGGCACCTGCTCGACTTGGGGCTGTCGTTAGCGTAAAGGCGGGCAAGGAGGGGTGGATGGGCCGCGTCGCCGGCTTGAGAGAGCCATAACTCGAGTCAGCGCGGCGCGATCTGAGCGCTCACTCGACTTGGTCGTTTTCTCGCCTTAACGCGAGAAAGCGGCCAAGTGGGCCGCCGCTGACTCGACTTATGGTCGTTCGGCCGGGAAGGGAGCGGGCCCGGACGGCGCAAAACCGCCATCCCAATCCTCCTCGATGCGCCGACGCGATGCGGGTGATCAGGCGACGACGGCCGCGCTACCCGGGACCACCCACGGACACGTCACGAGAGCCACTTTCACGCGTCGTCTGGACAAGCAACCCGGGCGCGGCGCCCCGGAGCGCCCCCGGCCACCGGAAGCGTCGCCCATCCGGAGCGCGCCAGGACAAATTCGTCACGAGTTAGCGCAAGTTCTCCGCCCGACGCTCGTTTTGGGGTGTTGGGAGGCGCCTCGAGCGCACGGAAGGAGAACACGGATGTACGAGTTCAGTCGAGCCATTTACCGAGAGCTGGCGGACGAAATCCTCGAGGACCCGCAGAGCCTGCGGCCGTCCGCGAACCATGAGCGCGTGTTGCGCGCCTGCGAGGGTGCCGTCGAACGACTGGCTACGGATCGCCTCTACTTCGCGCGGCCCGCGCGCACGCTGTTCAAGGAAATCAGGGGCTACTTCCCCATGACCGCGCAGCTGCGGACGCTACGCGTCGTCGAGCACTATCTGGGGCTGGCCGACGAGTACGTGAGCCGTTTGCCGCTCAACGGGTTCGACGTCAACGGCGAGCCGCTGCAGTGTCGCGCCAGCACGCGCAAGGGCACCCCCTGCCAGCGCGCGCCGCTGCCGCACAACGGCTACTGCCCCTCACACCAGCACTTGGCCGACACCGAAGACGTACCGGATCGCCGCGCCGCCTAGCCCGCGCCTGCGATCGCCGGCCGCCGGCGTCACGCGCGCAATCGTTGCTCGACCAGGCGTCCGAGCAGCGGAGCGAACTTGAACAGGCTGGGACCGGTCAACCCGATCACCCCGTCGTGTTCGCGGAGGTCCCAGCCTTCGTGGGCCAGCGCCGGCCTAGGGGCCTGAGGATTGAGCGAAAACTCACAGGCGATCACGCGCTCAGCGATCGGGATCAGCCCCGGTAGCAGCCGGGCGACGATCTCGACGATGCGGCCGTGGGCGCGACGCACATGCTCCGCTTCGGGCACGGTCGCCGATCCGGCCTCGCTGAGGCCGACCGAGTAGTGGTCGGGCCCATCCATCACGGCGTAGAAGGCCTCCGACAGTTGTGGGTCGCGCTGGATCCAGCACGGCGCGGCGCCGTCGATCGGCTCGCGCAGGGCAAACGAGAGTCGGACCGAACGCAGACGTTCCGGCTCACCGAGGGCGAGCAGACGATAGGTGTCGGGCCCAGCGCAGACGACGACGCGGTCGGCCTCGAGCCGGCCGCCGTCGGCCAGCGTGACGCCTCGGCGCTCAACGCCGACCACCTCGCCGAGCACGAGCTCGAGCCCGGCCTGGAGAAAGCGGATCGTCTCCTCGGCTTGCGTGCAGGCACCGGTCGCCTCGATCGCCCACGGCAACGAAACGGCCAGGGGATGGCACTCGCCTTGCCGGTGCGTGAGCCCGCCATGCTGAGCCAGATGGCGCTCGCGCTCAGCGACGTCACCGGTCAAGAGCAGCCCGACGGGGTCAAGCAAACGCGTCCCTGCGTCGCGCTCCCACTCGTGCCAGCCCTCGCGTGCCCGGGCGGCGGCCTCGGTCAACCGCGCGTCCTCGTGCGAGAGGCGGAATATCCGGGTCCGCCCCGCCGATTGCCGGCTGCCCGGCACGTCGGCGCTGACCACTGCGACGCGGTGCCCCGCGCGGCGAAGCTCATAGCCCGCGGACAGACCGACGACGCCGGCACCGACGACAACCACATCCAAGCCCACGCAGGCTCAGACACTACGTCATCGGAATGCCGGCGCCGTTCGGGGCCGGGGCAAGCTAAAAGCTCAGCGCGAAACCACCGCCCCCCGCGGCGGCCGGCGCCGCGCACCGCGCTCGCGGCGCGAGCCCTGCAGGTCGGCTTCGATCTCCTCCAGGCTTCGACCCTTCGTCTCTGCCACCTTCGTCTTGACGAACAGTGCCGCGAGCATGCCGAGCACGGCATAGCCGATGAACACCGGACCCGGTCCGACGCCCTTAAGCAGCGCCGGGAAGGTCTGAGAGACGAGGAAGTTCGCCGCCCAGTTGCAGAACACGGCCACGCCCATGGCGGTTCCGCGCACGCCCAGCGGAAGTACCTCCGGAATCATCACCCACACGACTGGGCCCCAGGTCGCCGCGAACGAGGCGATGAACGTACCCAGGCAGATCAACGTGATGATCGCGGCCGGGTCGCCCGGATGGTGCGGGGTGGCCATCGCCGCGTTGGAGATGCCGAGCACCAGCAGGCTCGTGACCATGCCAGCGGCTCCGGCGTAGAGCATCGGCTTACGCCCGACGCGATCGATGATCTTGATTGCGACGATCGTCATCCCGACGTTGACCACGCCGATGATCAGGTTGGCGTAGATCGCGCTCGTCTTGGGGAAGCCGACATTGGTCAGCGTGGTCGGCGCGTAGTAGATGATCGTGTTGATCCCGACGAACTGTTGGAAGGCGGCCAGGCCGGCGGCCACGAGCAGCGCCGGGCGCACCCACTTTGCCTGCCACAGTCCACGCAAACCGGCGACTTCGTCCTCCTCGCGATCGACATCCTGGATCTCCTCGATGCGCTCTTCGGGCCGCTCGTCGCCCGGCAGCTCCTCGAGCACCTGGCGGGCGGTGTCCTCCTCGCCCGCGTGCACGAGGTAGCGCGGTGTCTCGGGCATGAACATCATCCCGATCAGCAGAACGATCGACGGCACCGCCGCCAGTCCGAGCATCAGCCGCCAGTTGCCGGACCCAGCCAGGATCGCGTTGACGATGAATGCGACGAGAATGCCGCTTACGATCATCAGCTGGTTGAGCGAGGTGATCGCGCCGCGCTCCTCCGCCGGTGCGATCTCCGCCAGGTACAGCGGCACGACCAATGCCGCCGAGCCGACGGCCAGGCCGAGGATGAAGCGGGCCGCGATCAGCACCGCCACGGACGGCGCGAGCGCCGCCAGCAGCGAGCCGCTCGTGAAGACGATCGCCGCGATGATGATCAACCGCCGCCGCCCAAGCCTGTCGGACAGCCGTCCCGCGACAGCGGCGCCGATCATCGCCCCGAGCAGCAGCCCGGCGACGATCGCGCCCTGGAGGAACGACGAAAGCTTGAAGTCGTTCGGGATGAACAGGATCGCGCCGGAAATGACGCCGGTGTCGTAGCCGAACAGAAGACCCCCCAACGCCCCGAACACATAGATAACCCGGCCGCTGGGTCTCAGCGCTTGCATGGCTCCTCCTCGTCCTCGCTTAGCGGTCACATGCGTGACCTCTCCGGCGAGGCTTCCCGATCCGCGGCGATCGGGAAACTTCTACTTAGTTACGTCTACTTAGTTACCGAAAGCGAGAGGTGCGGAGCGCGAGCCAGCGTCTGCAAGACGACGCAGTAGCGCTCAGTCAGCTTGATCAGCGTCTGTACTTGCTCCGGGTCCGCATCACCGTCGAGCTGGAACGACAGGCGGATCGCCTTGAAGCCGACCGGTGCGTCACGGTCGACGCCCAGAGTGCCGCGGAAGTCCAGATCGCCCTCGGCCCGAACAACGCCGGTGCTCACGTCGATGCCGAGTGACGTGGCCACTGCCCTTAGAGTCACGCCGGCACAGGCGACCAACGCCTCCAGCAGCATGTCGCCGGAGCACAGCAGTGAGCCGTCTCCGCCGGAGGCGGGATGCAGGCCCGCCTCGGCCAGCGCCCGGCCCGTCTGCACCGAGCACGAAACGCCGTCGCCGAGGTGTCCTGCGGCCGACAATGTGACCACGGCCGCGTCGGGTTCGGCCCGGTAGCGCTCCTTCAGCGGCGTCTGCAGCGCCCGCAGCTCGTCTCGGTTCACAGGGCCATGTTAGGCGGCTATCACCTACGGCTGTGACAGCCTCGCTCGTGCCTGGTTTACTGACAACGTCTAGAGAATGGGGCCACCCGAGTGAGCTGGAGGATCCGCGGGACCTATTTCGAGTCGTGCAACTGCGACGCGATCTGTCCGTGCCGCCGGATCGACAGTGTCGCCGGCGGCCGCTCGACGCACGGCATCTGCCTCGGCGTCCTCTCGTGGCTGGTCGAGGAGGGAGCTGCCGGCGACGTCGATCTGGCCGGGCTACCGGTGGCGATCGCCTCGCATTACAGCGACGACGAGCCCGGGTCGCCGTGGACGTGGATCCTGTACCTGGATGACGGGGCGTCGCCCGAGCAGCGCGAGGCGCTGGAGGACATCTTCACCGGCCGGGTCGGCGGCGACGCCGAGCGACACTTCCCATGGGCCTGGAAGCCGAGCACGCTGCTCGCCGTGCGGCCGATGGAGATCGAGGTCGACCACACCCAACGGCGTCAGCGGCTGCGGATCCGCGATCACGTCAGCGTGAGAATCCGCGACCGCTACAGCGCCGAGCACACCGTCACATGCGTGATCCCCGGACACGAGCGCACGGGCGAGGAGCTGATCGCCGACGAGCTGGTGGTCGAGGACGGTGAGCTCGCGTTCCGCTACCGCGGCGTGTGTGGGTACGGCTCGACGTTCGACTACGCCGGCGAGTCGTAGCGGGGCTTAGCTCGACCCGTCGTCCGCCGCGTCAGCTTCGCGCTGCAGCACTTCCTCGACCGCTTTGCGGTCCTTGTCGCTGAACGCGAAGTGCTCCTGCTTGGGCGGAGTCGGCAACGCCGAGACGGGCAACTCGCCTGAGAACAGCGGCTGGACAGCGTTCCTGCGCGAGACGTCCTGGTCGGGCTTGGGCTTCATACCTCTATTGTGACGCGTCGACCAGCTCGACCCGTGAGCGCCTCCGAATCGCCGCCGGCAACGTCCATCCGCCGGTGATCAGGGCCGAGACCACAGTTGCCCCGATCAGCAATCCCTTGAGAGCGTCGAGCTGAGCTGCCTTCCCCCCGAGGACGCTGACGCACAGCGTCCCGGCGATGCCGACCAGGGCGATCCAGAGTGATGCGATCCGGAGCCGGTTCGCCGGCGCGGAGGCGATTCGGGTCGTCGCGAAGCCCAGCACGAGCGACGTGACCAGCGCGGGGGCCGCGAACAGCGCGCTTGCCGCCGAGTTGCCGAGGTCTGTGCCGAGGATGAAGGTGAGCGCGGTGGCGGCGAGCAGCGACAGCGTCGAGAGGACGCCGACCGCGCCGGCGAGGTGGTGAATCCCGCCGGTCACCCAGCCGAGCTCAGCCACAAGTGAGACCTGCTCAGGTCGCTTGCCCGCATCGGGAGCCCGGAGCTGCACGAACGCACCGGCTCCCGGCTCGGTGTTCGCCGCCTCGATCGCGATCCGCTTGTCGCCCAACACGCGAGCAAGGCTCGCCGTCTCGACCTCCAGACCCTCCGGTGCGACCAGCTCGAGCCGGTAGGGCGGACCCGGCCCCGACGCGTGGACGAGCGGGGCCTCGATCACCAGCGGCGGGTCCGTCGGCGCGCCGCGTTCACGCGGGTAATAGTCGCGGTGGCCGTAGGTCACGTGCAGTGGCAGCCCAGGGACCACATCGAGCGCGACCAGCAGGGCGTAGTTGGCGTTGAACTCCTTGACGGTCTTGCGCAGGAAATCCCGAGCCTCGGGATCGCCGCCAGCCTCGTCGAGCACCTTCTCCGCCGCGACGAGATCAGTGTCTGCCCGCTTCTCGTTCAGGATGATCCGCTGGGCCAGGGCGAGGAACTCCACCCCGGCAGCCGCCTCCCGAGCGTATGGGGCGACTGCCGAGAGCAGCAGCACGTTCGTCTGTAGGGCGGTCAGTCGGGTCGCCTCCGTCGGAGCGAGCGTGAAGTCGACGAGCGCGCCCTTGGGGAGGCTGCCCAGCGGGATGATCACCCGACGGCGTGCACCGGAAGCGGCCGCCGTCACGCCGTCGGCCCGCAGCTCGAGCGCATCGGCCACGGCCAGGGGCACGCTTAGATCAGCCGCCACGGTGCGCGTGAACTGGGTGGCGCTGACGATCTCGACTCGCTCGAGCCGGCGATGGATCCACTTGTCCTGGTCGGCCAGCAGCTCCAGTAGCGCGGGGCCGATCCGGCCGGCCTGGTCGAGCAGCGCCCTGTGCGGCCATGCGGCAGTCACGGCGACACCCTATCCCGAGACGAGAGGCCTCAGGATCCGAGCGATCAGGCGGTTTAGGAATCGCCGATTTTGGGTAAGCCGGTGCCCCCGGCGGCGGTTCGAGAGGGCAAGGAGCGAGGCATCATGAAGACTGAGACGGGGCTGGGCTCGGAGGCCAATGGTGCGGCCGCCCTGCAGGAGCAGGAGCTCGTAGATCTGCTCGTCGCGTTGCGCGCGGTGCGTGACGGTGATTTCTCCCAGCGATTGACGCCGCGCGGCAGCGGCGTTCAAGCCGAGCTGGCCCATCTCTTCAACGGCCTCGTTGAGCGCAACGATCAGCTCGCCAGTCAGCTCGTGCGAATGGGCAAGGTGATCGGTCGGGAGGGCCGGATGACCGAGCGTGCGGCTCTGCCGGGCGCGTCCGGCGCTTGGGCCACGAGCATCGACTCGTTGAACGCGCTGATTGACGACCTGGTGCGGCCGACCACCGAGGTCGCGCGTGTGATCGTGGCGGTCGCCGAGGGCGACCTGTCTCAGAAGATGGCGCTGAAGATCAGTGGGCAGCCGGTCAAGGGCGAGTTCCTGCGCATCGGCACGACGGTGAACACGATGGTCGACCAGCTCTCCGCGTTCGCGGACGAGGTGACGCGCGTGGCGCGTGAGGTGGGTACCGAGGGCAAGCTGGGCGGTCAGGCCGAGGTACAGGGTGTGTCAGGGACGTGGAAGGACCTGACCGAGTCGGTGAATTTCATGGCTTCGAACCTGACCAATCAGGTCCGCAATATCGCCCAGGTGACCACGGCGGTGGCGCAGGGCGATCTGACCCAGAAGATCACGGTGGATGTGAAGGGTGAGATTCTGGAGCTGAAGAACACGATCAACACGATGGTGGACCAGCTCTCGAGCTTCGCCGACGAGGTGACCCGTGTGGCGCGCGAGGTCGGTACCGAGGGCAAGCTCGGCGGCCAGGCCGAGGTGCAGGGCGTGGCCGGCACCTGGAAGGACTTGACCGAGTCGGTCAACGGGATGGGTTCGAACCTAACCGACCAGGTGCGTGCGATTGCCCAGGTGGCGACCGCGGTGGCGCAGGGCGACCTGTCGCAGAAGATGGCGCTGGAGATCGGCGGGCAGCCGGTCAAGGGCGAGTTCCTGCGCATCGGCACCACGGTGAACGCGATGGTGGACCAGCTGTCGAGCTTCGCGGACGAGGTCACGCGAGTAGCCCGCGAGGTCGGAACCGAGGGTCGGCTGGGCGGCCAGGCCGAGGTGCGCGGCGTGTCGGGCACCTGGAAGGACCTGACCGACTCGGTGAACCAGATGGCGTCCAACCTGACCGACCAGGTGCGCAACATCGCC